>CAITSA010000001.1 GCA_903894955.1 uncultured bacterium
CGGCTGTTTCAAAATCTAATTCTTTTACAGCTTTATTCATTTCACGCTCTTTTATTTTTATTATTTTTTCATAAAGCATCGACTCAAGCTCTTGATCAGAAAAAGGGAGTACTCCCATCGTAATTTTTTTCTTTTCTTTTATAAATTCTTTTGAGTAAGCTTTTTTAAAAACTTCCAGATCTAATTTCAACTCTGCATTGACAGCTTTACTGTGCTCGCTTTCTAATTCTTCCGTAATATCTTTTATTTTTTTTATAATCGTCTTTGGAGTAATGTTATATTTTTTATTATAAGCAAGTTGAATATTTCGACGACGAGTAGTTTCCCTTAAAGCTTTTGTCATCGCATCTGTCATAATGTCAGCATAAAGAATAACTTTCCCTTCACTATTACGAGCAGCGCGACCAATAGTCTGAATAAGAGATGTTTCAGAACGTAAAAATCCTGCCTTGTCTGCGTCTAAAATACCAATTAAGGCCACTTCCGGCAAATCAAGGCCTTCCCGAAGTAAATTTACTCCGACTAAAACATCAAACTCTCCTTTTCGAAACTGAGTAAGAATTTTTATTCTTTCCATTGTTTTTACGTCGCTATGTAAATATTCTGCTTTTATTTTTTTATCTTTAAGATAGACAGAAAGATCTTCCGCCATCTTTTTAGTCAGTGTTGTCGCTAAAACACGAAAACCTTTAGTAATTGTTTTTTCTGTTTCCATTATAAAATCTTGAATCTGGCCAGGGTATTGTTTCGGCGAGTGGTCAGTCTTTTGTTCAGGTCCTCGGTTCTCGGGGTCCCCTACCCCCGCCAGACCATTCACAAAAGTCTGCCCACTCGCCGAAACTGGTCGCACTATCGTTTCTGGGTCCACAAGCCCAGTCGGACGAATAATCTGTTCTACAATTTGCTCGCTTTGACTACGTTCTTGTTCGCTCGGAGTAGCGCTTGTATAAATAACAGGACCAATTCGTTTCTGAAATTCTTCATATTTTAAAGGTCTATTATCCTTAGCGGATGGTAGGCGAAAACCGTATTCTATAAGGGTATCTTTACGAGAAGCATCCCCCGCGTACATCCCTTCTAGTTGAGGCAGAGTTACATGAGATTCATCAATAATAGTTAAGAAATCTGGAACATACTCGGAGGAATCTTCGCTACGACCAGAAATATCTTGCCCTTCCAAGATGGAGTGCGAATGACGGAGAGTATGTTCCAGATTTCTTTTATGGGGAAAATATGATAATAATGTTTCTGGTGGTTCACCTTCTTTTTTACCAGACAAATGTCTAGAATAGTTTTCAATACCATTACAATAACCAACTTCTTTAATCATGGCAAGGTCATAATTTGTTCTTCTTTTGATTCTTTCCGCTTCTAAAAGTTTCCCTTCTTTTTTAAACTTTTTTAATTGAATGTTTAATTCTTTTTTAATGTTCACTAATGCTTTTTTCTTTTTTAAATCTTCCGTAATAAAATGTTTAGCTGGAAAAACAAAAATGTTTTTTTCTTCTTTTATTATTTGCGAAGAAACTGGATCAACTTTTGTTATTTTTGAAATTACTCCACCTAACATTTCTATTTGATACATAACGGACTCAGATACCGGCATAAATTCTACTCGTGAGCCAAGAGAACGAAAAGTTCCTGGACTTAGGTCTGCATTAGTACGCTCAAAATGTATTTTAATAAGAGATTTCATTAAAGTCATTCGATCCATTTTCATTCCTATCTCTAGCTTTAAATTAACTTTTTCATATTCTTCTGGTGAACCTAAACCATAAATACAAGAAACTGATGCTACTATAATCACATCCTTTCTAGTAAGCAAAGCTTGAGTGGTCGCATGACGAAACATATCTATTTCTTTATTAATAGATGCATCTTTTTCAATATAAGTATCGGAGGCGGGCATGTAAGCTTCTGGTTGGTAATAATCATAATAAGAAACAAAATAATGCACCGCGGAGTTTGGGAAAAATAATCTAAACTCTTGCGCTAGCTGAGCAGCCAAGGTTTTATTGTGTGCTATGACCAACGTTGGTTTATTATATTGAGCAATGACATTCGCCATTGTAAAAGTTTTACCCGTGCCTGTCGCCCCGAGCAATGTCTGCTTTTTCATCCCTTTATTAAGCCCTTCCATGAGTTTCGAAATAGCCACTGGTTGATCTCCCGCCGGCTGAAAAGGATTGTTTAATTTAAAAATATTTGTTCTATTTCCTTGATTTTTCGGCATATTTCTTATACTATCATAAGATATTGATTTTTAAAGGAAAAACGCCCATCGTTCTTTTTTAGAATAATAAATACATGCGCCCGTAGCTCAGCTGGTAGAGCAGATCCCTTTTAAGGATAAGGTCCTCGGTTCGATCCCGAGCGGGCGCACAGCCGTAAAGAAAATCTACTTAAACGCTTCTAGTAAAAACTGCTCAAAAGCAGCTTCTGCGTCACGCCCCACCTTGCGAGCTTCGGGTAAAAGATAGCTTAATTTTGAAGCAAAGTTCTTAAGTTCTGACTCTTTAAATTTACAGAAATCTTTTTTAATTATTGTATCTTTGATTTTCCAAAAAAGAACTCCGACAATTTCCTCCATTCCCACTCCTACATCCATCGCCTGTCTGAAATAAATCCAAGTATTTAATTTATCTTTATTGATAAAAGCATTAGCCACTAAAAAATTATCAAATTTTTCTTTTTTTTGCTTAGGTAATTCAAAAATATTAATCTGAATTCTTTTTGCCTCAACTTTTTTGAAGGCGTCTATAATTGGTTTATTCAACTTACTTTCTAAAAATATAAATATATTATCAGACTCTCCCATTTGTTTCAGCTTATCTAAAACAAAATTGCGCGTTTCCTCATACTCAAAAATATTTTGAAAAACTACCGCCGACAAAGCTGAAAAAAGACCCGCTCCAGAATAAAAACTTTCAATTTGAACAGGATTAAAATCATTCCTATTTATAAAGAAAGTCTCTGTACTGGAAGGAATAGACTTTATGAATTTTTCATAATTTAAAATTTTATTTTTAGAATCATCTCCAGAAAAAAGATACAACATAATTATTCAATAAGGAATTAAAACTTCACCATCTTTTTATATTCAAGGTAAGGAGCACCGTATTTTACGGCTAACATTTTTTCTTGTTTATTTAAAAATACAAACTTAGAAATAAGAAAAGAAACAAAAGCGGATAAAATTACAAAAAAGGCGTTAATAATCAATCCAAAACCTAAGACTAAAAAGCAGAGGCCAAAATTAGTAGGAGTTCTGGTGTAACGATATGGTCCATGTCGAAAAGTTTCTACGCTGATATTATTCTTATCAAGCTTTCGTGAAGTTTTTTGTGCCCAAATAATTAAAAATGTTCCAAAGATTAAAAAGAAAATACCCAGAGGCGCCATAGAAGGGTTATAAAAAAGTTTAAAATTAAAAATAAGATCAAGTACAACTCCAACCAAAAACAAAAATAAATGCATGGTGTAAGAATGCGCTAAAACGTGGTGTATCCCATGAATATGGTTTTTATTACTATTTTCCATATCTCTATTATATCATAAATATCTTACTTAACTTCCTGAAGATTATCTCCAAAACCAAAGTGTACTTCTAGGGGAATATCGGTTTTATAATGCAAAAATGACCTTTCTAGCACCCCTTCCATAGCTCTTTTTATTATTCTTTCGGCTTCTTTCAATACATTTTCCTCTATTTCGTAAACCAACTCATCGTGAATCTGAAGTACTAGATGAACTTTGTCTAGCAATTCAGCTTTTTGTAAATCTTCCCCAGCAAACCTAATAGCCAACTTGATAATATCTGCAGCCGTTCCCTGAATAGGTGCATTGGTCGCGGTTCGCTCCGCCATGTTTTTTAAAAAAGGAATTCTAGATTTAATATTAGGGAAATATCTTCTTCGACCAAACAATGTTTCTGTATAAGAAAATTTTGTTGCATATTCTTTAATACTATCTAAATAATCTCGCAATCCAGAAAACTGATTAAAATAATTATCGTAAAATTTTTGCGCTTCTTCACGTGTCCCCCCAAGATTTTTTTTCAAAGCAGAAACTCCCATACCATAAATAATTCCAAAATTTATCACTTTTGCTTTACGGCGCATTTCACTATCCACTTGATCAAATGGAACATTAAAAACAAAAGAAGCAATTCCAGTATGAATATCTTTTTTTTCATAAAAAACTTTAGTCATCTTTTTATCTCCTGAGAGCATCGCTGCCACCCGTAATTCAATCTGACTATAATCAAAAGCTACTAGCTTATAACCCTTGGGAGCAATAAAACCCCCTCGAATTCTTCTACCTAATTCTGTTTTGATTGGTAAATTTTGTAGATTTGGATCTTTGGAAGAAAATCTCCCCGTGGTAGTGCCATTTTGTAAAAACTTAGCATGTAAACGACCATCGGTCGTCACCATTTTAGGGATAACATCAACATAAGTAGAAAGCAATTTCTGTAATTCTCGATAAAATAATATTTCTTTGATAATTAAATGATCTTCTTCTAATTCTTCTAACACTGAAACTTTAGTAGAAAAAGACCCACTAGCATTTTTCTTTACTTTATTTTTCCCTCCCAAACTTATCCCCATTTTACCAAAAATAACTTCTCCTAATTGTTTGGGTGAATTAATATTAAATTCTACGCCAGCCTGTTTATATATTTTTTTAGTTAAAATATCTAATTCTACGTGATATTCACTTGATAATTTTTCAAAATATTTCTGATCTATTAAAATCCCGTGACTTTCCATCTCTTTAACTGTGGGAATAATAGGTTTTTCTATTTCTTCATATACTTTTTCTAAACTTGCCCCGCCCTGGCGTGGGTTTTTCTCTTTTAACTTTTTTAAAATATATTCATAAGCAATATCAAAAGAACCTTGGTCAGTTGATGAAGATGATATATTGGCAAACATTAAAATATCATTTAGTTGTGGATTAGAAATATCAGAATTTATAATCCAAAGAGCAATACTAGCTTCTTGAAGTTTTTGTGGGGGAATTAAAGAAAGCAAAGTTTTCTCGGGTCCTCGGTTCTCCAGGTCCCCTACCCCGGCCAGACCAGCTCCAAAACTTGCTTTCTTTAATTCCCCTTCTGGGGCAGAACGGAGGGCATCTTCGGGAGATTTATGATTATCTCCAAAAAAGTTTTTCAAACGCCCAAACAAACTCCGAAATTCAAATTTAATAAAAATCTGTTCAATTTTTGTTAAATCTGCATTTTCCCAAAAAGTTTTTAAGGGTATTGCAAAATCTATCGGCGCATCGTTTCTGATGGTCGCTAAAATTTTAGAAAATAAAGCTTCTTCCTCATTGTCTTTTAATAATTTTACTATTCGATCAGAAAATCCCAATTTTTTAAACTTTATTTCATAATTCGTACTTCGTAATTGTTTGTATATTTCTTCTATCGTTCCAAAGTTTACAATTAAACTTTCGGCTGTTTTTTCACCAATACCCTTGATGCCAATAATGTTATCTGAAGGATCTCCACGCAATCCTTTATAATCTGGTAAAAATTTTGGCTTGAAATGAAATCTCTCTACAACCGCATCTTCGTCATATAAAATAGTGTCATTAATTCCTTTCTTTAAAGTATAAACTTGCACTTTTTTATCATCTACTAATTGCATTGTATCCATATCCCCAGAAGCAATAATTATATTTATACCCCCTCCGCCTTTGGCACCTCCCCCTATATAGGGGGAGGCTGGGCAGGGGTAAAATTGATACACTATCGTTCCCAAAATGTCATCTGCCTCAAACCCTGGGCTGTCATACATGGGAATATTAAAAGCTTCAAAAATCTGACGGGAATTTTTTAATTGCACAATAAGAGATTCTTCTGCTTTAGCCCGGCCAGCCTTGTACCCATCATAAGCTTCGTGTCGAAAAGTTTTTCCTGGTAAATCATAACAAGCCACAATATAATCTGGCTTTAAGTCAGTTACTATTTTCATCAACATACTAGAGAGTCCATAAAGAGCCCCGGTAGGTTCACCTTTGGAAGACATAAATTCCGGCAAGGCATGATAAGCACGGTGAATTATAGCGTGAGCATCAAGTAATACTAAAGTTTTAATTTCTTTTTTCATATTTAATAAACTTCTTGTTGATAACACCTCTCACAATACACAATCTCTGGTCTATCTGGAGAATAAGAAGTTTCGAATTCATTAACACATCCTTCTTTCATACACTTTCTATGCCAAAGGTTTAAAGGATTTCTTTGTTTTAATCTCTGGTAATGTCTACAATTAGGACATAATCTAGGTAAAGGTAGATTCATCCTTTGGTAGAATTGTAACTCAGCTCCTATGATTTTGAAGGCTTCAGTGCATTGTTCATTGCATTCTCCTTTATGTTCACATTCAATGACTTTCCCTACCATATCATCCTTTACTTTTTTAATATCATTAGGAATATCTTCTGTTTTAATGTCTATGGTATAGTTTCTTTCTTCTCTATCTTTCCATTTAAAACCTTGTTTTAAAGCTTCTTCTTTTGTTAAAGGAAAGTATTCTTGAGCAATGGTTTCGTTGTAACAGAAGGGTGACAATTCACTTGGAAAGAATTCTCCATATTTGTATATTCTACCCTTACTATCTATATATAGCATATCATTCATATGCTGTATGATTTTTGGAACTAATTCTTCGTATTGTTCCTTGGTGTATTGTTTGTTGAGGATGCAGTAGGATTTGTTATGTAAGCCAATGCAACCAAAGAGATTATTACAATTATCACAATCGATCGAATATGAAACATTTATTAAATTTAAACCATGTAAAGTACTTAAAATATTAGAACTAAAATCAACATTCAAGGATTCATAAGCTAGTTCTCCTCCACTAACACCAAAGACATCACTGGTATCTTTTTGTCCCTTAACAGACCTAATACTATATCTAACATTATCAACCTCTGAAACAAAATGAGATTTTTTTACATTTCTTGAATTGTTAATAAAATTTCCAGTGACATTAACATAGTTTTTCCCAATCATAAATTTATTAATAGCTTGGCTTTTGACTTTTGTATATTTATTAAATAATTCATCAAGCCCATTTTTCAAATTAAGGGAATTTAATAAAGATTCTTTGATTTTAAAAAATTCTTCTTTTGAAACTGGTTTATTTTCAATGTAAAATTGTTGATTACGAAGATTAGAAGAAAAAAGACAATTCTGACAATTTTTACAATCATATATAAACCAGCAATCTATACAATTTTCACAATCCTGAGCAAAAAAGGTTTGGTAACAGGTATCAGAATTTATCAACTGAGTTGAAAGTTCACATTTATTTATCCATGAATTATCAACACAATTTTTACTTTCCAAAACAGTATCACCATACTGACAATTTTCTGAATACCAACTACCAAAAACTAAGTAGCAATCTTTCATATCAACACAAATATTACAATAATCACTTCTTACAGGATTAACGTTATATAAAGCATATTTTGGAACTTTTTTATCAAGATTATGGAACTGTTCAAAAAATGATTTAGTAAAATCATAATCTACTCCATAATCTCTAGGGTCCCAATTGTCATCATTTATCCAATATTCTTTATCATAAATTACATAAGGAGATTCGGGAGAATACATACTTATTATTTTTTCTTTAGATTTTGAAGCACTATTTTCTTTTTTATATAAAACCCTTTCATTTCTGAATAATAATCTTCGTATTGTTCTACATTCTGGACAAAAAGTCGGAGCAGAAACTTTTATTTTTTTATAGAAAGTAAAATCTTCTAGCTCAATTTTAAAGTCTTTTTTACAATTTTGACAAACCTTAGTTTCTACCTGCATTGGTTAATTATACCATTTAAGCTATAATTCATATATGGCAACAGATTTTGATGAAGAAAAACAAAATAGACAATTAGACGAATTACATAAAAAAGAAGAAGAGCAATTAATAGCTACTTTAGCGGAGTCAAAATATGGTCTCCCTTATATTGATCTTTCTCGCTTAGGAGTAGACAATGAAGCCCTTCGAGCTATCTCTGAAAAAGATTGCAAAGAATTAAATGTAGCTCCCTTTAAACTTTTTGGGAAAAATATTTTCATAGCTTTACGTTCTCCAAATGATGACCTTATCAAAAGACTAAAAGAAGACATGGAAAGACACAATCTGGTTCCAACTTTTTATATGGCCTCTATGGCCAGTCTAAATAAAGTCTGGGATAGATATCAAGAAATTTCAATGGCAGAAAATTCTACAATCGGTGGTTTAGAAATTTCTGCAGAAATTCTAAGAGAAATAGCAAAACAAATACAAAAGATGCAGGACATCGATAAGATGATAGAGGAAATTTTAAAAGAAAATAAAATTCATAAAATTTCTCACATGCTGGAAGTAATCCTAGCTGGAGCAATAGCCATTAAGGCATCTGACATTCACATTGAAGCAGAAGAGGATAAGGGAAGACTGAGACTTCGACTCGATGGAATTCTCATCGATGTAACATTTTTTAGTTTAGATGTTTATCGTTTACTTAATTCGCGAATAAAACTTATTTCTGGGATGAAACTAACATCAAAAATAGCTCAAGATGGACGCTTTAGTATCACCGAAGGAAAAGAAGAAATAAGTATTCGTACTTCTCTTATTCCTGGCGCTTATGGAGAATCAATAGTGATGAGAATCTTAGACCCCAAGTCAATTCAAGTACCCCTAGAAGAAATTGGGATTGAACCTTTTCTTTTTTCAGTTATCCAAAAAGAAATTTCAAAACCAAATGGACTAATTTTAGTGACTGGTCCAACAGGATCTGGAAAAACTACTACCCTTTATGCCTTTTTGAAGAAAATATATTCTCCTGAAATAAAAATAATAACAATTGAAGATCCAGTTGAATATCATTTAGTTGGTATTACTCAAACTCAAACTGACGTAACCAAAGGTTATACTTTTGCAGAAGGACTACGTTCAGCCCTACGCCAAGACCCAGATGTAGTCATGGTTGGAGAAATTCGCGATAATGAAACCGCTGAAATTGCCGTACAATCAGCCTTAACTGGTCACATAGTTTTCTCTACCCTACATACCAATAATGCCGCTGGGGTAATACCACGCTTAATAAACTTAGGGGTCAATCCAAAAATATTAGTTTCTGCTTTGTCTCTGTCTATTGCTCAACGTTTGGTTCGTAAATTATGCCAATTTTGCAAAAAAGAAAAAACTCTAAGCAAGGAAGAGGAAGAAACAATCAAAGTTGTTTTAAATAGCATCAAAGAAGAAGGCAAAAGTCTTTCAAATTATAATATAAATCCGGATGCACCTTTGAAACTTTTCACATCAGTTGGTTGTGAGAAATGTAATTTAACTGGATTTAAAGGCAGAATAGGAATATTTGAAGCCATAAAAACTGACGAGACTATCGAAAAAATAATTCCTGAAAATCCAAGTGAACGAGAAATTAAAAAAGTGGCGCGAGCCCAAGGGATACTTTCGATGCGTCAGGATGGTGTAGTAAAAATGATAAATGGAATTACTTCATTTGAAGAAGTGCAAAGCGTAGTTGATTTAAATGAAGAATAAAATAAAAAGATATATTATTTTAATTCTCCCTTAAATACACATACTGCGGGACCACGAAGAATAATTTGTCCTTCTTTGCTTTTTGATAAAAAAAGATTTCCACCTAGAAATTCTAAGGTTATTTCTCCTCCAACTTCTTGGTCATTTTTTAATATTGCATATACCGCACAAGCTCCAGTACCACAAGCAAGAGTTACGCCACAACCACGCTCCCAAACTTTTACCTTAAAATAATTATCGGTAACTTTTTCTACCAATTCTACATTTATTTTGTTGGGAAAATGAAAATCCTGTTCTATTTTTGGACCAATTTTTGATATATCAATTTCAGATATATTTTTTACCAACCCAACAGCATGTGGATTTCCCATTGAAACAAATTTAAATAAAATATTTTCAAGAGTAAGTGAACTATCTGGAAAATCACTATGAGAAAAAACAGGAGCTCCCATATTTACAGAGAAACTTTCATCGTCATTACATATTACTTTCTTGATCCCCGCCCTGGTGTCAATGGATAATTCCTTTAAATTAGAGTTGGTCTGCTTTAGGAAAAATTTAGCCAAACACCTTACTCCATTCCCACACATTTCTGCCACAGTTCCATCAGCATTGTAATAATTCATAAAACAATTTGCTTGTGGTGAGTTTGTCGAATCCACCTTATTCGATAATTCAAGAAGGATCAATCCATCTGCCCCAATCCCAAAACGGCGATTGCATAAAAGTTTAATTTTGTTCACGTCAGTAACATCAAAATTCCCATCACGATTATCTATCATAATGAAGTCATTTCCAGCACCGTGATATTTATAGAATTCAAGCATAATTTTATTATATATTAAAAATTAACTAATTAATGTACCGGCTGAATCTAAATCCCAAAATGGCCTTACTTGCAGAGGAATTCTTTTTTCTTTGACTTCCTTTAAGGTTTTAGGATGCACTAAACCAAGAGCAACATCTTGCAAAAGACCACTAAGGTCATCATAAGTTAAAAAGTCAATTCTTTTTACTTTTTCATTACTAAATAATTTTGGATTTTTTTCCATCACCCCAGGAACATCTTTCCAAAGAACCACTTTGTCTGCATGGAGAAGGTTACCGAGTAACCCAGCAGTATAATCACTCCCCCCTCTTCCTAATGTTGTCATAAATTTACTATCATTCTTTAGGTTATTTTTTGAGAACCCAATAAAACCTTGAGTAATAATATTTTTGTGTAATTTAAAAACTTCTTCGCTAATTTTTAAATTTAAATTTAACGCAGTGGCGTTTTTATCAACATTCGCAGAACTAAAATTAGAATCAGTATATAAAAAATCAGTAGCATTAATAAGTTTATTTGGAATCCCAATAAAAGAAAAATAATTACTAATAATCAAACTCGCCAATATTTCTCCAAAAGGAACAATTTGATCATAGATAAATTTATCGTTCTCCAGATGCCCTATTCTAGAGAATGTATCTTTTATTTTTTTAAATTCATCTTCAATAATACTAAAAATAGTATGTGCTTTGGGAAAAAGTTGGGACACGATTTCCAGATGAAAAACTTTTAATTCATTTAACAACTTCTCATTTTCTTCTTTTTTCCCTTGTATATAATTCTTGACTATTGTTTCTAAATTATTAGTAGTCTTGCTAAAAGCAGAAAAAACATTTACAGAATAATCCTGTAAAGGGAAATTTTCAAATATTTTTGACAAGTGTTTTATGGAAACAGCTCCTTCTATAATCCCGCCCCCAAATTTGTTCACTATAATCATAAATTTAGATAATTTTACTATGACAGAGGTATTCCGCAATTTGCACTGCATTAGTGGCTGCTCCTTTACGTAAATTATCAGCCACAATCCACATATTTAGAGAATTTTTATTTGATTCATCTCGGCGAATTCGACCCACAAATACTTCATCTTTACCATCGGTATATAACGGCATAGGATATTGTGAATTTCTAATATCATCAAGCACGATAACCCCTGGCATTTTAGAAAGTAAAAATCTAACTTTTTTTAAATCGTAATCTTTTTCAAATTCAATATTGACTGACTCTGAGTGTCCTCCCATCACTGGAATACGAACAGCGGTCGTAGTTATATTTATACTTTCATCGCCTAATATTTTTCTCGTCTCATTAACCATTTTCATTTCTTCTTTGGTATAACCATTATCAAGAAAAACATCAATCTGTGGAATTAAGTTTAGGTCAATCGGATAGGCATAAGCCATCGCTCCCTTAATACCTTTACGCTCATTCATAAGTTGATCTACTGCTTTTTTACCGGTACCGGTCACAGATTGATAAGTTGAAACAACGATTCTTTTTATTTTAAATTCCTTATGTAAAGGATAAAGCGCCATAACCATTTGAATAGTTGAACAATTTGGATTAGCAATAATTTTGTCTTCTTTTACTAAAACATTTCCATTTATTTCAGGCACGATAAGTTTCTTTAAAGAGTCCATTCTCCACGCTGAAGAATTATCAATCACTGTTGCCCCTATTTGCGCAAAAAGTGGAGCCCACTCTAAAGAAACTGTTCTCCCAGCTGAAAATAAAACAATCTCTGGTTTTTTAGTTAAAGCTTCTTGAAGAGAAATAATTTTTAAAGGTACTCCATTGAAAATTATTTCTTCCCCAACTGATTTTTCACTTGCAACTGGCAATAATTCTAGAATAGGAAATTTTCTTTCTTCAAGAACTTTGAGCATCATTCTCCCCACTAGACCAGTGGCCCCCACAACTGCAATTTTTTTCTTTTCTAACATTTTAATTTTACCCGAATGTAAATTTTTTATAATTTAAAATTATCTCGAATACTTTTAACTGCTTTTTCAATGTCTGTGGTATGACCAAAAGCGCTTAAACGCAAGTACCCTTCTCCAGACAGACCAAAACCAGATCCTGGTGTTCCAACAACATGGGTTTCATTTAAAAGTTTGTCGAAAAATTCCCAAGAGCTAAGACCTTTTGGATTTTTTACCCAAATATAAGGAGCATTTTCTCCACCAAAAACTTTAAATCCAATTTTCAATAAATTTTTCTTTATTATTCTTGCATTGTTCATATAATAACCAACCATTTTTTTGCTTTCTCTTAGCCCAGCTTTTGACAAAACTGCTAGGGCGCCTGCCTGAGCAACATTGGATGCTCCATTAAACATCGTTCCTTGTCGTCTGTTCCATAAATTATTAACTTCTCTCTTTTTTGTTTTTTCGATAACTAAATCCATCGGTACGACCGTCCAACCAAAACGAACACCGGTAAACCCTGCTGATTTTGAAAAACTATTTATCTCGATGGCACATTTTTTAGCTCCTTTTATCTCATAAATACTCTTCGGTAAAGATTTATTGGAGATATATTCGCAATAGGCTGCGTCGTAAATAATAACTGCTTTGTTTTTTATTGCATAATCAACAAAGGATTTTAACTGCTTTTTAGTAGCGACTGAACCAGTTGGATTATTTGGATTGCAAAGATAAATTATATCCACCTTTTGTTTTGGCGGAAAAGGTACAAAATTATTTTTTTCGTTACATTCCATATACACTAAACCTTTATATTGACCATCAACAAACTCTCCTGTCCGGCCAGCAATAACAGTGGTGTCCACATATGCTGGGTATACAGGATCTGAAACAGCCACAATGTTATTTGAATCAAAAATTGATTGAATATTAGCTAAGTCCGTTTTAGCTCCATCATTAATAAAAATTTCCTGCATATTTAAACTAATATTCCTTGTCTTGTAAAAAGACATGAGCATTGTTAGGAGTTTTATATTTGCTTCTTTTCCTTCAGCATCCTGATAACCTGTGTAGGTTTTAATATTGGCAAGTTTTTTTACTCCTTCAGATAATCCTTTGATAATAGTGGGAGAAAGAGGTTCTGTTGTATCACCTACTCCAAGTCGCATAACTTCTACTCTAGGATTCTTTTCTATAAAATCTCTAGTTCGTCTATCAATTTCACTAAATAAATATCCACTTTTTAATTTATTAAAATTTTTATTTATAGTAGCCATGAATCGTTATCAGATTTAAATTAATTTTAAGTCTTTCAGAATTTTTTCTAGTAAAATCCTATTTTTGTCTTCAATAAAAGTAAGGGGTAGTCTGAAACTTTCCTCAATCTTCCCCATCATAGCTAAAGCTGTTTTCACTGGAATTGGATTAGATTCAACAAAATTTATGTTCATTAAAGGCAAAAGGTCGTAGTGTAATTTTCTTGCCTCTTCTAAATTACCTTTAAGTGCTAAGTGAATCATTTTGGAAAATAATTTAGGAGCTTCGTTGCAAACAACTGAAATACATCCTTGTCCACCTAGGGCAATAAGTGGCAAGGCCACAGCATCATCTCCAGAAAATACAATAAAATCTTTTGGACCATTTTTCCTTATTTCATTAATTATTTCCATCATCTGATTCAAGGAACCCGAAGCTTCTTTGACTGCTTTTACTTCCGGTACCTCTCTCGCAATTCTTACAATAGTTTCTGGAGATACATTAGATCCAGTTCTCCCCGGAACATTATAAACAATAATGGGCATATCTACCATTTTGGCAATTTCTTTAAAGTGAAGAACTAAACCATTAGGAGTTGGTTTGTTGTAATAAGGAGTTACGTGAAGTAGGGCATCAGCTCCAGCCTTTTTTGCTAAGCGAGATAAATGAACTGCTTTTTTTGTATCATTACTACCGGCTCCGGCAATGACCGGAACTTTTTTAGCAACTGTTTTCACCACTGTTTTTATCACCAGACTATATTCTTCTTCATTTAAGGTAGTTGCTTCTCCAGTAGTCCCCACAACCACTATCGCATCTACCCCACCTTCTAATTGAAAAAGAACTAACTTTTCCAAAGCAGGCAAATCTAGGTCTCCATTTTTTTTAAAAGGAGTAACGATAGCTGGAATAGAACCAAAAAATTTTATGTTCTTCATATTTTATTTTGTTAATTTATAAGATATTTTCAAAAGCATAAATTCCTTTTTTACTTTTAATAAATTCTGCTGCAAACAATGCACCTTTAGCAAAACCAACTCTATTATATGCTTGGTGAGAAAGAGTAATGCCATCAGCATTACTATCAAAAATAACCTCGTGAAAACCAGGGTTTCTGCCCCCTCGAATTGAAGCAAGATGAAGTTCAGTAGGATCAATTTGTCTATTTAATTTTTCAGTTTGAATAGATTTTTTGGCTGGAAAATTTTCCAAAATCTTTCCTGCTATTTTCAAAGCAGTGCCGGAAGGACTGTCTAATTTACCTCCATGATGAATTTCAAAACCATAGACGTCATATTCTGGAAATTTAGCAAAAAGCTTAGAAGCAGAAGCTATCATTTTAAAAAATATATTGGCCCCCACTGAAAAATTAGCACCATAAATTAATCCTATTTTATATTTCTTAACTATTTTTTTTACTTTCTCTATGTCAGAAGCCCATCCAGTCGTCCCGATAACTAAATTTTTACCAAGTTTGGCAATCTGTTCAATATTTTTTAAAACTATATCTTTGGAGGTGAAATCAATAGCAATGTCTGCTTTCTTGATCCCTTCTATATCTAACTTGTCATTAATATTTTTAAAACTAATCGAAACAACCTCAAAGATTTCGGATTCATTACATAATGTATTAATTTCTTGGCCCATTTTCCCGTAACCAATCAAGGCAATTTTTATTTTCTTTTTCATACTCATTAAGAGTACGAGCTTTATTGCCTAAAGTTAAGTTTTTTAACATTTACCTCAAAATTATGACTTTTTGTAAAATCTGTTAAAATAGTAATACCTGTCCCGTACTAAATTTTTGATTACGGGATATAAGAATAAAGATTATTAATTAAAATTTTAGTACTGGGATGATCAAAATACAACCAATAGTGCGAGAAATAGTGCTTGGAGAATTAGAGGCTTGTTTTGCTTTAACTAATGGCTATATGAATATGAGCAGTTATGCACATCGCATTCGTCCAAAGGTGGAGGCCCTCACCAAAAAACAAGTAACTATTACCAGCCTAGTGGTTTCTTTGTCACGCTTACGAAAAGAATTTAAAAAAGAAAAACCTCTGATCCACGATGTCACTATAAAAAATATAACCACCAAACTCCCCATCTCAGAGATAATCTACGAAAACAACAGTAAATTTATTGAGGAGCTCGAATCATTTTATAAAGAAATAGCAGTGACTCCGGAAGACTTTTTTACCATTACTATGGGGACCGCCGAGATTGATATTCTTTGTTCTTCTAATTTAGAAAATAAAGTATTGAAACATTTTAAAATAAAACCAAAAATTATGAATCATAATTTAGCAGCTATTGGAATTTCCTATGGCTCAGAAGTTTTCGGTATGCCAAATGTTTTCTTTTCGCTTCTTTCAGTTACCGCTCGAGCCCGCATCAACATAGAAGAGCTCGTCTCTACTCCAACTGAATTAATTTTTATTATTGCTGAAAAAGATTTCAGTCAAACAGTCGCTTTATTTTCTGAACTACATCGAGAAGTTAATAAATAAAATTGGCAACAAAAAAAGCATTAATCTCTAAACAATCCTTTCGGAGCTGTGCTCCAAAAGTAACAAAATATTATAGGATAGTTCCAGAAACTAATAAAAGTACCAAAACGTCCTATGCAAATTCATATAACCAAGGGCTGATTGCTTAGAGATTAATGCCTTTTTCAATTGTCAATTTTTCTTTCGCTTGATAAATTATACTACATACTTAATCAAGTAAATGCTATAATGTTGATAGCTATGTTGATACCCTGTTGATAAATGTACCACTTTTACAATATAGCATATAAGAAAATAAATGTCAACCCCTATCGTTTACGGACAATGAAATTAAGTAAAAAAATCCTTATGAAAAAAGACGAAAAAAAAGAAATAGCTGATGATTCTTTTTTAGATCAAACCCTCCGCCCTACTCGATGGGATGAATATATTGGTCAAAAACACATAAAAGACAACGTTAAAATCTTATTGCGAGCTGCCCAAGAACGCGGGCACATTCCAGAGCATCTTCTTTTTTATGGACCTCCTGGATTAGGGAAAACTACCTTAGCGCATTTAATTGCCAAAGAAACTGGCAAGCAAATGAAAATTACTTCTGGTCCAGCCATAGAAAAAGTTGGTGACTTGGCTTCAATTCTAACAAATTTGGCTTCTGGGGACATCCTTTTTATAGATGAAATTCACAGACTAAATAAAATGGTTGAGGAAATACTCTACCCTGCTATGGAGTCTGGAGTTTTAGATATTATTATCGGTAAAGGCCCTTCCGCGCGTACTATTCAGCTTGATCTCCCCCCTTTTACTTTAATTGCTGCCACGACTCGAGTGGCCATGGTTTCTTCTCCGCTTCGTTCTCGTTTTTCGGGAGGAGTTTTTCGTTTGGAATTTTACTCTAATGAGGAAATTGCAAAAATTGTTGAAAGGTCCAGTAAACTTTTAAAAATAAATTTAGCTCCGGAAGCCTTAAAAGAAATTGCGGAAAGGAGTAGGTTTACTCCTCGTACTGCAAATTACTTTTTGAAACGTTGTCGCGATTTCGCTCAAGTGTACCCCGAAGGAAAGCAAGCTTCCTACGGGGCAGGTGAAAAAGCTATTAGTAAAGAAATGGCGAGAAAAGCTCTTGCTATGCTGGCTATTGATGATATTGGTTTGAATTCTTCAGATAGAAAATTTCTGGAAATATTAATTGAAAAATTCAAAGGTGGACCAGTGGGATTAAAAACTATGTCAGCCGCTATGTCAGAAGAAGAAGCGACTGTAGAAGAAGTGATAGAACCATACTTAATTCAATTAGGTTTACTAGAACGCACCGCCCGCGGAAGAGTTGCGACCAATAAAGCATATGAGCATTTAGGGTTTGACTCGAAAGAAAAACAAGAAAAACTTTTATAAAAAGACAAATAGAAAGCCACTATAAAACTAAAAGTCTTATAGTGGCTGGTAGATCTTTAGACCATGGTTAGGTCAAGTTTAGACACAAAAGCGTGTCTATTTTTGAAACTCTGATTTTTTGATAATAAAAACCTCCTATGTTTTTTAAAGAAGACATAGGGAACTCCTTCACTGTGCAGTTTGTTACATTACTTTACAAAAAACACGCATAGGCAATATCTCCTTTTTCTTAAAAAGAAACGTTGTTATAGTGCGTTTTTCTTCTCTCTGTAGGGATAGATTAAATAACCCTAAAGAGTAACAATACACACCGGGTGACGGATCTATTATCATCATTTTCTTGGCACTCCCAAGAAAATGATAAAAACTAAAAGGAACTTATTTGTTTGTATACAATATCTAATCATTTAAAAATGCAAGAACTTGTTCATAATGTTAAAATTATCAAATGACACGAATTTTAGGGATAGATCCAGGATACGAACGACTTGGGGTCGCTATCTTGGAAAAGAATAAAGGTGATAAAAAAGAAAGAGTGCTTTTTTCGGAATGTTTTAAAACTTCAGCTAAATTAAATTTTTCTGAACGATTATTTTTAATTGGCGAAGAAGTAAAAAAAGTAATAAATAAATACAAACCAGAAGTTCTTTCAATTGAAACTCTTTTCCTAAACACTAATCAAAAAACAGTGATGAAAGTCGCAGAAGCACGCGGAGTGGTTGTTTATGAAGCTGTCAGCGCTGGATTGAAAATATTTGAAGCTTCTCCTCCCCAAATAAAAATAGCCACCACGGGTTACGGCCGAGCCAACAAAGAACAAATAACAAAAATGGTAAAAATATTAGTGGACATCGAAAAATCTAAAACCTCTGACGATGAATTGGACGCTATCGCTATCGCACTAACAGCCCTTGCTTGCCTAAAAATGAAGTAATACTTTTAAAAACCGCACATAATTTTCTGCTGAAAATTTGCTATGCTCGGCTCGCCAGCCTGCGCAATGCTTTTTAAAAGTATTACTTCATTTTTAAGTACAAGTTATCCACATTTGCTATTGCCAAGCTTTTTATATTTTGATACAAAGTATGCATTAGTAGGAATTTAATAAAAATAAATTTTTTATGTACGATGAAGATGAGGAAATAGATGGGAATTTCAAAATGGGCGTGGACGAAGATGAACCGCTCGACATGCCTGATGATCCTGATTTTGGATTAGATGAAGAAGACCCAGACAGAGATGGTTAAAAAATAACCCCGTCGCTCGCGAGCGACGGGGTTATTTTATTACAATTTTCACAAATCTTTTTTTACCAATTTTAAGAGTTAAGTTTTCTGAAATTTTTAAGTTTACGTCTGTTATATTTTTATCATTTAGTAAATCATGAACTGCGTTTTCTAAAACAAGTCTTCGCCACTCTCCTTTAGAGGATAAAATCTTATTTTTTACTAAAATTTCGCTCAACATTTCTCCGGTTTTAACTTTTATTTCCTTTATTTTTTCTGGAATTTCCTTTTTTTGAAAAGTATTCACAAAATTCTCTTCTGCTTTTTGGGCATCTTTTACAGAGTGATAAAAGGAGATAATTTTTTTAGCTAAAATCTTTTTAAATTCCATTGGATTTTCTCCATTTTTTAAGGAATTTTCTATCTTCGCTATTTCACTTAAGTTTAAGTCTGTTGTCAGTAAAAAATATTTTGTAATAAGTTCATCTTTTAAAGACATTATTTTCCCGAACATTTCATCTGGGGTATCAATAACAGAAATTATATTTCCCCAAGAAGAAGACATCTTACGTCCATCTGTCCCCTCGAGCATAGAAAGAACCATAATATCTTGTTCTTTTTGCCCGTATCTTTTTTGAACAGTTCTCCCTGCTTTTAAATTAAAAAGTTGGTCAAACCCCCCAATTTCAACATCTGAATTAACAGCCACGCTATCATACCCCTGTAAAGCAGGATACATAAATTCAACCATAAAAACATCTTTACCCGCATCCAATCTTTCTTTAAAATTTCTTCTTTTTGTCATTTGTTGCACAGTAAAACATTCCAACAACTGACCTATCTCCGGAATACTCATCCCTTTGAGCCATTCAGAGTTATATCTAACTTCTACCTCTTTCATATCCAAAATAAGATTAATTTGTTCCAAATATTTTTTTAAATTATTACTTATTTGTTCATCGGTTAGCATTGGTCTTTTTTCTAATTTATCTGATGGATCTCCAATTTTTGCAGTAAAATCACCAATAATTAAGACAATATGATGCCCTAAATCTTGAAAGGCTTTAAGTTTAAGGAGGGTTACCGCTCGGCCGAGATGAATAAAAGGACTTGTTGGGTCAATGCCAAGTTTAATTCTTAGTTGTTTTCCAGAACTTAATCTTTCTTTTAAGTCTTCTTTTATAAAAATATCTTCCACCCCTCGACTTAAAACTTCTTTTATTTTCTTTTCATCTGTTATGACTTTCACCCTCAAATAATACCATATTTTATGATATAATTCGACTAATGAAAGGGGTATTTAAAAAAATAAAAAATTTATACAAAAACAAAAGAGCATTTAGAAATTTATTGCTGTTGTTAACGGGTATTTTTATTTTATTAATGGGAATAATTATTATTTTATTGTCTTCTTTGGAGATTCCTGATTTTCATTCTTTTGAAAATAGAAAGGTAGTAAATTCTACTCAGATTTATGACCGAACGGGAAAAATTTTACTTTATGACATACATCAAGATGTCAAAAGAACAGATATCCCTTTTGAACAAATGAGTTTGAATATAAAAAATGCCACCGTCGCTATTGAAGATTCTGAATTTTACAATCATGGTGGAATACGAATAACTTCTATCATTCGCGCCATTCTTTCTAATCTATTTCATGTTGGGATAGGAGGAGGAGGTTCAACCATCACTCAGCAATTAGTGAAAAATACTCTCCTCACTAACAGTAGTGGTTTTGCTAAATATATTAGAAAAGTAAAAGAATGGGTCTTGGCTATAAAAATAGACAACTCTATGCCCAAAGATAAAATCTTAGAGGCTTATTTGAATGAAATTCCCTACGGTGGAAATGTTTATGGGATAGAAGCAGCTAGTAAAACTTATTTCAATAAAGATGCACAAGATTTGACCTTAGCCGAAGCGGCCTATTTGGCTTCAATCCCACAGTCTCCTAGTACCCTCTCTCCTTATGGAAAGAATAGAAGCAAATTAGACGCTAGAAAAAATCTAGTGCTTTCTAGAATGTTAGATTTGAAGTTCATTACTCAAGAAGATTACGATAAAGCAAAAAATGAAGAGGTAGTTTTTAACCCCCCAGCAACCCAAGGCATCAGAGCTCCACATTTTGTTTTTTTTATTAAAGATTATCTTGAACAAAAGTATGGCAGTGATGTAGTAGACGGAAGTGGGTTGAAAGTTACCACCACGATTGATGCCGACCTTCAAGCTAAAGCGGAACAAATTGTCAAAGATGGCGCCCTGCAAAACGAAAAAGATTGGAACGGAAAGAATGCTGGGTTAGTGGCCATAAATCCGAAAACGGGACAAATTTTAACCATGGTCGGCTCAAGAGATTATTTTGATAAAACAATCGATGGTAATTTCAACATAACTACAGCCAATCGACAGCCAGGATCCTCTTTTAAGCCCTTTATTTACGCTACGGCCTTCAATAAGGGCCTTACTCCTGATACAGTACTCTTCGACCTACCTACAGAATTTCAAACAACCTGTAATGCTTATGGAAAGGCTCTAGTAGGGCACAGCCAAAAAGATTGCTATATGCCGGATGATTATGATGGAAAATTTCGGGGACCAATGTCGTTACGAGATGCTCTAGCGCAATCAATAAACATTGTAGCCGTAAAACTTTTCTATTTAGCAGGACTTCCTGATTCATTAAAGACAGCGCAAGATATGGGAATCAGTACTTTGGGAAATAGTGGTCAGTATGGACTTACTTTAGTTATCGGAGGTGGTGAAGTTTCACTTTTGGACATGACGTCAGCTTATGGAGTTTTTGCTAATGATGGCACAAAAAATCCATATACTGGAATTTTGGAAGTGCAAGATTTAACTGGAAAAATCTTAGAACAATATCAACCTAATCCACAATATGTTCTACCAAAAAATACTACTCTAACTATTTCCGATATTTTATCAGACAACCAAGCTCGAATTCCAACCTTTGGAGCAAATTCAGCTCTACAAATACCCAACGAAGAAGTGGCAGTAAAAACCGGAACAACAAATGATAACAAGGACGCTTGGACTATTGGATATACGCCATCTATTGTGGTAGGTGTATGGGCTGGTAATAACGATAACATTCCAATGAAAAAAGGTGGAGCAGCCGTAGCCGGACCTATTTGGAATAAATTTATAACCGAAGCCTTAAAAACTTTACCAAATGAAAGCTTTGAAAAACCAGACCTAACAACCGACCCAACTAAAATAAAACCAGTGCTCCGTGGATTTTGGCAAGGAAATGAAAACTTCTTTATAGATAAAATTTCTGGAAAGTTATCCACGGCCGACACTCCGCCAGAAACCTTACAAGAAAAAGTAATAACAAACGTACATTCAATTTTATATTGGGTAGATCGAAGTAATATTTTGGGTCCGGCACCACTAGGAGGAGGAGATAATAGTGCTCAGTTTAATCACTGGGAGATACCGGTCCAAAACTGGTGGGCAAAAAATAAAGATAAATATCCAACGACAACCTGGAGTGAAAAACCAACCACCCTGGATAATGTACATACTAGCGCAAATCAGCCAAAGGTTTCAATTATTGAGCCAAATAATGAAACGATTTATTCACCAGATCAAAAAATAAACTTGAAAATTTCAAATTCCAGTGTTTTCCCTTTGCAGAAAATAGATATTTTTATAAATAATACTTATTTAGAAACACTGAAACCGCCTTTTAATTTTTCTTTCACCCCATCCGATTTAGAAAATATACAAAGTGAAAATGAATTAAAATTAATTTCTTATGATACAGTTTATAACCGCAGTGAGACTAATTTAATCTTTAAAATAACGCAGTAGGAGTTTTTTTACCAAAAGATTCTTCAAGTTTGGAAAATATTTGATTTTGTTTTAGTAAAATTTCGTTTTTATAAATAGGTTTAATATTTAAATAAATTATATTATTTTTTATTTCTATTTCTTGAGATTTTATCTCTATATTAATAACCTCAGAAATAGTTTTCCGGATAATTTCTTTTTTCCCTTCTTCCCCTAGAAGGAGATTATTAAATCTGCTTAATAAATCTTTTATCTCTATCATGAATTCCTTTATAACCTTATGAACTTTATAACTTTTTACCAATCTATCTATTCATTGGCATTATGAGATAAGTAAAAGATGAATCAGAAACTGCAGATATAACTATCGGGCGAGAAGCTCCGGATAATTTTATAGAAACACTATCTGTCCCAATTGACTGAAAACAGTCTAAAAAATATTTATAATTGAAACCAAGTTCAATAATCTCTCCTTTAATGACTGCGTCTAAATATGTTTTATTTTCTCCAATGTCATTATTAGCAGAAGAAAGTTCAAAGATTTTTTCCTTGGGTGAAATTTTCAAATTAACTTGATTAAATTTATCTGAAAAAATATTAGAAAGTTTTAAAGCATTTAATAGATCTTGTTTTAAGACAACCACTTCAGTGGAAGAATCTTTTGGAATAATTTGCCTATAATCTGGGAAAACACCATCAATGATTCGTGAAGTTAAATATATATTATTAGAAGAAAAAGAAATTTGGTTCTTATTAAAACACACTTTTACCACACTCTTTAATTCTCCAAATATTTTTATTATTTCTCCTATATTTTTATAAGGGATAAGAATTCCTAAAATTTCATCGAGTCCTTTTATTTTAACCTTTTTCTCAGCTAGTCTAAAAGAATCCGTCGAGACAAAAACTAAATTATCATCATGGGTATATATAAAAACACTGGAAATTTCAGATTTTATATCAGAAACAGAAGAACTATAGTAAACTGATTTTATACCATCAACTAATTTATTTGATTCTATTTCAAAACTATTTCCATCAACTATTGGTATAGTTGGAAAATCTTCATAAGGTTGACTTTTAAATTTTATTTGACTTTTTTTTGTTTTAATTAATAAATTCCCATTTTGTTCTTCAAGTTGTATGTTTTCGTTTTGAGAAACATTAGAAAAAACAGCGTTTAGTATTGAACCAGAAATAGCCACAGTGCCTTCTTTTTCTATTTTGGCTGGAATTTCAATTTCAATACCAAGACTTAAATTAGTGGCTCTAAGTTTTAACAACCCATCAGAGGCAATAAGTAAAACAGAACTTAAAATAGGTAATGTTAGATTTTTACCAGTAATTCTCTCTACTTGAGAAACTGCACTTTTTATTTTTTCAATTGAACATTCTATCTTCATATATTTGTTTATATTTTATATATTTAATTTATTAATAATACTAATGGTGTTAATAAGTGGATAAGTATTCTTATTGTTATTTTATATGGTTTTATTTTATATTCTATGTTTTTTATAAATCTAACAACTTTTTCTATTTTTTATAAATTAATTTTTAAAACTTAAAACACTTTTCTTATTATTTTTTATGCACTATTTTTTATATTTTTTATTCTACTTTTCATTGTCTTATAAGTCACTTCTTAACAGTTATTTAAACATAATTCTTATCTGCTCTAACTCTTGCATTAATTGTGAATCATTTTTTAAATCTGCTTTAATTTTCACACACGAATGCATAACAGTGGTGTGATCTTTCCCACCTAATTTTTGGCCTATTAAAGGATAAGAAACACTAAAATCTTCTCGAAGTAGATACATTATAATTTGTCTCGTTCTTACTATCTCTTTTTTTCTAGTCTTTTCATAAACAGAGGCTTCTTCTAATTTATAATATTCAGCTACAATTTTGACCACATCTTTGATGGCTATATTTTTCTTTGGTTTCATGTTGTTTTTTAGTAAGTTTTTAACTTCTAAAAGCGTCGGAGCCTTATTTTTCAAGCGATATTGGCAAACAATAAGATTAAGACTTCCCTCAAGTTCACGTATATTCCCCTGCATTGAAGCTGCCACATATTCGATTAAATCTTCTTCTAAAACAACATTAAATTCACGAAGCCTTACTTTTATAATTGCGAGACGAGACTCATATTCTGGTTCAGAAACATCCACAATCATTCCCGCAGCAAAACGAGACTTTAAACGATCTGCTAATTCTGGAATGTAATTAGGGTGTTTATCAGAAGAAAAAATAATTTGTTTATTATTTTCATAAAAAGTATTAAAGGTGTGAAAAAGTTCTTCTTGAATTTTTTCCATTTTACCAATGAATTGGATGTCGTCTATAATTAAAAGATCGTATTTACGATATTTTTCTTTAAAAGAATTTGCTTTATTGCTCTGGAGGGAGTTTATAAAATCTGTTGCAAACTTCTCTAAAGTCATATAATGGACTTTTTTATTAGGATATTTATCTTTTATTGAATTTCCTATAGCTTGAATTAAGTGAGTTTTCCCGAGACCAGTTCCTCCATAAACAAAAAATGGATTATATTTAGTTCCTGGTGATTCTATGATGGCTTGAGCGGCTGCATACGCGAGTTCATTAAATGTCCCAACAATAAAAGAGTTGAAATGGTAACGCGGATTTAGGTTGTTCTCTGGATTTATGTATAAATCCCTTAAGGGGAGCTCTTTGGCGATGGTTTCGCTTGTTATAATTGTTTCTTGTTTAGGGTTTTCTATTTTGGTAATTACATATTCTACGGCCCGCATGTTTTCATAAGCTTCTGTGATGGTTTTAGTTATTAGTTTATGGTATTTATTGATGAGCCAGTCACGAACAAACTCGTTGGGTACTCCTATATAGATGATTCCGGCCTCTTCTTTTAAAATAGAGGTATTTTTAAACCAAGTACTAAAATTTGCTTTTGACATTCCGGACTCAATTTTTAGTAGGCAGTTCCCCCATAACTGTTTTGTATTCATAGTTTCATATTATACTATTTATAAGATAGAAGACATCTTTGAAAGCTTATTAACTCTGTTGATAAGCTGTGGATAATTTTAATTGATTTTTGGGGTTTAGTATTAGAACTTAGCGCCTAACTTGCTAGAAGCTAATTTTTATTATAGACTAGTCTTATGTCAGTTACATATCAACCTAAAAAAAGAAAAAGAGCTAGAGCTCACGGGTTTTTAGTTCGATCCAGAATAAAAACTGGGAAGAAAGTCTTAAAAAGAAGGCGCCAAAAGGGTAGAAAAAAATTGTCTGTTTAAATAAACATGCTTCCTAAAAAAAATAGAGTAGGCAAAAAAGAAGTAGATTTAATTTTTAAACAAAGTAAATTTATAACTTCTCCTACCTTAACTTTTAAGTTTATTGTAAATAACAATACCAATTCTCCTCGTGTTTCTTTCATTACACCAAAAAGTGTTGCTAAGTTGGCTGTTACTAGAAATTTATTACGACGTCGAGGCTATGCCGTTTTATCTAAATATATAAATCAATTCCCTCTTGGGATGATGGGCGTTTGTGTTTTTAAAAAATATCAAGACGACGTTTTTGTTATAGAAAATGAAATTAAAACAATTCTCTCAAAACTTAATTAATTTTTATCAAAAAAATATTTCAATTTTTTTAAAAGCAAATACCTGTGTTTTTTATCCATCTTGTTCTGAATATACTAAACAAGCTATAGAAAAATATGGAATTCTGAAAGGGGTTTATTTAGGATTTAAACGTATTTTACGTTGCCATCCGTGGCAGAAAAATCATATTGACCCAGTAAAATAAAAATACCTAATACACCTCCCCCTGATAACATTTCTCACAATACACAATCTCTGGTCTGTCAGGGGAATAAGAAGTTTCAAATTCATTAGAACAGCCTGCTTTCATACACTTTCTATGCCAGAGGTTTAAAGGATTTCTTTGTTTTAATCTCTGGTAATGTCTACAATTAGGACATAATCTAGGTAAAGGTAGATTCATCCTTTGGTAGAATTGGAGCTCAGCTCCTATGATTTTGAAGGCTTCAGTGCATTGTTCATTGCAAGTACCTTGATGCTCACATTCTATGATTTTCCCTACAATATCTTCTTTAACCTCTTTAATATCATCTGGAATATCATTAGTTTTAATGTCTATATTATAGTTTCTTTCTTCTCTGTCTTTCCACTTATACCCTTGTTTTAAAGCTTCTTCTTTGGTTAAAGGAAAGTATTCTTGAGCAATGGTTTCATTGTAACAAAAAGGTGACAATTCACTTGGGAAGAACTCTCCATATTTATATACCCTACCCTCTCTATCTATATAGGGCATAGTATTCATATGTTCGATGATTTTTGGGACTAATGCTTCGTATTGTTCCTTAGTGTATTGTTTGTTTAGGATGCAGTATTGTTTGTCTCGGAGGGCGACGGAGGCAAAGAGGTGATGGGAATCATGACAATCAATAGAATAGTATATATCTTGAGACCCTCTGATCTGAATTGAGAAATATGTTTTAGCCACAGAATGAGCGGCAGACACATTTTCATAAAGAAGTTCACCTCTTACTCCACAAGCAACACCATCATACATATCACGCATTCCTGCCCCAACCCAAAAACCAAATTTACTATCTTCATTCTTACCATCTGCGCAATCAAAAATATAATGACAATTTTTTGCATCAAGAATGTAGTCTCCTGTTGTATTTTGAACATTTATAATATTTGCAAATTTTCTTGGATATTTAAGCTTTAACTCTTCAAATTTCTTTTTGGATTGAATTAAATTTTGAAAATTACCTGGGTTAAGTTCCCCGAGTTTTTTATCGTAATCTTCTTTAGAATACTGGACATTAAAAATACAATTAGACTTATTTCGAAGATCAACACAACCGAAACAATTTGAACAATTTTTGCAATCATACATTAAACAAGACTCTACGCAATTATTACAATTTTCTACAAAAAATAATTTATATGAATTTTGGCAATTTACTCCCTCGTAACAAAATTCTATTTTACTACAAAAGTAAATATCTATAGAATCTTTACAGTTAAAAGGTCGATTTCCATAAAAAACATTTTCCGCAAAGCCGCCACCGAATGCCAAATAGCAATTTTTACTATCATCTAACCAATTAACATACTCACAAGAGGTAATATTTTTATTTACTAAGTTACTTTTTGGTACTTTTTTAAATAAATCATCAAATTGCCTAAAAAAATTTGAAGCAAAATCATATGGAGCTCCATAGTTCATAGGGTCCCATTTGTCTCCCCACCAAGATTTTTGATCATAGACTATGCCATTATTAGGTGAATAAGCGGAAAAAATTTCCTCATTGTGATCTCTTGCATCACATTTTCTTTTATATAAAGTTCTTTCATTTCTAAAGTTCATCCGCCTAGCCATACGACAAGACCAACACCAAGTAGGAGCTGGAACTTTTATTTTTTCATAAAAGTTAAAATCTTCCAGCTCTATCGTGAAATCTTTTTTACAATTTTGACAAATTCTAGTTTCTTCCTTCATATTTTGATTATAACAAAACTTTGATTTTTAATCATTTTCATATAGAATGGGTAAATGCTCACAAGTATCTGGAATGCCATTTTATATCAACCACTTTTAAATGCCTTAGCGGCCTTAGTGTCCATTATTCCTGGAGGAGATGTAGGGGTAGCGGTTATAGTTTTAACCATCTTGGTGAAGGTTATTCTTTTTCCTTTATCCCAAAAATCCATTGAAAGTCAGGCGGAGATGAACATTTTGACTCCCGAGATTAATAAAATAAAAGCGAGTGGTGCTTCTAAAGAAGAACAAGCAAAACAAACATTTGATTTATATAAAAAACACAATACTAACCCTTTTTCAGGCTGTCTTTTGGTTTTGATCCAGATTCCAGTTATTTTTGCCTTATATTACGTCTTTTTAAAAGGAATAAATTTCCAAAGTGGTTTGCTTTATTCTTTTGTTAAAGTTCCAGTACATATCAATATGATTTTTCTTGGTTTCCTTGATATAACTAAAAAAAGCTTAGTTCTAGCAATTTTAGCTGGTATTTCTCAATATTTACAGGCGCAATTTATGCCCAAACCCGCTCTTTCCTTAGGGGCCGACAACGCTTCTTTTTCAGATAGTTTTGCTAAAAGTATGAACATGCAAATGAAATATATCTTCCCATTTATTATTGCTTTTATCGCTTATAACATTTCTGGGGCAGTGGCACTTTATTGGATTACCAGTAATCTTTTCATGGTAGGACAGCAGATTTATGTTCAAAGAGAAAAGAATTTCAAAATTGTGATTAAGTAAAAGAATATTTTTTTAAAAATTATGAAAAAAGAAGAGATTCAAAATTTAATAAAAGATTTAATTGAAAAAACTACAGTAAAATTAAATGGAATTTCGATGGTTGATGATGGACCTAAAAATGTATGGGTTTCAGTGGAAGTCAGTGAACCACATTTTTTTATTGGGCACGATGGTGATGGCTTGCACGCATTAAGTCACCTTGTTCATAGAATCATAGAAGCTAAAACTCCTCGTGAAGAAAATTCTCTACCTCAACAAGGGTTAGGTATTATTATTGATATAAATGGTTTTCAGAAAAAACATATTGAGAATATTCGTGCAGTAGCCCATATGATGTCAGAACGAGCAAGGTATTTCAAGTCTAATATAGAAGTTGACCCAATGTCCGCTTTTGAACGTAGAATCGTTCATGAATTTTTAGCCGAATCAAGTGATCTAAAGACTGAATCTATGGGAATAGGGCGTGATCGCCGAGTGGTGATTAAATATATAGGAGCGATTTAAAAATATAAATATGACTTTTTCCGGTACGGATTTTTAGTCGCACCAAAAGGACTTGCGCGACATGATTCCGCAGAATCAAAAATCCTGAAGTTCTCGGCTCGTCAGCCTCGAAACCCCTTCAAAAGGCATATTTATATTTTTTTGAGACCCCTTTTATTTCAAAGCAAGTTCCCAAAGGAAAGAATCTTTTTTATTTACAAAAAATAAATAATTTTCTCCATCATCAAGCATAGGTTTGATACTATCAAGATCTTCTCCCCTGACAATAGTAGCTGGGTCTGCAATTATGGTTGCATTTTCAGTTTTAATATCTATTTTCCAAATTTGATCTGAAAAAGAAACTTCTCCCTGATACCAACTATCTGGATATTGACCACTAGCGATAGATTTCGGTACTCCACAATAAATAGTATCGCTAGTTTTATTCCAAACACATTTTTCTGCTAATGTTTTTACTCCTAAAATATCAGAAACTTTTGTATCCATGTGATAAACATTAAGTGCCAGATTATCATTACTATAAAGGACTAATTTTCCGTCAGGACTGGTTATAGTGGTGAGTCCATTTATTTTACCCAAGACTTGATGAAAGTTATAATTTTTACTATTAGGGTCCATTACATACATATATCCTGGGACAAGAGATGCAGGCTTGGTGGTAAAGGTAATTATTTTATTGTTTGGAAAAAGTGAAAGCCATTCAGAAAATGGCGAGCTAAAAACTTGAACCTTTTTATTAGTTAATAAATTTAAAGTTGTACCAATCATATTATCTCCAGAATTGAAAAGATAAAATACACTAAGAGCATCGCTTGATAGGCTTATGTCTTTTATGTTTTCTGGTAGAAATGTTCCTTTTATTTCATTACTACTCGTGGTATCTGCACCAAGATATTCTTTTGGAAGAGTGCCAACAAAAGTTATGATGGTTCTGGCATCTTCTTTTAAATATCTCATGACTACAGATTCCCCATTGTTTCCAAAAAATGCTTCGTAAACCATAGGGATAATAGTAGTGGAAAATTTCTTTTCTTCTATTTTATCTGCAAAGGTTTGATAAATATTCCCTGTTGCTTTATCCACATATCTTAAAGCTGGCATAAATTCAGTTAGGGGTGGAGTTGGTTTGGTTGTTTTTTTAGTGGTTGTTTTAGGTGAAGTTGAAGACTCGGAGTTTGTTTGTTCTGAGTTTGCCGAAGGGGTAGAGTCAGATGAAGGAGTGGCTGTTGAATCAATTGTTGGGGTAACTATTGGAATATCTATTAATCTTTCTTTAGAAAATACAGTAAACCCTGCTATGGGCATGCTTGAAATCTTTTTTAATTTTACGTTTACTGTTGGTGGCGTAGAATCTGATCCATTATCAGAAATATCGACTGGTGGGGTGGTTGGAGGTGTTGTTGGTTTATTGTTTTTAAATGGGTTAAATTGTGAAATAAAGTTTGTCCCCATATTATCTCCTCCTGGTCCAGTTGTGCCTTGATTAAAATATAAAAATCCAAAAAATATAATTATGGCGATGACTAGGATTATTATTAAAAGTATAAAGTTTCTTTTTGACATAAAATGTTAAATTATGGATATTGTTGTTCCTGTTTTTATGCAGGGGGCAAGTAGAGTTAAGTCGTCATTACTCATTCTAATACAACCGTTGGTTGTTCCTAAGGTGTCTTGTTCGTTTCCGTGAAAGCCGATGCCTCTATCGTTGCCAGAAGAATCTTTTGCGCCAATATTAACAAAAGCAGCACCCAAATTATAACCATTGTTCGAGATAACAGCATTTCCACTGTTCCCCAGCCTTATGTCCCCACTTGTAGTAAAAGTTCCTTTTGGAGTTTTACTATCCCCACTCTTTGCTTGGCCAACTTCTGCTACTCCTTTATATCCAAGATTTACTGGAACAGAAACACAACTTGATCTGGAACAAAAGCTGGCCTGTTTGGTAGCGGTATTTACTGTAACTTTACTTAATGATGAGCAACTGTTGTTGGCAAAATCAGTAACTCCCGAACTAGGAGTTCCACTTAATTTATATCCAGTTCCCACAGAGGCTGTTGTCTGCTCTGTAGCAGCAAAATTTGCCTGGTCTGCAGTTACTGTTACTGTTACACTTGTTAAATTTTTTAAACTACTATCAAGCAAATTAGGATTTATTGCGTTAAGAAGGGTCCAAGCACCTAGTGCCAAAAGGAGACCAAAAATTGCATTTCTAATTCTTTCCTTGCCTGCTTCTTTACTTGAAATCAATTCGCTCGTCATATATTCAATACCACCCACGACAATCATTATTACAGCCAAGACAGCGCAGATACCAATGAAGAGTTTTATCATCATATTTAAATATCCACTAAAAGCACTACTGTCACCTGTTGGGACATTACTCATTGTTCCACCGGCAGGATTGGGTAATGGAGCTAAAAGATTATAATTTGAATTTGCTGGAGTTGTTGTTGGAGTTGATGGTGTGTATCCCCCCGTACATCCAGCTGGTGTATAAGCTCCAGTGGGGTCTACTCCTGTACATGTCACTGTTCCTGTTATTGGCGTTGTTGATGTACATCCATCTGGTGTGGGAGTGTTAGTTACTACATTGAAACCTGTACATGTTTCGGCCTTTACTTCTCTCATCGGGCCAAAAAACCCGATTGATACGATGAGTATTAAAATGTAAATTGAAATTTTTTTCATTTGATTTAAAATTCTATATTAATTTCTTTGGTGGCACTCTCGAAAATTTTCTCTGTATTATTAATTTCTAATCTTATATTAGATGTTCCAGAAGTTCCAGTCTGTACTTGGAGTGGCATAGTATTTTTCATATAAATCGGAGGATTTACCGTTTCGTCATTAATAAACCAATCCCAGGTAAGGAACGAAATTCTGATGTCGCCCGGCGATATGAAATATGGGGCGGCTACCAAAATTTCACTGTTTACTATTTTATGGCCATCGTCAAGAGCTTGTTCCCAAAGTGTTCCGAGATTAGTATCATTTTTGTAAAATATAATTTTTGGTTTTACCGTTCCAATATCCATACTTGCTGTTGAAGAATATTTTTGATCAATAGTTGAAGCAGTTACTCCAATATTATTTGAATCTTCCAAATAATCATTTACATAAGTAAAAGAATTCTTTCCATAGCCTGAACCATCTGGATTATTGGAAGAATCTCTCTGCCAACTATAAGTCATGTTTTTAGGGTCTACTAGATTAGAGCCTGATTTTATTTCAGGGATAGCAACAACTTTTACCGTACTATCAGGTGAAGGCAACGCCTTTCCTTTATAAAACGGAGGAACATAAGAATCCATTGCTTGATAGAGCAAGACCATCACATTAGGCCTTATTGTTATTCTGGTGTCTGTTGCTCCATCTGGGAGAGACACAGTAGCGACAACACTTGTTTCCTCTCCTGCATTTGGAGCATTAAGAGAAAAAGATTTTTTCCCAATTTCAGATGAAACGTTTTTACCATTTACAGACCAAGAGATTAAAACACTATCTAAGTCGTAATTATAACTTTTTAAGGTAATATCTACCCCTTCACCAGGGGCTGGGTTTTCTGGTGCTATGTTAACCGAAATTCCAATAGAGGGAACAGCCTTTACTTTAAAAGGTAAAAAAGTTCCGAATATTATAATTACTGTAATTAAAAATGGTAAAAATTTAAACCTCATATTTTAATTGTATCATATCTACTACTTTTCAGTCACATTTATTGTTTGCCCTGTTGCTGTGGGGGTTTCTTGCTCTTGTTTGGCTTTTTTGTTTAATAATATTTGTGAAGGATCGGAAGTAATGATCTGGTCCTCGGTATAAGAAGAGACTATTTTTATAGCAACATGTTTTAATCCTGCGAAAAAGATACCTTCCCCTAACCCAGATTCTAAAAGTAAATATTTCTCTTCATCAGTGAGATTAAAAGTTTTTTGCAGGATATCAATTGTGGTTGGTGATTGTTTTAAAAGAAGCTGGATAGAGGAATTCGTAATGATTGGTACTCCATAAGGAGATTTCATGAAGTCGGCTGCGTCTTGGGTAATAGTAGAAAGACCCAAATAATATTTTCGTCCTCTTTTGGCAATAGAGTACAAGAATGAGGCTGTGTCTTCGGACTTCATCATCCACCAAGCCTCATCTACTACGAGTAAGCGTTTTTTTAAATTTTTGCGTATGGCATTCCAAATATAATGCATAATGATATACATGGCGACTGGTTTTAATTCGTCTTCCATGTCGCGCACAGAGAATACCACGAACTTTTTATTAATATCTACGTTCGACGGTCTGTTTAAAAAAGTTGCCCAAGAACCTCTGGTGTATTTTGCCAATCTAGCAACAACTGAATCACTTCCATCCATTCCAGAGAGCACCATTTCAAGATCTGAAAGAAGAGGAGGTTCAATATTGAAAAAATCCGATTCCGGAGTTATGTCTTTTATGGCATAAGTTTCAGAGATAGCTCGGTCTACCATTGAATCTTCTTCTGGAGTGAGTCCACCCAACATCAATCTGAAAAGACCTACTAAGTTAATGATATTTGAACGCAAGACATCTTCTGCAGTCTCATCTTCGCGAGGGATAGGTAAATCAAATGGGTTTAGATGGTGGTCTGAAGAAAGTGAAATATTAAAATATCGTCCACCTACTGCTTCAGCTAAAAATTCATATTCTCTTTCTGGGTCGATCACAATGACATCGGTATCAAACATGAGTGACCTTAGAATTTCTAATTTTGTTGCGTAAGATTTTCCAGAACCAGATTTAGCAAAGGTTACGGAGTTGTAATTTTCTAAGGAAAATCTATCAAAGATAACTAAGCTCGAGTTGTTTCTATTGATACCATAAAGTATTCCTTTATCAGAAGTAAGATTAGAAGAAATAAATGGGAAAACACTCGACAAGGGGTCAGAATTTAATTTTTGGTGAATATTTAATAAATCTGTTTCTATTGGAATGACGCTTTTGAAACCTTCTTCTTGTTGAAAAAGTGCTGGTTTTATATAGATAAGTTTTGATTCCAGCATTGATTTTATTTCATTTTCTATCTTGAAAAGTTCGAAATCGTTGTCTGCATAAATCGTGATATAAATACCAACATCAAACATCTTTTCTTGCGCTTGAATTAAGTTATTACGAAGTTCTTCAAGGTCTTGGTAAGCAGTGTCGAGCATTGGGTCTCGGACCATTCCTTTTGATTCTCGGACATTTATTTGGCTTTGTACTTCAGCAACTTTTTTCTGAAATTGTCGTAGCATTAAAGAAGTGTCTATTGGGTGAATGAAGATTGAAATATCAAAAATTTTATCCAAATTAATTATTGGAGAAAACCAATTATCCGTTAAAAATCTAGGATAAGATATTATAAAAAAAGTACGGGCAATTTTGTCACCTAGGTTTATAGATTTCGGGTCAATTTTTAAGGCTGATGGGGCAATGACATCTTGAAGTTCTAGGTTTGCCGACTCATAAATTTTTTCTGGTAAGACCGCCAAAACAGAAGCCCGAGGTCCCTCTCCTTCAGTTTCTTTTCCTTTTCCAAATAATTTTTTAATGTCTTCTAAAATACTCATATAATTGTTGTGATGTTAAGCTCGTAGTTTACTCTAATCTAACTTTTCCTTCTACTTCTCCTGGGTTGAAAACTTTATAAAATACTTCTACCACTTCTTCGGTGCCGAGCTGAGCTGAATTTATACCACAACGGGAGAGCCCTTGTTGAATAACTGATACCCTTTCTTCTAATTGGGACCTTTTTTCTTCAAAAGCTACCTGTTGAGCTGCCTTTATTTCCGCTTTATTTTTTGAAGAAAATATTTTGTCGATGATTCCAGAGTCTGATTTTAAGGTGGTATGAGTATAAGGGACTACTATAAAAAAGTTTTTTGTCATAATGGCAACAGAGTCAGTAAAATTTTTAATAAAGTCTATATATTCTCTGGTTTGTAATTTTAAAAGAGGTTCATTTTGCACTTTGATTCTATTTTCCAAAAGTAAAAGATAAGGTCGAATATCAAGCCTTCTTGATTGGATTGATATTTGGATAGAAAAATCTAAAGTATTTAGAAAATTTTGGAATTGCATTATTGTTGCTTGTTGCTCGTCGGTTGATTTTAAAGATAAATTTACTGAGTTGGCAAGTACAATTGCTCGGAGCTCGTCGTTTTTTAGCACGACTATTCCATCGCGGACTTCCTTAATAGGTACGAATTCTTGAGTTGCTTTTGCATTTAAGGCCATATTATTTATTACTTATTATTCTCTTTTTGTTTACTTAAATCTAATATATCCAAACTCCAAGCTAAATCTCGTAACTTACTCCCGCTTAACTGGTCGCCTTCTTTTATCATTTGAACTTTATTTGTATTATTATTTTTTTCCCCGCCCGCATCGCCTTGCGAAGCATGGCGGGCAGGTATACGTTTTTTCCAGATGTAAAGTTTATTTTGGGTAAAATATTTAAAACTTGATTCTAGCATATTCACAAAAGGTTTATTATTTGGTTTATAAAAAGTAAGGGTTAGAGAAAATCCAGCCATGATTAAAATCGGGATTGCTCCCATCACGAGACCTAATAATTTATACAATACAAAACATAGGCCTGCTCCTCCTGCCAAGTAAATAAATTCCCTAAAAGTAAAAGGACCAAATATTTTATCTTCAATATCTAAAAATTGTGGAACTTTGAATTGCATCCCGTTAGAGATAGGAAGCGCCTAATCTATTTTTAAGATAACGCTTGCCCATTCCTGATTTTAAAAATAACTCTCTCGACCTCGCTTTACTTTTTAATAAGCACCCTTCGTAGTATATCAAAATAAATGGGCCTCGTCCTTTCGTATATGTAGATAAACCTTTATTGTGCTGACTTAGGCGCTTTCGTAGGTCTTGCGTATATCCCGTATAAATTTTACCGTCCTTCTTACTTTTTAAGATATATGTGTAATAAAACATAAGTGATCTCTAACGGGATGCATGATTATTCATCTGGTGACAAACGATATGGATCTGCCTTAGGTGGATAAGAGGCAGCAGATGTTAGATTTTTCAACGAGTGCTCAGTTTCTACTACCTCATTTTTAACATAACCAGATAATTTTTGGGCTAAGATTGGAGGGGGAGTTGGTAACTCTGTTTTTTTAGGTTCATTTATTGGTGATGTGGGGATAATTTCAATTCCAGCAGAACTTAATATTTTAGCATTATTTTCTGCTTCTTCTTTAGTCTCAGGGATTTCTTCTGGCCCTTGTTTTTCTACAGATACTTTTTTATTTTCAATAATTTTAATTAAATTTTCTTTTATTTTTACAAAAACTCGGTCATTCATTTCTTTTACTAAATCATTAACTTCACTTTTTTGGAGTTTTAGCCTTTTTTCTATTTCTTTTGAATAGTTTTCAGGGATAATAAGCCCACAAAGCACTAATTCTGTTTCAATTTCTAGATCTTCTAATTGTTCGAAACTGTATCCTTTTTTCTCTCTCATTCCTAAAACCACTGATTTCCAATCAACGGCGTTGATAGCATTTTGGGTATCTTCCGGCAACCCTGCTTTTGCTTTCTCAATTTTTATTTGTAGTAAATCTTTTGTATCGTTCATATCATTATTATACCTTATGTTAATAATTTATTTTACTTTGGCGCAGAACTTGTTGGTGAAGGTTTCACTCCTTCGTTCATATCAGTGATTTTGGTTTTTTGACTATTGGCTCTTATGTCAACCAGTCTTGGGGTAATCATTGGAGAAGTAGGTGTTTTGTTTGTTTCTATAGATTCAGGAGTAGTTTCCCTTTCTACTATAAAAGCGGAATAGTCTCCACCGGATAGGATAAAATTAAGATTTTGTTCCGTGTTTGACGTCATAAACACCCAACCCTTTTTAACATTTTGTATTAGAAGATCGTTAATTGGAGTAAATATTTTTTGTACAACTTCGTTGGTTATTTTTTCAGCTTCGTCTTTACTGGTACCAACATTGCTTTCAATATTTTTTGCATATGAATTTGGATCTTCCAAGCCAGTTAAAATTAAAAGGGTTTCAACTTGAAAATTAGTTAATTTACTTTCGTTAAGTGAATACTCTCTACCAACTTCTTCTGTTATTTTTTCCCAGCCAAAAGTATTAATCACATCTTGATTTTCTTTTGATAATTTTCCAACTTCTTCTTTAATTGTTTGTTTTAATTTACCAGTCATAATTTTTTATTTTTTTTCTTCTTGTATACTTGCACGAATTTTATTTGCAGCTTCATTGGCTCCACGATGTAAGGCATACTCGCCTCCACTAAATATAAAGTTCAAAGCTCTGCTTCCACTACCCTCTAATTTTTCAGCATACTTTGTTTTTCTCTCTCTATTTACTCCAACGACAGCATTTTCTGCTACCTTTAGAGCAACTTCTGCTGTATGAGTATCACTCCCTGCATCTCTAATATCTTTTTCTCTGGTAAGCACAAGTTGTCTTGTATTAGTTTTTTCTCCCTGCAATCTAACTTGTTCATCAATAGCATTTTTTACTCTAGCGCTTTTCCCTGTTGGGTCTGCGGCCTGTGCCGCCTTCAGTTCTCTTTCAGCATCAGCAAGATCCCTTTCTGCTTGGGTGGCAGCTCTTTCTAATTGCTTTAGGCTTTGTCCTGCTCCTTCTATAGGATTACCATCCTTGTCGAGAGTCCCCGCAGTCCCTTCGGTTAGTGCTAATATTTGTGGCGCTGCCGCTATTTTTGCCGCCTGAAGTTTGCCTTCTTTCTCTCTAACAGTTTGCATTTCTTTCTCGTCCTCTCCGACTTCAATTTCTTTTGCCCTTTCCATTCTCTTCTTTACATCTTGTTCTCTCCTTTCTTTAAATCCTCCCTTTTGTGCTTCACCGACTTTCATACCAGTTGCTGATGCCAAAGTTTTACCCCCAATGCTTGCCCCGCGAACATCAAAGCTTCCACTTTGCATCTTTTTAAACCCAGACATGGCAGCTTCTCCACCAAAACCACTTGCCTCCCAATTCTTTGCCCATCGAGAGTTAGCCATAGCAGAGCCTGCCCTTCCAGCAGTTGCGCGACCAACTTTTGCAGCTCCAATTGCTGTTGCCCCCAAAGCAAGTCCGCCTGCTATCTTTGCGCCTTTAAAAATTGCTTCCCCTAATTCCCCGGATGCTTTTTTAGCAAATTTAGTTGCTTGAAGAAGAAGAATCAAAACCAAAAGTGCTGGTATAACAAGGAGCACTATAGCTTCTAGTGTTGATTGATCCTTAAAATTGCGAACTGCAAGACTAGCAAATAGATCTGCTTTTACAAGTAAAAATATTAAATATAGAAAAAACATAAAAATTGGCGCCATAAATGCCACTTTAAGTAAACGTTTAGACCAAGCATCCCATCCTAAATATTCAACACTACTAAAAATTGGAAGGGTTGAAGACATAAAAGCAAAAGGAGAAAAGATAATTAAAATCCAAAGTTCAATTAATCTACTTAAAAAACAAAAACCTGCTATAAAGAATGCATATGCAGCAAAAGCCATTATTAACCCACTTATAAGAATTATTCCAATCATAAAAGGAGCAGGAATAGCATTTGAAGGAATGAATGAATAAGCGAGGTAGGCTGCAGTTGCCACCCCTGCACCAACAACCCCTCCGAAAACAGCTCCAGTGCCCGCAGTTGCTGCTGTACCAACCATAGTTGGACGTGAGGAAGTTTGTTTTTTAGCTTTGTCAAAAAATTCCTGGGTTAACATTTCTCCTGGCTTAAAGGCCTTGGCTAATCCACCAGCAAAATCTTTTTCTGTATTTCCAGTTTTTGTTGGGTCTGTAATTGGTTTATATTCTATATTTGTGGCTGTTGTTCCAGTCCCTATCTGTTGATTAACATTAATTTTATTATAAAAAATTAAAGCTAAAATATTTGATGTATCAATAATTACTTCAGTGAAAAACATAGAAAAGTTTATAAGCAAAGCGACAACTATCACCTTGACTATCATTTTTTTAACATCAGCTCCCCCCAGCCCTAAAATAACTTTAATAGCTATATAAAGGAGAATAAGGATAAAGAAAATATTAGAAAGATCACGCACAACTGCCCAAGCATTAGGAATGAAACTAGATTTGGTATACAAGGCACTGCTTAACGTAATAGACAATAATACATCTAAAAATTCTGCAGCTACACTCAACAGTAAACTGGGAACTGTATAGAATACAATATAAGTTATTTTAACCAAGCAACCTTCCAAGCTACTACTCCCAATTACACCGCAAGACTGTAGATTGTTTTCAAGTGCACTGTTGCCAGTTGATCCTATGTTATTAGGATCTCCTGCCTTACCACTACACGCTTTTTGAGCAGCGGCTGTTTGTGCAGCAACATCCTTATTCCCTTTAGCATCCACCATTCCACTATTTATAACAGTTTGATCTGTTATACACTGTGTGTATTCACTTGCACTTGCTTTTCTCACTGGACTAAAAAGTCCAACGAAGACGATAAGCAGGATTATTCCCAATACTAAAATTTTACTCTGCTTGCCCCATAGTGAATGTTGCTCTACTATTGGGGTAGTTTCTGATTTTGAATTTCTGGTAGTAGAATTTTGGTTTATTAAATCTTTTATCATTTTTTTAAATATCTCTTAATCAAAAATTCAGTACGGGACAAGAATATATAGCAAAAACTCTTTTTAAATTCTAATTTGCTAACCATACTCCAGTAGCTTTTTTACATTCCGATTGTAATGTATTGGGTATTGGTAGGGTCGTAGGTAGTGTTGTTTGGTTAGGTAGTTGTATTGTGCAAGTCCCGAGTGGTTCTAATGGTCCCCAAGTTCCGGAATTTTGAGTACATTGGTATTTGGTTAAATCTGTGTCAATAACTCCATTGATGTACCTACAATTACCTAATGTTTCTGTGTCACCCACATGAAGAGGTGTCTCGTTTAGGTTTCCAGGTAAGTCTCCTTTATAATCTGATGCTCTTGCATTAAAAATATTATTGCAATTAATTTCTGGGACCCACGATGCATCTTCCAAAGGGTTTCCGGGTATAAAACCACCACCAAGAGTAAAGCTGAAAGCAACAGATTTCAAAAGTGATGCAATAGTCACAGTTTTATATTGCAATCCATTCTGTCCATTATTTGCTGGATTTACTAATGGTATCTCTGGATAGGTAACATTACTATTCCCAAAGTATGGATGAGAATACCCACCACTACTTGGCAAACTACAGAATAATGCTTCTTCTGTTTTACCATTATCTACGGTTGGTCCACTAGGGCTAGGGTTTTTCCAGGTAGCACTTGGCCCACCAGGATTACTCCAACCCTTGGCGGCTCTTTCTGCTGGGCAAGAAAGGGGATTGTTTATATCCAACAAACTAACAAAATTGTTATACATGTCTTTTACTTCAGATAATTTATTTCGTGTATTTTCTATGGTATTTGTATTAGACAAGTCAGTGCTTGCTCCTTGATATTGTTTCCAGATTGATACTAGAGTTTGTTCTTCCGCTGAACCTGTGTCTGGTTGGGTATTTGTAGGAAATTTAAGATCCAAATTTGTTTTAATTGCTTGCAGTCTTGCTAGAGCAGTATTTTTGGCCATTCTATCACTATTTAGTTGGTCCATTCCTTGAGACAATTTTGTAATACTGTTTACTGCATCTATATATGCTAATGAACTTGGAAGTTCAGGCATCATTTTATTATCTATCCAAGCCTTGAAAAATTTCATAGCGGAAGTTAATTCTTTTATAATTGAATCTACTTCGTCTTGGTTGGTACCACCAGTAACAATACTCAAAAAACCACTTGCTTTTGTTTGAACATCTGCTCGTGCCTTGGTAACTTCTGCGTCAACTCTGTCTTTTAGTCCTATAACATCTGGACCGGGAATACATTCATCAAGTTTCTGTGCCTCGGGCCAAACTTTACTATAGTATTGATATATGCCAGGATTTACAGGATCCTCGTTATACATTAATCTGATTTCTGTGTTTAAACTGTTTATCCCTTGGTTTACTGTGTTCTTAAAGTCACTTAAGACAATTGGTTGGTCTGGACCCCCATTCCAATTATCAGTTGAGTTGGTGCCTGTGCCTGCGTCCAATGGGCTACCAACAGTTTGGCCATTATAACTCCAATCATCTGTTACGGGGGCAGGATTTATTGTGCTTGAGAGCGCACTTAAGCCTTTATCTAAGTAGTGACTTATCAGAGCATCAAAGACAGCAGACAAACTATTGCCTACTGCTCCATCAAGGGCTGTTGTTAAGAACGGTGAATTTATAGCAGTCATTATAGAATTAGCAGCAACTGAACCCGGAGTAGTGTTTTCAAAGCCACTTGTCCCATCTTTTTTTGGTGGACAAGTATTTGCGTCTGTCCAGGTTTTTTTTGTTGCATCATAGTCGGCATTCCATTTTGCTAGGTTGGCGCTGTCTTTCGTTGCATCACCTGTTAATGCTGGTTGGGGTTCTTTTTGGTAAAATGCAGCATCATCAAAACTTGGTTGTGTAAATTCATTTGTACCATTATTAAATTTCGGATTGGTTGCACATTTTTGTGGAGATAAAAAGCCCGCTCCTTGCGCAAGGAGACCTTTGACTCCTTCGGCAGCGGATTGTTGAGTGCCTCTAACATCATTGGCAAGTTGTTGAGTTGCTATCATTTGAAATCCTAATACATTATTTTGTGGATATTGAGTGTTAGTTAGAAATCCATTCCACCCTCCATAACTAAAGTCATTTCTATAACTGTTAAGTTGTGCTGAATTCATAACATTACTTAAAGTATATGTGGCATTATTTTCTTGGGTAGTTTTATAAAGATTGATTGCATCTAGCGCGAATTGCTTGCCAAAAGGATAGAGTAGGTTGTTATAGCCATAGGTATTTACTATGTTTTTTAATTGAGATTTAGCTATATCACCAAAGAAAGACTGAGGATTTGTTAAGAAAAGTGGGGATCCATGAAAATCAGAATTTATCCAGTTTATAGTAGACTTGGTCATTTCTGCCAAAACTTTTTTTGCCACTGCTTTAGCTAATTCTTGAAGTATTTTTTGGGCTTGATCTTGATATTTTAGTGCGAGATCTTTTAAACTTGTAGCTAATAATTCCAGCGAACTTGCTGCGATTGAGGAAGTTGAAAAATCTCCTATTGGGTTAGTTCCAACATCTCCTGCCCCCCAAACAGCGTATCCTGTTTTTGGGAAAGACAACAAAACAGAGGGTAATAATATCAAAATAATTAAAAGACCAGAGATGAATTTTTTTGTTTTATTACTGACTGTCATTTTGTTTGTATTATATCTTTTATTTACCCAGGAGTGAAGCTTTTTGCTTCTACTCTACTATTGGATTTAATTTTTCAATAATAATTTGGGGATAATTGCATTTTGAAGTTTTGTAACAGCTGATTCTAATGAGGTAATATTTTTGTCCAATTGATTAATGGCTCCCATGGCCACGATGGGGTCAGTGTCAAAAAGCTTTATATCATTCAGATTCTCCAGCACCCTTTCTAGTCCATTTAAACAATCAAGATGTAGCTGAGTTAGAGATTGGGGTACATTTAGTTTTAATCCCTCTTCTATTCCACTTTGCATGGGGTTAATTACTAAGTCTAGTTTTGCTAAGGCTGAAAGATCTACATTATTTTCATCCGCCACGGCCTTTTGCAGGACAGACATCAAATCTTCCTTCATTGGATATTTATTTTGAATTTTATTCATTGCATTTAAATAACTTATGATAGTTGAGGTACTGTCATCGTTGATTATTTTGAGATCAGAGGTTGTAAAGACTTTTCGAACAACAGGAGTCCCAATTTTTTCAGCCAAAGAAGCTCCTAATGCGTCTACTGTAGTTTGATCCATTGTTCCAGTTTGGCTTTCGGCAGCTACAGTGGCGAAAAGCTCTCTAGAAAATTGTTCGGTTTTAGTTAGTTTTTCTGGTTCTGTGGAAGTAATATCTCCATTTATTTTTCCTGTATTTCCCTCTTCCCCAGCTTGTAATTTACTGATGACTGTGCTGTTTGGTATTCCAGGAGTTGTTTCTTTTTTAGTTGGATCAAGTCCATACAAGGATTCCTCCCAATCTGGTATTCCATTACCATTGGAATCTTTGTTTACTGAGTCTTCTATGGTTGCGTTGTCAAAAGCCATTAATCCATTGTTTTGGTTGCTTTGAACGAATTTGAGAGTATTTTTAAAGATAGATGTATCTCTTATTAAAAAAAGGGTAACAAGAAAAAGCACTGCAAAGGCAATTAAAATTATCCTTTTATGTTTTTCCCAAATATTTTTAATTATGAGTTAATTATAACATCTCTTTTAAAAAGAAACTAGCTTTTAGAGAGGGCAATCCAGCCAGAAAGAGTTAAATCTTCTGCTCTTTTGTTTTTTAAGGTCTCTGAAGTAGAAATTCCTCTATTTTTTAGATTTGAGGAGAGCTTTTTTCTTTTATGAGCAAAGCCAGCTTTGACTATTCCCCAAAATCTTTCCTCATCAATGTTGTTTTCCTTAAAAGTCTTTCGAGAAATATTTTTTATGGCAATAATAGCTGAATCAACCTTGGGGCTGGGTGAAAAATATCTTTTATCAACTTTTGCAATAATTTTTGGCTCCCCGTAAGCTTTGACTGAAATAGACAGAATACTTTCTTTATTATCACGAGCCACTATTCTTTTTGCTACTTCGTGTTGCACCATTAGAATCATCCTTTCTGGTTGTGCTTCTATTGTTAAAAATTTTTTTAAAATTGCACCAGTAATATTATAAGGAATATTGGCGATGATTTTATAGTGAACCCCTCTAGCCTTCCTTGTCATGGGAATATTTTCTCCCCCTGCTAAGGGGGAGATTAAGAGGGGGTCGAATTTTAAAATATCATCATTTATTAAAATTAATTTTTTTTCTAAAATTTCTTTTTCAAATTTTGTTTTTAAAAATTCAAAAAGTTCACGGTCTTTTTCTACTGCGATGACGAGATTGGATTGCTCTAAAAGTTTTTCTGTGAGTGCTCCTTTTCCTGGTCCAATTTCTAAAATTACATCATCTTTTTTTATTTCCCCAACTTCCGCAATTTTCTTTAAAGCAATTTCTGACTTTAAAAAATTTTGCCCCAGTGATTTTTTAGCTCTGTGCATAAATATAATTATTGGAATGCAATAGTGCCTATAATTAAAATAAGATAGATCATATAAACCACAAACGCTTTCCATTCTTTATAATTTTCTTCATTAATGAAATACCAAGAAAGGATGGAAGCTATGATAGATGGAACAAAAAGGAATGGAATGTGAAAATACCATGGAATTAAAAGAAAGAAAAAACAAATAATTCCAGCAATTAATTTTTTAGATTTTTTTAATCCCAATAAAGTAGGAATGGTTTTTATACGAGCGACACGATCTCCTTCAAAATCTTTAATATCACGAATATTAGAAACTGCAATATGGAAAATAACAATAGCTACAGCCAGACCAAACGGGAAAGCAGTGATAGCTTTATTAGGACTTACTAAGAAAAATCCTCCTAAAACAGCTGATAAACAAGCAAGTCCAACTAGGCTGGAATTTAAGATGACGAATCTTTTTAGTCTTAAGGGCGGATTGGAATAAATAAAATAAATAGAAAGTCCTAGGCAGGTAAAAAATAATATATAAAGGCTAGATGCATAAGCTGATAATAATGCAAAGATTAGAAATATTTTTGAAGCTATCTCTAGGTCATTTTTTGATAAATCTTTTGTAATTAATGGACGATTTTTATTTGATACAGTATCAATTACTTCATCTTGTATATCATTTTGACAAATACTAAACATTCCAGCACAAATAAGTGTTATGGTCGCTAATATATAACTCTGAATATCAATCCAGTTTGTTGACCAGGTGCCATGAGCCAAAACCACGCCAAATATGGATAAAAGAAAAAAATAAAATAGTCTTTCCAATCGGCTGTTTTTTAGTAAAGCTATTAATTTTTTTCTAGCACCAAGAAAGAAAAAAGAAAGGGTAGCTAATATAGCTATGATGGTGTTAAAACCAATCATTGTTTTATTAAAAGCGAATTCAATTAGTCCTTGGTTGGTTGCTGTGAAATTTGGATCAAGATTATTTTGAATTATGTGTGATGAAATGATTGATTGTACGACTGAAAAAGCTGGTCCATTTTGGTTTGGTAAGAATAAAGCTATTAATGAAGGAATTGAGCCAAGGAAAAGTACAAAAACATAAAAAGCAAAAGTTGCTCCCAGAGCCCGAAGAAAATTTTTTGTAACTTTGTACACGTAAACACAACAAAAAATACCTCCAATGATTCCTTCAATTTTCATTCCAAGAGTTACCCCAGAGTTTATCTTTCCGCTAAAAAAATATGTCCCAAACTGAAGCAGTAAGTCTTTTCCAGTTACGAAAAGATAATTTATTGGGTGTCCACCCACTCCGCCAAAAATTAAATCAATAATTGGAGGAATCCAAATTACGAAAAATCCTAAAAGACAAATTACTGACACTTCTTTTAGACTTGTTTTGGCAAAAAACATTAAAATAACCATTAAGCCAACAATAGTAGTAAGAAAAAATATATTAAAATGAATGATACTGGATAGATTAATCAGAATAAATTCTCCTGGTTTAAAATTTGAAAACTGCTCTAATAGAGCTCTGATCAATACAATCCCAACAAAAGAAGCAATCCAAGAATTAAAAGTTATCGGGACAGAATTTGCATACAAGCGCAATTTTTCCATAGAAAAACTATATCATAGACTAGGGATATTTACACTTTTCGATCAATAATGTAATTTACAATTCCAGTAAAAAATTCTTTAGCCTCTTTGTTTTTAAAATTAATTTTTGTCAGAGCAATTAGAGCTTCTTCAGCAAAACTTTTTGCTAGTTTTTCAGAATATTCCAAAGAGCCAGTTTCTCTAATAACCTTTCTGAATTCTTCAATTTCTTTTTTTGAAATATTTTTATTATTTAAACATTTTTTGATGAACCTTTTTTGTTTCCCGTTTCCTTTTTCTAGGGCTTTCAAAACTAAAAGTGTTTTTTTGCCTTCAGTAATATCAGATCCGACGGTCTTGCCAATTTCTTTTTCATTTCCAAAAATCCCTAAAATATCATCTTTTATTTGGAAAGCTTTTCCTAAAGGTAGGGCAAATTTATAAAATAAATCTAAATATGATTTATCAGCTTCAGCTAAAATACATCCCAAATTAATTGGTCCTTCAAAAGTATAAAAAGCTGTCTTCATCTCGTACATTTTGAGGATTTGTTTTTCTGTTGTTTTGTCTTGATAACTCATTGTAATATCAAGTATTTCTCCAGAACAAGTCGAGAATATAATGTTTTCAAGTTTTTTAAGAAATTTTAATTTAACATCATCTTTGAAGTTCGTATTAAAAATAATATCACGCGCCATAGAGCTAGCCATATCGCCAGAGATTATGGCCATAGAATTTCCGAAATGAGTTTTATCTTTTTTATGATTATATTTATTGGCATTTTTTTTATATTCCTCATGGATTGTATCTCTACCATGTCGGACAGGATCTTTGTCTATAATATCGTCATGAATTAAAGCAAAAGAATGAAGAAGTTCGCTTCCCATTGAAATTTTAAAAATTTCTCTATAGTTTTTACCGCCTGTGGCTAGATAGCTGTAATATAAAAAAGCTGGCCTGATTCTTTTTCCTCCAGCCAGAGTGTAGTCTCTAATCATTTCTATCGCTTCTTTAGTGGTTGAGTCAATTTTGCCAGCTTGATGAATTTTTTCTTCAAAATAGTTTTGCAGAGAAGGATCGAATCTTGTTTTGAAATTTTTCAGAAGTTGAATGGCTTTTATGCTCATATAAAGATAAGTTTAACTTATTTATAATATAAAGCCAAACTTTAATACTTTATAAGTAAATTGTTTTTATTCCACTGGCCTCACCTTCTTTTTTTAAAATATCAGCTGGAATATCTGAAATAAATTCTGATGGTGTATTTATCTGGCGTGATCCAAAAATAGTCCGGAAATTTGCAAATGACAAAAATAATTTTTCTTTAGCGCGAGTGAGTGCCACATAAAAAAGTCTGCGTTCTTCCTCGTCGTCTTCATTTGCTTTATTTTCATTTTGTCTTTCGTGTGGGAAAAGTCCATCTTCTAATCCTGTAATAAAAACATATTTAAATTCAAGTCCTTTTGAAGCATGGACGGTCATAAGTTTTATAGCGTTTACTTTTTCTTTTTTTTCTTGATTAATCATTAATGAATCTTGATCTGATGCTAGTGACGCATCTTCTAAAAGTTTTTCTACTCCTGTTCCACTTGTTAGATTGTCATATTTGAGTGCAAGGGTGGCGAGCTCTTTGATGTTTTCTAATCTCTCCATATCTTCTTCGGTTCCAGCAGAAAGTTCTTGTTCAATCCCGGACTTTTTAACTACAAATTTTATTATCTCGCTTGTCTTTAAACCTTGTTTTTGTTCATCTTGTCTGGATATTTTTTCTTTTATCTCTTCGAGTATTTTATAAAAATTATTAATTTTTATTTGCATTTTTATCGGCAAGGTTTCTCTTTGTCCAGAAAAAATTTTCATTAAAGTTACTTTTCCGATGCCTCGTGCTGGGAAATTTATTATTCTTTTTATATCAGATAAACTATCGGGGTTTAGAGCTGCTCGTAAATAGGCTAAAGTATCTTTAATTTCTTTTCTTTCAAAAAATTTAACACCTAAAACTTGATATGGGATATTATACCGAAGCATCGCTTCTTCCAAAACTCTGGACTGAAAATTTGCACGATAAAGAATTGCTATTTCAAACAAATGAGAGGATGTTACTTTTGTGGGGTCGCTGTCTGTGCCTACTGGCACAGCGCTGCCTCTCGGCCCGTCGGCCTGTGAGACACCCCTCAAAAGCAAATCCTCTCCTTTGTCTAGTATTTCTAGAATTTTTGTTGCGACGAATTCTCCTTCGTCTGTTTCGTCGAGTGCTTCATATAAGCCTATCTTCTCCCCTTCCACATTGTTTGTAAATAAATTTTTATCTGGTCTATATTTATTTTTCTTGATTACCACATTGGCTGCTTCTAAAATATTTTTTGTAGATCTGTAATTTTGTTCCAGTAAAATTATTTTTGCATTTGGATAATCTTTTTCAAAATTTAAAATATTTTTCAAATTTGCTCCGCGCCAAGAATAGATATTTTGATCTGCATCACCCACCACGCAAATATTTCTATTAGTATTTGTTAGTAATTTAGACATCAAATACTGCACTTCATTTGTGTCTTGATATTCATCGATGTGTATATATTCCCATCTTTCTTGATAAATTTTTCTTATCTCTTTGTTTTCTTTTAATAATTTTGTAGTCTTTAACAACAGATCATCAAAATCTAATGCATTCTCTTTTGTCTTTTGTTTTTCATATAAATTCCAAACTTGAGCCACAATTTTCCCCAAAGAATTTCCTCCTCCCTCTTCCCTTTCTACATAATCCGCTAAATATACAAACTTTCCTTTTTCTCGGGAAATTATATTTTTGATTTTTTTTGGATCATATTGTTTCGGGTCTAAGCTAAGCTCTTTTAAGATATTCTTTATCAGAGTGGTGGTATCATTTTCGTCTAAAATAGTAAAATATTTTGTTAAACCTAAAAGTTGTGCATTTTCTTTTATAATATAGACTCCCAAAGAGTGGAAGGTGCTGACGAAAGGAATTTTATCTTGTCCTTTGGCATTTTTTTGGATTTCTCCGATAATTCTCTCGCGCATTTCTTTAGCTGCTTTGTTGGTGAACGTGACCGCTAAAATTTTATCAGGCGAAACTCCATTTTTTATTAGATTGACAATTCGATGCGTAATAGTCTTTGTTTTTCCCGCTCCCGCTCCAGCCACAATCAAAAGTGGACCCTTCACATGAAGTGCTGCCTCTTTTTGCTCCTTATTGAGACCTTTTAAATGCTGTTCGTCTATAGCCACGCATCTAATATAACACGAATTTATTTTCTTAGACTTTCTTCAAATATTTCTAATTTTCCATCTGCCACTAGTTTTTGCAAAGCGCGGCATATGTAATGTCCACTATTCTCAGTTCCTACTCCAAGGAACCCTGCTTTAGGTTTAAGTTCGCTGAAATTTTTAAGTAAATTTAAATAATCTGAGAAACGTTTCGTTGTGGCATCAATATTTGTTTCGTTTGTGTATTCTAGAATCTTGGTTGCTTTTAAGGCACCCAACCTACTCCAGGTTGCTGGTTCGTTTCCAAATAAATGATTCATATCTCCAAGGCTGGCATCATAAGCTTTTATTAATTCCTTCCCAGGTAAATTGAAAGGATTATCTGCAAATACCGGATATTTTTGTAAAATAACATTTTCATCTGTTGTAAGTTCAGGAAAATATGGTTTACCATATGCATCATGAAATTGACCAGCTTCATTAAGATAATATCTTTCTCCATTAAATATAGATGTTTGATTTCCATAATAATTACCCCCAGTATAGGCTTCACTTCCAGTATATGCTACATCATTTCCCGTATATGCTTTAGTTCCAATCTCATGGGCTGTGCCTACATGTACAACTTGAGAACCTAGATGAGGTGTTTTTATGTTATTGGCAAGATTGGGCTTTTCTGTTCCCGCAACACCCTGTGTTGCTTTTAATTTTTCAGCTTCATTAAATTTATCATCTATTTCTTTTTCTATTTGATCTGCAGTCTTTATGCTTGGCGCTTTAACTTTTTCTGGTTCAGTAGGTGGAGTAGTATGATGTTCTTGTACAACTTGTTCTGGTTGGTGGTGAGCTGTGCTTATTTTTTCATATTGGTTATTTGGGTTTTTCCCAAATTCATACCCTTCTTCTTTATCATATGTTTCAATTATTTTCCCATCAAGTGTTTTTTCTATAACTACTGGGTGTCCATTTTCCACTTTAAGTTCAAAAGCTATTTTATTTGCTTCTGTTATGCGAACTTCTTGCCCATTTTCCCCAATATAACCCATCTTATCAGCTATTTTATGAGCTTCTTGTCCTGCGAATTTATGCAAAGCCGCTGTATCACTTGTGTCTCCCTTAAATCCTAATTGTTCGGCTAATTTTGGATTAGCATCTATTTGTTTTATGAATGTATGCTCCACTCCTTGACCTTGATATACTACTGCGTTTGCATTTGGAGGAGTTAGAGTTTCTGGAGTAGCTACATTAGCAGATTCAGGTGAAGTAGTAGGAGGCACATTTGAGAAATTTTTCGGAGCACCAGTAGCATCAGGTTGAGCAACTCCACTTTTTGGCATATTTCCATGAACTCCCCACCAGCCTAAATGTTCTCCAACATACCTCAAAGCATAACCAGCAGTTGCTAGTCCAGCTCCTAGTAATGCACCATTTCGTGTTTGTTTGTAAATAAATTCTCTTTGTGCTTCAGAAGTTTTTTCAGCTAGATTGCTACCTTTTCTAGCTAATAGAAGATTAATTCTTGTTTTTAATTCCACATTTGTTTTTTCAGACATTGTTTCTCTTAAAACCAATGCTTCATTTAAATTATTTACTAAATTATATTCATTCACAAGAGACGACTTAGAATCTCCAAAATTTACTTGTCCTTTTTCTATTTTACCTAAAGTGTGCTCTATTCTTACAGACAACATACTAAGTTTTTCTGCGTGTTCTTCTTTTCGTTCGTCTTTATTAGTAGTATTTTTTATTTCTTGAATTAATTTTTCTAAACGTTTATTTAAATGCGTTGCATCCGTAGTTACAATTTTTTCTTTACTAGTATCTTTTTTCCCATGCCTAGCTTCTTTTTGTCTTTCTTCTAGGGTTTCTTTCCCGCGAAAACGACCTCTGATTCCTCCTATTACTCCACCTACAGCAACAGTAGCTACTCCTGTCATAATATTTACCCCTGAAGCAAAAGCTAAACTTTTTGATAACCATCTTGCACCATAACCTCCAGCAAATATAGCTTTATTTATAGCTCCTTTCCCTCCAGCCATATTCAAAACATCTTTTCCTTGGGCAAGCCAGTTGTCACTTTTTTCATTTTTTGATAAATGGGCCAGTTCTGCTTCAAATTCAGGATGTGTGTTTATTAGCTGGTCCATTTTAATTAGGTTATCCAACTGTAAGAATTCTATTATTGCAGACCCTTTTCCTTTTTCATTTTCCTTTATTTTTAAAAGTTCATTTCTTGCTTTTTCATATTCAGCTTTAGTTTTTTCGTATTCTTTTCTATGCTTAACCCCTATTTCCATACTTCCTAATTTTAATTTAGCTTTCTCTTGACTCCATTCATAGGGTATTTTTCGAAAATTATTTGCCGCAGTATTGAAATTTATAATAATTATTTTTTCTATCTCGCTAGAAGCTTTATCTGGATTAATAAAAGCAATTTCTAGTTTATTATTATTTATAGAAACCTCTCTATCCTTTGTCATCTCTGTAAGTTGTGCCAAATTTTCAACTATTAGTTTTTTCCCTTCTTCTGTATTTTTGATTGTTTCGAAAGCTTTTATTTCAAAGTTTTTTGTTTCTGATTCTTTATTTAGGGATGTTCTTATTTTTGCTATTGCTCCTTTTTCTTTTATGTCTTCAGAATATTGTGTTTGTGCGTCTGATTTTACAAGGTCAACAATTCTGCGCTTGAGATCTCGAATTATTTTTAGTTTTTGTGCATTATTTAAAGTTTCAAATTCTTTTGTAAGAAAGGGACCCAAATCCATTTCAGTAATAAAATCTGTTACTTCTTTTTGTGCACGTTCTTTATTATATTGCTGTTCTGGCTCTTCTTCATAGGTCTCTTTTGTTTCTTCTTCAACTTCTTCTGGGATAACATCTATAATATTAGGATCTTTGGGATTTATTTCTCCTCTTATTGCTCTTAGGAGACGTTCTGTTTCATTCATAGTATTCATATTATACCCAATAGTAAGATTTTAACAATTTTTTAGGTGTGTGGTTTATCCACAGGTGGTTCTTGTCCGATTGACTTTTGACCATTTTTGCGATATCTTGGAGGGGTACCCAGCAGTAGAGAAATCTCACTTCTGGGCATAGTCCTGAAGAGAGGTACAGAGCAAATTGACTGAAGGCTAGAGAAGACAGTAACCATCGTGAGAACCTTTATCGCCAGTTGGCGAATGCAGCACAATACAGGTCGTCCTGTGATTCTACCTTTATAATAAAAGGCTAGAAAAGGAAATCTTGCGATATTTAGTTTGTTTTATAAAACGTTCAACTAAAACAGTTAGCAAAATATTTAGATCTACTTTAGCCTCTTCTTTATTGCTTGGGACTCTTTTTATGTCTGCCAGAGTAGCTCAAGCAGATTTCCTTTCTTCTATCTTTGGTGGTGGCCAAGCTTATGCGCTTCAAGTTAGTGATTCTAATCAAGTTACAGATGGTAAAAATAATGATGATTCAGTAACTATTACCGATGATAGTGGTACTGCCCTTGTTCCAGCAACTGGTCTTTCGGGCGGGCAAGATGTCTCTGCTTCTTCAGGAGACACAAGTGTTTATGTAGTTAGGCCGGGAGATAATATTGCCACTATCGCTAAAATGTTTGATGTTTCGGTAGATACTATTCTTTGGGCTAATGACATGAAAAAGGGAGATAAACTTACGACAGGCGATGTCCTTTTGATTTTACCTATTTCTGGGCTTGAACATACAGTTACTAAAGGTCAAACCTTACAGAGTATTGCCAAGCTTTATAAAGTGGACGTAAATGACATTATTCAAAACAATGATGTTACTGAGGATACCAAACTAGCCGTTGGTGATACGCTTATTGTTCCGAATGCCTCAAAATCTGAAGAAAGTGGTATTCCCGTCAAGGACACAAAGGCAAGCACCGTAAAAGATAATCAATATTATCAAAAGCATCCTATCAAGAATCTTGCTGGGTATTATGTAAATCCTGTACCAGGCTATAGAAAAAGCCAAGGTATTCATGACAATAATGCGGTAGATCTCGCTATCCCCAGAGGAACTTCTGTTCACGCGGCTGCTTCTGGTACTGTTACTCTTGCTAGACTTGGATACAATGGAGGGTTCGGAGGATTAGTAATTATTTCTCACCCAAATGGAACATCAACTCTTTATGCTCATTTATCCAAGTTGTCTACCTATACCGGAGAAAGTGTTTCTCAAGGTGAAGTAATTGCATCTTCTGGAGGTGTCCCTGGGACTCCTTATGCCGGACATTCTACTGGCGCACACCTACACTTTGAAGTTCATGGAGCAAGGAATCCAGGGGCAGATGGATCTTGGGCAAATTAAAATTCTTTAGAATATAACTTTTTCCGGTACGGATTTTTCGAAGCTTGAAAAATCCTGAAGTTCTCGGCTCGTCAGCCTCGAAACCCCTACAAAAATTATATTCTAAAGATATTTAAATTCCAGCGAGATGAATTGCTCCAAATAAAACAACCACTCCTAATATAGTAGCTACTGTAGTCCACATAGTGGGATGATTGTGGTGGCTTTCTGGTAGTAAATCAGATGCTCCTATGTACAAGAAAAATCCAGTAAATAAAGCAAGAATTATCCCTAAGGTTGATTCTGATACTGAAAAAAATAAAGTAGAAGTTATTCCCAAGACTGGAGCAATGGCGTCAACTAACAGCCAGCTAAAAGCTTGTTTTTTTGTACCAGAATTTTTTAAGATCATATTAACTGTATTTATTCCATCAGAAAAATCATGAACTAATACAGCAACAGCTACGATAGCACCAACAGCGCTTGATACTTGGAAAGCTAAACCGATAGCAGCCCCATCTAGAAAACTATGCGCAGATAAACTTCCAGCTCCAAGCAATCCCCTTTTATTTGGATTACACCCCTCATCATTATGGTCACAGTGTGAATGAAAGAAAAAGAGTCTATCTAAAATCATATAAATTACGAAACCAAGAGCGGTAATGGAGGTAATCAAACTAAGATCATAACTTCCTCCTCCTAGTTCTAATGCTTCAGGCAATAAATCAAAAAATGCTACACCAATAACTGCTCCAGCCGAGAATCCTAAAATTAAATGTAGTTTATCTTTGAAACGCAAAGCGAACATTCCACCCAAGAATGTGGAAACTAATGTTGCAATAGCTATGAATATAATCATGTGCGGGATGGGAGAATCGAACTCCCAACCTCAGTTTGGAAAACTGACGTTTTACCATTAAACTAATCCCGCAATGTCACAAATCCTGAATTTACTGAAGGGTCGGGCTGCTGGGAATTGAACCCAGTCTAAATGCTCCCAAAGCACTTGTACTACCGGTATACTACAGCCCGAAAATTATATAAATTTTGAAAAACACTTACCGACAATAGTCTAAATGCTCTCACTATAAGCACTTGTACTACCGGTATACTACAACCCGCTTTCGCTGGTTTAATATATCACAAAATAATATCATTGACCACTTTTATTCTTGCTTTTTTGTTTTTTATATCAAGAAATACAACCAATAAATCTATTTGCCATTCTTTATCATCCGATATTTTTTCAGACAAAAGATAAGTTTGAATTGTTCGTGATAAACGTTTTAATTTCCACGGATGCATGTTGTCTTCAGGTCTAGGATCAGATATTTCATGCCCGCCTTGTCTAATTGAGGCAGGTAAAACATTGTTTAAGGTTTCACAGGCAACTGATTTTACCTCAATAAAGTATAATTTATTAGCTTTTTCAGCTATTATATCTATTTCACCCCATTTTTTAGTATAATTTCGATCTAATATTGAAAAATTATGTTTCACGAGAAACTTTACTGCAATGTTTTCGCCAATCTCCCCTATTTTTTGTGTTTTTGATGTAAATACTTTTGGCATTTTAATTTTACCAATATTAAATCTTAATTTTACAAGGTTTTATAAGAAAAATGTTAGTTTCACATGGAACATGTTTCACGTGAAACATTTATCAAATTTTAATGTCTTTTACTGAAATATCCTTATTTTACAAGCTATTTTATAAAAAAGCATAATAAAAGACAATTTTTTATTGTGTCCTTTATGAACACTACTAACATAGTTATCCACATATTTAATAAAAACTTTATATCGTAAAGGTTTAACTAAGAGACATCAAAAATTTAATGTGCGGCCACCGGGAATCGGACCCGAATCTGATCCTTGGCAAGGACCTGTTCTACCATTAAACCATGACCGCTTTTTATTTAAAATTTTCTTTACAAAGTTCAAGCCATTTCATCATTTTTTTCTTTAAGCTTGTGTTAGATATTATACTATTTCCAACTCCGTATTGCAATTTTCTTAACTTTGATTTTCCTATTATTACTTGGGATTTATTGAAATTTAATCTATTAATACTTAATTTTTCAGACCAAACTTTAATGCAATCTTCTATTACATGATCTGGATACAACAACAACCAAACCTTTATTTTGTCACGTCCAATTTTAAGAAATTTCTCAGAAAACCTTATAAATACTAGGTGTAAATAGAATTCAGAATTAGCTAATTTTATGTTAAATCTATTGGTTTTATCTCCCTCACCAGCATAAACCATTAATCCTGCCATGAACAAGGGGTCGTTTTTGTATATTTCAAATTCTTTTTTTGCATCTTCTTCTACTCTTTTATACTTTTTTTCCAACATTATTCTGCGTCCCTCATTTAATTTTTCTAGATGTGTTTTACTAATTTTTATTTGTTTTTCTGTGTTTGTTTTTTTAATATGTTTTGACCAAGTTTCATTTTTAAACCAATCACAAAGTGTACTTCGTGAAACATCAAGTAAGGCCTCAATTTCCCTGTAAGTTTTACCCTGTTTTCTTAATTCAAATGCTTTTGGTTGGTCGTGTCTCATACTGTATAAGTATATCACAAGGGTTCGCTTTGTAAAATAAATATAATAGTATATAATTGTTAGATTATTAAATAATTTTGCACCCGTAGTGAAATGGATATCATACCCGCCTTCGAAGCGGTCGTTGAGGGTTCGACTCCCCCCGGGTGCACAAAGTAACAGTGGAACAAAATACTAAAAATTTAATATCAAAAATCCCCAAAGAAGTTTCACATGTAACAGATACGCTTGAAGAAGCTGGTTTTGAGGCATACTTAGTTGGTGGATGTGTTCGTGATCTTTTAATGTCAGAGATCCTGAGTGGAACCGAAAGAGATAAAGAACCAAAGGATTGGGACATTACAACCAACGCTAAACCAGAACAAATTATTAGTCTTTTTGAAAAGACAGTTTATGAAAATACTTTCGGAACAGTTGGGGTATGTGTTCCACTATTTGGGGAGACTCAGGATGTTTCGCGTGAAACATTGGCAGGAGACGTTTCACAAGATTTGCCCGCCGAAATGGAGGGAACATCCAAATATAAGATTATTGAGGTAACTCCTTATAGAATTGAGGCAAAATATAGTGATTTTAGACATCCAGACGAGATAAAGTTTAGTGATAATCTAGAAGACGACCTTAAAAGGCGTGATTTTACAATAAACTCGATAGCTCTTAGTTCTAAAGGACACCTAATTGATTTATTTAATGGCATAAAGGACATTAAAAATAAGACACTAAAAGCGGTAGGGAATCCAGATGACCGTTTTGCTGAAGATGCTCTTCGCATGTTGCGTGCTGTGCGCTTTTCTTGCCAGCTTAATTTTTCTGTGTCATATGAAACAACGGAAAGTATTTTAAAAAATTCAGATTTAATAAGAAAAATATCGGCAGAAAGAATTCATGATGAGTTTGTAAAAATAATTATGTCATCGAATCCAGCGAGTGGAATTGTGATGTTGCAAAAATTTAATTTGTTAAAAAATATAATTCCAGAATTAGAAGAGGGGATAAATTGTGAACAGGGAGGGGAACATATTTATGATGTGTGGAATCATTTACTACACGCTCTTTCACATGCTGCAAATAAGAATTGGTTTTTAGAAATAAGGCTTGCAGCCCTTTTTCATGATATTGGGAAACCAAGAAGTCGAAGAGAATCGGAATCTGTTTCTAAGAAGAAATATACATTTTATGGCCACGAAGTTGTTGGTGCACGAATGACGAAAAAAATAATGGAGAGATTAAAATTTCCTAAAAAAGAAATTGAGTTAGTTGAAAAATTAATACGTAACCATATGTTTTTTTCTGATACAGAATTAATTACACTTTCTGCAGTGCGAAGAATTATCACCAAGGTGGGGGTGGAAAACATTTGGTTGTTAATGAATGTCCGTGAGTGCGACAGAGTAGGCATGAAGAAAAAAGAAACTCCTTATAGACTTCGAAAATATTTTGCCATGATAGAAGAAGCTCTTCGTGACCCTATTTCTGCCCGTCAGCTTAAAATTAATGGGGAATTTATGATCAAAGAGCTTGGTATGAAGCCTGGACCTCGGATGGGATGGATTTTAAATGCTTTATTGGAAGAAGTTTTGGATGCTCCAGAAAAAAATACAGTGGAACATTTGTCAGAGTTAGCTAAATCTTTAAATATGTTGGGCAACAACGAGCTAAAAATCTTAGGGGAGCGAGGAAAAGAAAAAAAAGAAGAAGCAGAAGAAGCAGAAATTAGTAAGCTTCACGAGAAACATGGGGTGAGGAGAAAATAATATTTAGTAGATTTCTTGCTGATAACACCCCGATAGCAGAGCAAGCTCGCTACGGGGCAGGAGTTTCACTAATATATCTCCTGCTGATAACATTGTTCGCAATATACTTTTTCGTCTCGGTCGGGGGAGTAGGCAGTTTCAAATTCGTTTTCGCATTTTTTGGAACCGTGAATATGACTTTCTATTTTACACAAACACGAACGATGCCAGAGTTTACGAGGATTGCGGTTTTTCATTCGATCGTGATTTCTACATTCAAAATCTTTGTGTGGTAGGGGAATAATCATTCTTTTATAGAAATCAAATTCTCCTTTTGTGATACGGAAATTCTTTTTACAATCTTTACAGACTAAAACTTGATTTAAAATATCTTCAGTGACTTCTTCTATGGTTTCCGGCATATTTTCTTCTTTTATTGTTTCTTTTCCATAAGTGCCAGAAGTTTCACTTTGCCAATTGAAACCTTTTTCTTTTGCTTCTTTTTCATTTATTGGAAAATATTCTTGGGCTAATGTTTCATTATATCCAAAAGCACTAACAAAAGGAGGAATAAAATCACCATAAACTCCCTCCTTTTTCATATTTTCAATAATCTCTTCTTTTAATTTTTCATATTCTTCTTTAGTATATTGCTTGTTTAGGATGCAATATTTTTTCTTTTTTAGTCCGAGACAGCCAAAACAACTATCACAATTATGTAAACTTTCTGAATATTCTGAATTACTTGTATACATCATATAAACTGAGTGTTTTATGTTATATGTTTGGAGTGTGCCCATTACATCTAGGTTTAATTCTGGCTTATAGTAAGTGTTGTTCATATCCCAACAATCAATAGTTCCTTCTGTATCCCCTACATATTTACAGTTTTTTGTATTCTCCGCATCAAAACCATGGGTTGTGTCATGACAGTTATACATATAATCCCCAGTAGCATTTTTACATTTTACTTGATGTGAAAATTTTACAATTGCTTCTTTTTTAAATTTTTCATATTCTTTTTTTGCTTCAGCTAATTTTTTATTTGAAGATAAAATTTCTTTTTTCTTTTTCTCATATTCTTCTTTTGAAACAGGTTGGTTTAAAATATGATAACTTTTATTTCTTAAGTTGATGGAAAAAATACAGTTTTGACAATTGCGTAAATTAAAACAAAAGATTAAATCCATACTTGTCTCACAGCCATCAGAGAACATGCAGTTGTAGCATTTTCGACAATCAATACACTCGTATAAAAATTCAGAATCTTGTACAAAATCATTGTCAATTGCAAATTTACTTCGATAAACTAGTCGGCCATACATTGAATCCTCGTTTTTTTGTGCTCCGAATATTAAGTAACAATTTTTATTATCTTCTGAATTATTTACATAATCGCTATTTATGCCATCAATATTTAAAAGAGAGATGCGGGGAACTTTGTTTCGAAGTTCTAGCCACTGTTCAAAAAATGGTCGACTTGGATCATAGTCTTGTCCATAATCTACTCCGTCCCAATCATCACCCCACCAAATATGTTGATCATAAACAGGGAAAGGGGTATTGGGAGGGTAAAGGGAAACGATAGGTTTACCACTTTTACTGCAAGTTCTTTTATAAAGAGTTCTTTCATTACGAAAACAAAGTCTACGGGCTACTCTGCAATCCGGACAATAGTTTGGAGCAGGAGCTTTCATTTTTTCATAAAAATTTAAATCATCTTGCTCTATTTCAAAATCTTTTTTACAAGTTTTACAAATTTTTTGCATAGTTTTTTAATCCGCAAAGTGACCTTTGACGTCTTCTCCAAAAAATAAGTGATGAAGCATCTTTAGAATATTTTCAAAAAGTGTAGTGCTATAAGAAGAAAGGTTAAAAATAACAGCTAGAGTAAACAAGACAAGAGCAAGTTTTATGCTCCAGAAACAAAGTGGGATGGCAATAAGCGAGAAGAACACTGGCATTAGAGTACGAATAGTACTACCCCGAATTTCCCTTTTTGGAATTTCAGGATTTACAATATGTTCTGAGTAAAATACATATCTTCGCATCCAGTATAAAGTAAGGCCGATTAAGATTGTATGTATGCCAAAGATTACAACAGCTAGTTCATTTTTGTTATATTCTCCAAGAATACTAGCGGAAAAAGGGATTAAACTTATGAGCATAAAAAACAAGGCATTAATGTTGGTGAGCATAGAGTCAACATTTTTTGCGTAAACAGAAACAAAAAAATGGTGTGCTCGCCAATAAGTGAAAAGTAGAGCAAAGCTTAAAATATAACTCATCAATACTGGAAATAACTTTTCAATCTGGAGCCAAAGGTCTAAATTGCTTATTTGTCCCCAGACTACAGGTACTTTTATATCAAAAACGAGAATTGTCATCACGATGGCAAAAATTCCATCGGAAAGCTGATCTAATCTTGTATGGTTCATGCTTAAAATATAGCATAAAATATTTAAAATATAAACTTTTAAATCTCTAGCCAAATTGGACAGTGGTCCGAGCCGTAATAATCAGACAACATGCCCGTGGCTTTTATCCCGACGCTTTTAGGTCGGGACCCCGACAACGAAGTTCGTCGGGGCTTTAGATCTTTGAAAAAAATTTCATCGGCAAAAAAATAATCAAGACGCCAGCCGACATTTCTATCTCTAGCGCGAGTTTTGATATCCCAATATGTATAAGCGCCAATTTTTTCTGGATAAAACTTTCTAAATACATCAATGAATTTATTTTTTATTACTTTATCAATCCAAGCACGTTCTATGGGCAAGAAACCAGTATTTTCAACGTTAGCTTTCGGGCGGGCAAGGTCGATTTCTTCATGGGCTGTATTTATATCTCCACAAAAAATTACATTTTCGCCATTCTTTCGCAACTTCAGGATAAATTTTAGAAAAGCTTCGTAAAATTCTAATTTATATTTTAATCTATGTGGTCCTTGGCCACCATTTGGAAAATATCCAGTAATGATGGTGCAATTTTTTAATTTTACACCAAGCAATCTTCCCTCGTTGTCTAATTTTTTTACACCCATACCATAAAAAACTTCTCTCGGTTTTTCTTTAGTGTAAATTGCTACCCCACTGTATCCTTTCTTAATTTTTGGATGTGAAAAGTAAGAATAATATCCAGAAATATTTCGTACTTCGGGAGGCAATTGTTCTGGAGTGGCTTTTGTTTCTTGTAGACATAAAATATCTGGTCTGTTTTTAAATAGGGGAATAAAAAATCCTTGTTTTGCTGTTGCCCGAAGCCCGTTGGTGTTCCAAGAAATTATTTTCATATTATTATTTTAACATAAATTTGAAAATTGATTTTACTACTCCTTTTTATAGATAAATACAAATATCCTTGTTTTTTTATAGGAGAGGGGTAGAATTGAGGTATTATTAATTTATATATAAAAATATATGGGTATAAATGATGAACCAGGGAAAAACTTAAGCAATGTCGAGAAGCAAGTTCCAAAAGATAAAGTAGAAAAATTAAATAATACTAATGTCGAGGGCCAAGTTCCAAAAGATAAAGTAGAAAAATTAGAAATAACTGGTGCAATAAAAGATCCTGAAGTTGCAGGTGCTATAATTATTCAAGCTAAAGATGAAGCAGGTGATATTATTAGATACTCCTTCCGTAAAGATAATGGAGGAAACATAACGGCAACTATAATGTGGGGGTCGGATTATCTTTCCAAAACTCACGGGGCACGAACTCTAGGAAAGAGTGAATTTGAAAAGTTAAGAAAGAATGGCGTTTTACAAGCTTATGAAACTGCCGTTGCTACTGAAAAAGTAGAAAGTAGTTTTCAATAGGTGAGCGAGATTAATCCTTACTTAACTTAAAATTTACTGTTTGTTATGAAATTTTTTGTGTACTTCTCTTAATTGTTTGTCTGTTACGTGTGTATAGATTTGTGTAGTATTGATATTAGAATGTCCGAGCATTGCTTGGACAGAACGAAGGTCAGCACCATTTGAAAGTAAGTCAGTAGCAAAGCAATGTCTTATTACATGTGGAGTTACCTTTTTTGATATTCCTGCAATGGTGGCATATCTCTTTACAATTCTTTCAATCGAACGACTAGTTAGACCATCACTTTTTGATACTTCATCTTTGCCTTTTACAAAAAGGGCATCAGACATATCTTTTCTCAAAGCTAAATAATCTCTCACTGCTTTTTTTGCTTCATCAGATAAAAAAACCACGCGGACCTTGCCACCTTTGCCACGAATTGAAAATTCATCTAAGTGTAAATCCAGATCATTTCTTAGTGAGCACAGTTCGGAAACACGCAGGCCGGTAGAAAAAAGCATTTCTAAAATTGCCTTATCACGGTACCTTCTTTCTAAGTTTCTTTCTTTATCTGGAGCGAGTAAAAGTCTTTTTAATTCTTCTTGTGAAATAATATCAATTTGTCTCTCATTGATTTTTGCCAGTTCTATGTAATCGGCTGGTAGAGAAGCGATGTTTCTTTTTGTGAGAAATTTAAGAAAAGTCCGAAGAGCAATTAAATAATAATTTTGTGTTTTTTTTGTTACAGTATTGCCAGTGGCACGGTTGTTTCCGGTTGACTGGCGATTGAGCCAAATCCGAAAATCTCGGACCTTGGTGTCCGTAATGTCTTTTGGGTCGGTTATTTTTGTTTGATTAAGAAAGACAGTCAAATAATGGTCGTAATTTTCTATTGTTCTAATAGCACGTCCTTTTTCTATTTCAATATATTCCAAAAATTCGGTTTTAAGCTGTTTAAGAGAGACCATATTGCAATTATAACAGTTTTGTGTTAATATTGTGAGTATGTTAGCTACTAAGAAAAAGCAAGCAGTTATAAAGAAAAATCAAATACACGAGAAAGATACAGGCTCTCCAGAGGTACAGGTGGCTGTTTTGTCTGTTCAAATTTCAGAATTAGCCAAACATTTAAAGAAACATAAAAAAGACAATCATTCTCGTCGAGGGTTGATCAAAATGGTAGCTGACAGACGTACTCATTTGAAATATTTGGAACGCAAAAGTAAGCCTCGTTACACTGCCTTGATGAAGAAAATGGATCTAGCGTAAAAAGGAAGATTTAAAACTCTTTCTTGGCATACTTTTTATAAAGCAATCTATCTGGCGAAGCTTCGCCAGCGAACTGCTCGGCTCGTCAGCCTGCGCAAGGCTTTCAAAAAAGTACGCCTGCAACAAGTTTTTAAATCTGCTATAATTAAGTATATGACAGTCATAAAACATAAAGAACAGAGAGTTGGAGTTTTTATTGATACTCAAAATTTATACCACAGTGCACGCAATTTATATCAAGCGCGAGTTAATTTCGGTGCAGTTTTGAAAGATGCAGTAGCTGGACGAAAGCTTGTGCGGGCAGTGGCTTATGTTATCACCACTGAAGCGGGGGATGAGAAGAATTTTTTTGAAGCACTTTCTAAACTTGGGATTGAAACAAAAACAAAAGATTTACAAATATTTGCTGGAGGTGCAAAAAAGGCAGATTGGGATGTAGGTCTTGCCGTTGACGCTATTAAAATGTCTCCTCGATTGGACTCGGTGGTAATTATTTCTGGGGATGGAGACTTTGTTCCGTTGGTAGAATATTTACAGACTATTGGTGTGCAAGTTGAAGTTGTTTCATTCGGTAAATCAACTTCTGGGAAACTCCGTGAGGCGGTGGATGATTTTGTAGATTTGTCTGAAAATCCTAGAAAATATTTAATGGGGATGAAATAATTTTTACATTTTAATCAATAGATGCTAATATAAATTTAGTTTATCAGTTAATTAAAGTTCGCCTTTAGATAGAGATAGTGTCTCACTTTTTTGTGAAACAATACTTTATTCTGGAGGGGAACTAGCCTTTAAATGGGCGAATATATGCAAAAAAAAGAATATAGTGTAGAGATTGGCGGAAAAACATTAACGGCTATTTTTACTGATTTAGCTGAACAAGCTCATGGTTCAGTAATATTAAAATATGGAGAAACAATTGTTCTGGCCACTGTTTGTATGTCTCATGACAAACAAAAAGGTTTAGGATATTTTAATTTGACAGTTGATTATGTAGAAAAATTTTATGCAGCTGGAAAAATTTTAGGTTCACGTTTTGTTAGACGAGAAGGGAGACCTTCAGAAGAAGCTATCCTTGCCAGTCGAGTTATCGACAGGACTCTTCGTCCACTTTTTGATCAATCGATTCGTCACGCGGTGCAAGTCATTGTGACGGTTCTTTCGGTAGACGACAATGATCCGACGATTTTAGCAGTTAATGCAGCCTCTCTCGCTTTAGCTGTTTCGAATATTCCATGGAATGGTCCTATTGGTTGTGTGCGTATTGGTAAATACGATAACGATAATCTAATCATCAATCCAGCCCAGTCTTTGCGTATAGATGAGGATACTCAATATAAGTTTGACCTAACTGTTTGCGGGAAAGATGGAAATATAAATATGATTGAAGCCTCTGCCCGTCAGAGCAAGGAAGAAGAATTAGAAGAAGCCTTAGAAAAGGCAAGTATTGAAATAACTAAACTAGAAAATTTTCAAAAGAAAATAGTGGGAGAAATAGGTAAAGAAAAAAGAATTATTGAGAAAGAAATAATTTCTCCAGAATCAGTGGCTTTATTTAATGAAAATATTTTACCCAAAATGGAGGAAGCACTTTTTGGCGAAGCGGGCCTGCCTGCGCAGTCAGGCAAAAAGAAAATAGATGATTTGCATAATATGTGGAATAAAATGGTGCAGGATAAATTCAAAGACCGAGACGATTTCTTCTTAGAAGATAATTTGTTTGATGATGCAGAAAATGAAATCTTGCACAAAAAAGCGATAGCAGAAAACAAAAGAGCTGATGGAAGAAAGATGGACGAACTTCGTGATTTATATGCTCAAGCCGGAGGATTTTCGAGTAAATTACATGGTTCGGGAATTTTTTATCGTGGAGGAACACATGTGCTTTCAGTCCTCACCTTAGGTGGTCCTGAAGATAGAAATTTAGTTGATGGCTTACAGTTGAAAGTAGAGAAAAGATTTATGCATCATTATAATTTTCCTCCTTATTCTGGAGGAGAAGTAGGAAGATCAGGTTTTACTAATCGCCGAGAAATTGGACATGGAGCCCTCGCCGAAAAAGCTCTAGCGATGGTTCTGCCTTCAGTTTCAGAATTTCCATATACCATGAGAATTGTTTCTGAATCAATGGCTTCTAATGGTTCTACTTCACAAGCAAGTATTTGCGCTTCTATTCTCGCCTTGATGGATGGCGGAGTGCCAATTAAAGCACCTGTCGCTGGCATAGCGATGGGCTTGATGATTGAAGATGATGCAAAATACAAAATTTTGACTGACATTCAAGGACCCGAAGATCATCATGGTGATATGGATTTCAAAATTGCTGGAACGAGAATTGGTGTTACCGCTATCCAGCTTGATGTAAAAGTAGAAGGAGTATCGATAAAAATATTAGGGGAAGCAATGAGACAAGGAAAAATTGCACGGGTAGTTATTATTGATAGACTAGAAAAAGAAATTCCAAAATCCCGAGACAATATTTCTCCAAACGCACCAAAGATTTTAATTATTAAAATTAATCCTGAAAAAATTGGTTTAGTGATTGGTGGTGGAGGAAAAACAATCAAAGAAATTAAAGAAAAATCTGGCGCGGAAATAACCATTGAAGATGACGGAACTGTTTATTTGACCGGAAAAGATGGATCAGCTGAAAAAGCAAAAGAATTAGTTGAAGAGATGACTCATGAATTTAAAGTGGGGGAAATGTTGAAAGGTGAGGTTATGAAAATTCTTGATTTTGGAGCTTTTGTGGCCTTGAATCCTTTCACGGATGGAATGGTGCATATTTCTGAAATAGCACCATTTCGCGTCGAGAGAGTATCAGATATAATAAAGGAAGGGATGATTGTTCCAGTGAAAGTTATCTCTATTGATAAAGAAAGAGGGAAAATTGGTCTATCTATTAAAGAAGCGGATAAAGATTTTTTTAATGGCGGAAAAAAATAATAATAAAATAAATAAGGTATTTGCGGAAACTTATGCTGAAGATATGGCGGAGGTAATTGAAAATAACAAAGATGGCTTAGTAAAAAAAATAATTCACGGGGAGGAAGAGCACGAAAAAGAAAAGAAAAATTTATCTCCAGAATCAACCCAAAACAAAGTTTTTATGCTGATTAGCCTTTTACTTGTAATTATCGCTTTGCTTATCTTATCTTTTTTCGTTTTTAAAAAAGACGACAATGCAGTGACAGTAGAGAAGCAATTTGTTCCTATTATTTTTAATGATCAAAGCACTTTTCTAGAAATTTCTACTTTGAATAAAGAAGAAATAATGCAGACTATTTCAAGTGAAGTGAATAACACGAAGGTGCAAACAGGAGGAGTGGAAGGAATTTATCTTACAGAAAATAAGCAAATTGTAGGACTGAGAAGGTTCCTCTCCTTAATCAAGAGTAATTTTATTCCAGGTGATAATACTCTTTTTGTTAATGATGATTTTATGATGGGAGCGGTCCTGACTGGGTTGAAGTCTACTTCACCTAAGGCTGGGGATTTCTTTATTTTACTGAAAGTTCGTTCTACGGTGGATATTTTTGATGCTCTCCGTGCTTGGGAAGGAAAAATGTTTTCTGATATGTACAAATTTTTTGGAGTCACTATTTCAAAAGACACAAATTATCTTTTCACAAAAGAATTTCAAGATGGGGTGGTGGAAAATAAAAATGCTCGTATTCTTTATGGTCAAGATGGTCAAATAATAATGATGTATATTTTTGCTGACGATGGTTCTGTTCTTATCACGGATTCTCAACCTGTCGCACATGAAATTATGCTCCGCCTCGCTTCTGCTCAAAAGAAGCAGTAGAAATTTTATTTTATTTTCTCAATTTTTTCCCACGGGAGATTTTTTTTGCCAAAGTGGCCATAAGTGGCAGTTTGTTTAAAAATTGGTTTACGAAGATTAAGTTTTTCTATGATGGCAAGTGGTTTAAAGTCAAAATTTTTCTGAACAATTTGTGATAAATCTTCACCTTTTTCATTTTTTGCTTCGATCATTAGAGGTTCAGCCATACCGATAGCATAAGCAACAGACACGAGCACTTCTTTTCCATAACCATTCGCGACAAGATTTTTAGCGACAAAACGTGCCATATAAGCACCCGAACGGTCAACTTTTGTAGCGTCTTTCCCGGAGAAAGAACCACCACCGATCGATATTTGCGGTCCATAATTATCAATGATTAATTTTCTACCAGAGAGCCCTGTATCTGCATCAAACCCTCCCAATGTCCATTCTCCCGCGGGATTAATTATATATGTATCAGCCTTAATTATTTTTTTAGTTAATTTTAAAAGTTCTTTATTTTTTGTATTTTGAAAACTGGCGACCACGGTCAATACTTTGCCATTTTCTATTGTTACTTGTGTTTTGCCATCATATGGATAGACCGAAAATATTTTTTGGCATAAATTACGAGCTAAAACATATTCAAGAGGTAAATATAGAGGGGTCTCATTGGTTGCATATCCCTTCATAATTCCTTGATCTCCAGCTCCGCCATTATCCACTCCATGTGCAATTTCTGGACTTTGTAAAACAATATTGATTATTATTTTGTAATTTGGTCCGACAATTTTTCTAACTAACTTTTCTATATTTATATTACTTTTTGAAGTTACTTCGCCATTGATGGTTATCAAATTGTGTCCGCCCATTATTTCAATTGCAGTTCGACTTTTTTTATCCTTTTTTAAATAAGCGTCTAAAATACTATCGGCGATAAAGTCACAGATTTTGTCCGAATGTTTTGGGCTTACAAATTCAGCTGTTTTTTTCATAAAAAAATTCCTGATAATACAGGAAATATAACGACTAGTTATCTTTCCCATTTGGGTTGGAGTTAGCACCTTGTTTTTACAGGTTGCTGTGGGGTTATTGAGCCAATTCTCTACCACCACTCTTGATAAAATGCTATTTAATTGTAAATGTATTGTAACATAAAATTATATAAAAATACAACTCTTCCTATCGGGCTTGCTAGGAAAAATTAAAATGTTATCATTGTGGCATGTTAGACAAGAAAAAAATTAAAGAAAAATTAGAAAAAGAAAGGGATGTTTTACTTGAGCAGATGAAAGATATGGGTAAATTAAACGAAGAAACAGGAGAATGGGATGCCACTCCAGAGGAATTAGAATTTCCAGAATCTGACGAAAATGATAAAGCTGATAGGTTTGAAAACTTTGAAGCCAGAAGTTCGGTCATAAGAACCTTAGTCCCCAGGTTGAATAGTATTTTAAAATCACTGAAAGGGATAAACCGAGAATCTTTCGGAAGGTGTGAAGTTTGTAAAAAAGATATTGAAATGGCACGCTTGGAAGCAAATCCTGCAGCTCAAACTTGTAAAAAACATTTAGAGAGCTAATCTATGAGTTTCTCTAGAGTATATTCTGCCCAGACACATTTACTGAAAGGTAAAATTGTTACTGTGGAAGTTGATATCACAAAAAATACTTTACATTCTTTTACTCTTGTTGGACTTCCAGACAAAGCAGTGGATGAATCGAAAGATCGTATGAGTTCGGCTTTGAAGAATTCTGGTTTTAAATCTCCTAAAAGTCAAAATCAAAAGATAGTTATATCCTTATCTCCAGCAGATTTAAAAAAAGAAGGTCCATATTTTGATTTAGCAATTGCTCTCGCTTATTTACTTTCAGCAGAAGAGATTGATTTTGATCCGAAAGGAAAAATATTTTTAGGAGAACTTTCTTTAAATGGAGAACTTCAGCCTATTAAAGGAGTACTTCCTCTTACGGAACAAGCCAAGAGACTTGGTTATAAAGAAATATTTGTTCCAATTATGAATGCAGAAGAAGCGGCACTCGTAAAAGGAATTACAGTATATGGAGCAAAGACATTGAGGCAAGTTATAGACCATATTTCCAAAGTGCATTACGATAAAAAAGGGAAGCCTATAGAAAAAGAAACTCCAAAGATTTTACCTCAAAAGCCGACAGAGATAATTCATAAAAATACAATTCATGACATAGATTTTTGTGATATCAGAGGACAAGAGAGCGCGAAAAGAGGATTAGAAATTGCAGCCGCGGGTGGACACAATATTGCTCTTTCTGGGCCACCTGGCACAGGTAAAACTATGTTAGCTAGAGTATTTTCACATATTTTACCTGAATTAGAAAATGATGAAATTTTAGAAATTACGGGGATTCATTCTATTGTAGGATTATTGGAAGATGCACTCGTTACAGAGCCACCATTTCGTGCACCACATCATACTGCGAGCTATGTATCGATGATTGGTGGGGGAACAAATCCCAAACCAGGAGAAGTGACCTTGGCGCATAGAGGGGTACTTTTCTTAGATGAATTTCCAGAATTTGAAAAAAGGGTTTTAGAAGCACTTCGTCAGCCACTCGAAGATAATATTGTTTCTATTTCTCGAGCACGAGGGTCAGCTATTTTCCCTTCGAATTTTATTTTAGTCGCCGCAATGAATCCTTGTCCTTGTGGGAATAAAGGCAATAAAGATAAAGTTTGTATTTGCAAACCACATGACTTAGACAGATATGCTCGTCGTATTTCCGGTCCGATTATTGATCGGATAGATTTGTGGGTTACTGTTGGAAATGTGGATTACAAAAAATTAAGCGATGAAGTGGTGAGAAGTGAAAGAACACACACCATAAAAGATCGGGTAAAGCGAGCACGATTAATTCAAGAAAAAAGATTTAAAAATTATAAAAGAAATATAAAAACTAACAGCGAGATGAATGTGAAAGATTTATCAAATTTTGTGAAACTTAAAAAAGAAGTCAGAAATTTGTTAGATGACTCTGCGGAGCATTTAGCTCTCTCTGCTCGGGCATATCATCGAGTCATCAAAATTGCTCGGACGATAGCTGATTTAGAAAACTCTGAAAATGTGGAAGAGAATCACATCCTTGAGGCAATTCAATATCGGCCAAAAGTTGCGCAGTAACTTAAAGTGATATAATTTAAAGAAATATGAATATTCAACGTCCAAAATCAAAACAGCCTATTCCTTCTCATGCTAAGAAAGTTTTTAAAGGTGTAATGTTTGATACCTATCAATGGGAACAAGAAATGTTTGACGGAACCAAAGCAATTTTTGAGAAAATAAAACGTCCAGACACGGTGGTTGTTTTTCCTGTGTTACCAGATGGAAAAATTATTTTAACAGAACAAGAACAACCCGGAAAAATTCCATTCATTGGGGCAACAGGGGGAAGGGTGGATGAAGGAGAAGATATCCTTTCTGCTGCTAAAAGGGAATTGCTTGAAGAAAGTGGATATGAAGCAGAAGAATATATTTTATGGGATTCTCAACACCCTGTTGGGAAGATTGATTGGGTGGTATATACATTTATTGCAAAGAAATTAAAAAAAGTAGCGGATCTCAATCTTGATGCAGGTGAAAAAATAAAATTATTACCTCTTACTCTCGATGAATTGATTGATGTGGCAACAGATAAAAATACTTATTTTGCTGAACAAGAAATTGTTTTTAAGTTTCTGGAAGCGAAATTTGATTCCGGAAAGAAAAAGGAATTAGAGGAATTATTTAAGCCTTAAAAAAGATTCTTAATGATTAAAAGTTTTAAGATATATATTTTATGTTAAAAGTCATTATTTTTGATATGAATGGAGTCATCATAAATGATGAAAAGTTTCACCTTGAATCTTGGAAAGTATTTTGTAAGAAATATAATTTTAAATTATCAGACCAAGAATTCAAGGATAAAACAATGGGAAGAACAGACAAAGAAACGTTCGAATATTTATTTGGGAAAAAGCTTACCTCTGAAGAGGTGAATAAGTATGGTGATGAACGTGATAAAATTGCAAGAAATCTTGTGGAAGGCAAGCTTAAATTAACTAGAGGATTAATGAATTTTTTAGAAGAATTAAAAAACGAAAACATTAGACTTGCGATAGCGACAAGTTCACGAAAAAATTATATGAATTTCATCGTTGATACTTTTGATATTAGAAAATATTTTGATTATATTATTACTGCCGAAGATATTTTTAATGGAAAACCTGATCCTGAAATTTATTTAAAAGCGGCATCTTTATTAAATATAAGTCCACAGGAATGTTTAGTTTTTGAAGATTCTTTGTCTGGGATACGGGCAGCAAAAACTGCAGGAATGAAAGTTGTTGGGATTACTACAACTCACTCTAAAAAGGAACTTAATTTAGCAGATAAGGTAATTGATAATTTTTTCAAAATCTCGCTTTCTGATTTAAAATCTCTGAATAGCTAGGCAATACATAGCTGGATTTTTATCCTTCATTTCTCTCAGGATCCTCAAATTTTATAGTTGTTTTTTAAGACTCCTTAAAATTTAGGAGTTATCCACAGGGGAGTTGTTGACAAGTGAACGCTCGTTCACTTATACTATTTACATGACCAAGTCGGGTCAGGTTTAATAGAAATAATAAAAAAATATATGAGTCAAGCACAATATTTAAAAATGTTAGAGAGGGAAATACAAAAGATCAATAAGAAAATTGATTTGAAAATTTTACAAGGTGAAAAGTACTTCAAAGAAGCCAGAGATCACAAACTTCTTTTAAAGAAGGTTCGTTATCACTCTAAGAAAAGTTTTTTCAGCAGGTTATTCGGTTCTTTAAACTCTAGTCGTCGCTATGCGTAACATCTATCAGTCTAAACTCGAATCTTTTTACTCAGAATTCAAAAGAATGCCGAGTTACTCAGAGATGTTGAAGTTATTCGGTTTCAAATCCAAGAACGCTGTTTTTCGAGTAGTGGAAAAATTAATGGATGCCGGAGGGAGTATGAGTTCGGGTAAAGACGGGCAACCGAATCAATC
>CAITSA010000002.1 GCA_903894955.1 uncultured bacterium
CTTCGGCAACAGTCGCTGTGATTTTTGTTTTAAGTAATTTCGCTTCTGTCATTTGTGACGATACTGCTCTTTCCCAAATAAGTCTATATAATTTACTCTGATCATCAGTGCCAGCATGTAATTTTTCTATATGAGTTGGACGAATAGCCTCGTGTGCTTCTTGAGCATTTTTTGATTTAGTTTTATAAATTCTCGCTTGTGCATATTTATCTCCATATTCTTTTTTAATAAAAGATACAATTTGAGCTACGGCAGCAGCTCCAAGATTCGTGCTATCTGTTCTCATATATGTGATATGTCCAGCCTCATAAAGTTTCTGAGCAATCTGCATTGTGCGTGAAGGGGAATAGCCAAGACGTGAAGAAGCTGTTTGTTGTAAGGTAGAAGTGGTAAATGGTGCTCTAGGAGAGCGTTTCTGTTCGGACTCTTTTACTCCTTTTACTATCCAAACACCTTTTTTGCCTTCAGTCATTATTTTTTCAAATAATTTTTCATCTCTCGGTTCTTCACTGCATGTCAAAGTAATTTTTTCTTTCTTTGGAGTTTCAAATAATCCCAATATTTTCCAATATTTTTCAGGCACAAAAGCGCGAATTTCACGTTCACGTTCCATTATGATACGAAGCGCGGGGGATTGAACACGTCCAGCGGAGAGTCCATATCTTACTTTTTTCCAAATAAGCCCCGAGAGGTCATAACCAACCAATCGATCTAAAACTCTACGTGCTTCTTGGGCTTTACGCAAAGCGGTATCAATTTTACGCGGATGTTTTAGCGCTTCTTCTACTGCTTCTTTGGTAATTTCATGAAAAGTCACTCTTTCTATCGGCGCCTTGATTTTTTTGTCCTGGTTAAGAAGTGTTTCTATGTGCCAAGCAATAGCTTCTCCTTCACGGTCAGGGTCTGTAGCTAAAAGTATTTCGTTTGCTTTTTCTGCTAGTCCTTGAAGTTCATGAACAATTTTTTCTTTACCTTTGGAAATTTCATAATGTGGAATAAATCCACCTTCTATATCAATGGCTTGTTTGTTTGATTTTGGTAAATCGCGAATATGTCCGACAGAAGCACGAACAGTGAATTTACCTTCGAGATATTTCTCAATAGTTTTTGCTTTGGATGGTGATTCAACAATTAATAATTTCATAAGAATTAGGTTCTAGGTTTTAGCTTCTAGTTTCTAGAATTTTTACTAGCCCCTAGCAACTAGTCACTAGCACCTAACCTTGAGTATTACACGAAAAGTATTTTTTTGGCAAATATGATATAATAAAACTTGCGTAAGAAATAGTTAATTAAATTTAATTATTTCTACACAATAGTCGTAATTTATGTAATTCAGAAATGAATTTACTTTAGTCCTTTAAAATAAAATAAAAAATTAGAATTGGGCAAATAAAAAAAACAAGGAGGTGGGTTATGTCAAAAGAAGTAGTAACGTTACTATCAGCGAAAGACGCAAAAAAATATGCCGGGCAATATGTTTGTGTGGCACGTTTTGGCTCAAAAGACGTTGTGTCTACCGATGTGGTTCCTACAGTAGCATATTTTGATGCCAAAAATAAAGGCTTCCAAGATCCGGTTATATTTTATGTTCCTTATCCCGATGAGATATTTATTTTTCATCGTGAAACAGCGACATATGACCGGATTCATCCAGAGTTTTAAGTTTGTTCTTTTGTTCCATTCTTTATATCATCTATCGCAGAGTTGGTCGCCCATGCCAACTCTGCCTAATTCTAATTTTTTATTAAATCAAGGTAAGACAAAAACAAATTACGCTAATCGGATTTCTCCGAGCTCTTCTTTGATTAATCCCTTAATTTCCATCACCGATAAAAGTGCATTAGCTGTTGGTGTCGACATTTTTAAAGCACGGATTAAATCATCTCGAGGCATTGGTTCACGTAATAAATCCACAACTTTTTTTTCTTCTGGCAATAAATCAAAAAATAATTTAGCTTGCTTTTCTTTATCTTTCGGGAGTTTAAAACCAAGGGCTTCTAACACATCTTCCGAGCAAGTGACTGGCGTTGCTCCTTGATGTAATAATTTATTTACGCCTTTGGAGTTAGGAGAAAAAATTGATCCTGGCACAACTAATAAATCTCTATTGTATTCTGTGGTTAAGCGAGCGGTAATGAGTGTCCCAGACTTTTCTTCTGCTTCTACAATAAGTACTGCTTTTGAAATTCCTGCCATCAGCCTATTTCTCATTGGGAAGCTCCATTGTGTTGCTTTAAAATCTGGTTCAAATTCTGAAATTAAACATCCGCCATTTTTAACAATTTCTTCCATAAGTCTTACGTTTGTTTTAGGGTAGATTGCTTCATCGGATAGTCCCGAACCAGGAAAAACTAAAGTTTTTAGTCCCACCTGCATTGCTTTTTTATGAGCGATGGTATCTATACCCATAGCAAAACCAGAAACTACCACTATCGGGTAACCTTTTAGTCCGGCAATTATTTTTTCACAAGCTTCACGCCCATAACTAGTATTTTTTCGTGAACCGACAATACACAGATGTATTAAATTTTCCCGTGGTAGCTCACCAATTATCCAAAGATTTTCTGGAGGCTGAGGAATTTCCAAGAGTGCTTTAGGGAATTTATTTTTTGGTAATTTTTTTATTTGCATAAAAATATATATTCAGTATGTCTTTTATAAAGCAATCTATCTAGCGAAGCTTCGCCAGCGAACTGCTCGTCGCTCAAGAAAATAATAAATGGATTACCATTTTTATTTTCTAAGCTCCTGCGCAAGGCTTTCTAAAAAACATACTTTCACTATATTTTGCAATTATAACAATATTTATATATAATACTAGAATAGCACTAGAAACTATAACCTAGAAGCTAGAACCTAATTTATGTTAGATATAAAATTTATTCGTGAGAACAAAGACATCGTGCAGGCGGGTGCAAAGAAGAAACATGTAGAGATAGATATTGAAAAATTAATCTCTCTAGATGATGAACGCTTAAAGGCACTTAAAGAAGTAGAAGATCTTCGGAGTGAAGTCAATAAAGTTTCAAATGATATTGCTCGTGATCAAGACTCTGCGCTTAAAATTCAGCTTATTGAAGAAATGCGAGTGGTCAAAGACGACATTAAAGTCAAAGAAGAAAAATTAAAGAAAACAATAGAAGAATGGCAAAAGCTTATGGTGCAAGTGCCTAACGTGCCGGATATTTCTGTGCCAGACGGGGATTGTGATGAAAATAATCTTCAGTTTCGCACTTGGGGAGAAAAACCACAATTTTCTTTCACTCCTAAAAATCACATAGAGCTTATGCTCTCTCATGATATGGCAGATTACGAAAGGGGTAGTAAGGTGGCTGGTTTCCGTGGGTATTTTATGAAAAATGATGGAGCTCGTTTGCAATGGGCGCTTATGCATTTTGTGGAGGATCATTTTATGAACAAACAAGACTTTACTCCAATGGTGGTACCATCCCTCACTAGGCGTGAGCCTTTTGTTGGTACGGGATATTTACCTCAGAGTGAAGAAGATTTATATAAAACTCAAGATGGTGAATATCTCGCTGGAACAGCTGAAGTATCTACGATGGGTTATTATATGAATGAAATAATTGATAAAAAAAATCTTCCTCTTAAATTTTTCTCATTTTCTCCATGTTTTCGTCGCGAAGCAGGAAGTCATGGGAAAGATACAAAGGGAATATTTAGAATTCATGAATTTATAAAATATGAACAGGTTGTTTTATGTGAAGCTAATCACGAAGAATCCGTACGTTTTCATGAAGAATTAACTGCAAATTCGGAAGCCCTTTTGCAAGAGTTGCAACTTCCTTATCGAGTGGTTGTAAATTGTGGAGGAGATTTAGGTCTTGGTCAAGTAAAAAAATATGACATCGAAGCTTGGATGCCGAGCGATAATAAATATAGAGAAACACATTCTTCTTCATACTTCCACGATTTTCAAACTAGAAGATTAGGAATTAGATATAAAGATGATGATGGTAAATTGCATTTCGCCCATTCCTTAAATAATACTGCTCTCGCTATGCCTCGAATAATTTGCCAGATAGTTGAAAACTATCAACAAGCCGATGGATCTATAAAAATTCCAGAAGTTTTGCGTAAATACATGGGAGGAAGGGAATTTATAAAGTAATTAGGCATTAGGGGCTAGTGACTAGTTGCTAGAACCTAGAAACTAAAAACTAATTCATGAAAAGAAATGTTTTAAATTCTCCGCGTCTTTTAGAATTAAAAAAACATAGACGGAGAGTTGTTTTAAGTAAAATTTTAATATCCCTACTTGCACTTTTGGCGATTTTTTTCCTATTGGCTTATCTTTCTAATTTAAAAAGTTTAAATATTAGCAATGTTGAAATCACAGGTAATAAGGTAATAGATACAGAAGCTTTAAAAGGAACGGTGGAAGAGCAAATGACTGGAAAATACCTCTGGCTTTTTCCCAAAACAAATATTTTACTTTATCCTAAAAATAGTATAACAAACATACTTCAAGAAAAATTTAAAAGACTCAATAGTATAAATTTATCAATCCTACCTGCGCAGGCAGGTAAAAATAATACCCTAGAAGTTTCTCTAGGTGAACGTACTGCGAAGTACACCTGGTGTGGTACTGATTCTCCAGAAACTTCTGTGGAAAATCAGCAATGTTATTTTATAGATGAAGATGGTTACGTTTTTGACGAAGCTCCTTATTTTTCTGGTGAAGTTTATTTTAAATTTTATGGTGTTCAATCTAAATTTTATTTTTATAAGCAAAATTTTAAACAATTAATTGCTTTTAGAGATTTCTTTATTGGTTTAGGTTTACAACCTACTGCCTTATATATCACAAATGATGGTGATGTAGAAATATTCCTTTCCAAGGGCATGTCTTCAACTTCAACCATTAGACCTAAAATAATTTTCAAAATAGACGCTGATTTTCAAAATGTTGCAGAGAATCTGGAGGCAGCTTTAAATACTGAACCATTAAAATCAAAATTCAAAAACAAATATTCCTCACTTTTATATATTGATTTAAGATTTGGAAATAAAGTCTATGATAAATTCCAATAAACTATATGAATAATTTTTGGCATAAATTAGATAGGCCATTTTTCTGCTTAGCTCCGATGTCAGACGTTACTGATGTTGCTTTTCGTTATATTTTGGCAAAATATGGGAAAAATAGAGAAAATAAAAATAAAATTGTTTTTTGGACAGAGTTTGTTTCGGCAGATGGCTTATGCAACAAACTTGCCAGAAAGAAATTGTCACATATATTAAAATATTCGGAAAATGAAAGGCCGATCGTGGCGCAGGTTTTCGGAGCAAATCCAGAAAACATGAAGCATGCTTGTCAATACATCGCTAGCCTTGGTTTTGATGGAATAGACATAAACATGGGTTGTCCAGATAAATCTGTCATCAGCCAAGGGGCTGGATCTGCTTTAATAAAAACCCCGCAACTTGCAAGAAAAATTATCGAAGCTGCTCATGCTGGTATAGAGGCTACAGGTTTGCGTATTCCTGTATCGGTCAAAACGAGAATCGGTTTCAATAAAGAAGAAATAGATAAATGGATTCCTGAATTATTAAAAGAAGATATTACTGCTCTAACCATTCATCTACGAACCGCTAAGGAACTTTCACTTGTTCCTGCAAACTGGAGTCACATTAAAAAAATAAAAGAACTAATTAAAAAAAGTGGAAAGGAAGTTTTACTTATTGGTAATGGTGATATCGTAGATATGAAAGATGGAGAGAGTAAAGCTAGAGAATATGGTTGTGATGGAGTGATGATTGGTCGTGGAGTTTTTGGTAATCCTTTTTTCTTTACAAAGAAAAAAGTCCTGAGCGAAGTCGAAGGGCATGATGACATTTCAGAGAAACTAAAAATTCTAATGGAACATACTCAAATTTTTGACAAAGAACTCTCTAACCCTAAACATAAAAGTTTTGCCGTAATGAAAAAACATTTTAAAGCTTATGTTCATGGTTTTGAAGGGGCGAAAGAGCTTCGAATGAAACTAATGGAAACTGAAAATGCTAAACAAGTAGAGAAAATAGTAAAGAAATTTTTGGAAAGGAAAAATTAAAATTAAATTTTTTTTTACATTACTACACCCGTATTCCAACCAATAGCTTCACACCACTTGCATAGGAGTTAAATAATTAATTCCACCATGAACTCTTTTGTAATTGTAGTATTGCAAATATTTTTTAAGTTCGCAATTAATCTTTTTCACGTTATTCGGAAGTTTGTCCA
>CAITSA010000003.1 GCA_903894955.1 uncultured bacterium
TTCCCCATTCGGAAATCTCCGGATCAAAGGTTGCTAAGCACCTCCCCGAAGCTTATCGCAGCAACGCCACGTCCTTCATCGCCTCTTAAAGTCAAGGCATCCACCGTACGCCCTTAAATTTCCTGTTAAGAAATTTGAAAATCACAAATTCACCCCGCCTTCGCGGGGTAAAGTCAAATTAACAGATATCCTTTCACAACCGCTCGCTACTTGAATATTTTTTTGACTTTTTTCTATCTCGGCCGACAAAAAGACCCTTCAATGTGCCGGATAGAAATTAAATTTTCAAAGTATCATTCGTCCTGATTTTCCAATAAAAAAACCGCCTTTCAGGCGGCCAACAGACAAAAGAAAGTCTGCTTTTTAGCACCGCCTTCTTAAACTGTTTTTTGTGTTTATCATACCGATTAAAAGAGTATAATCTATAACAAAAAAGATGTCAACCCAGACAAACTGGGGACATCTTTTTTGGATTAAAAATCTATTTATTTTTTAATTAGTCAGATGCTTCTTCGCTAATCTTGGAAATAAATCGTGAAGCATGGTCTTTGCCACCCAAGCCGAAAGCGATAGCTCCAGCCAAGGCCAACATCGCAACTATTCCAGAGAAAAGAATATTCATATAATCACCCAAGCCGAGCTTGCCAAGAGCAATGATGATAGCGAAAACCCAAACAGCGTACTTTGCAACTGCCGCAAACATACTTGCTGCTTTTAAATTCATAGCTTTAGTTGTAGCTAAAACTGCTTTCGAAAGACCTTCAGACACAACTGCGGCAATAATCAAAACAAATGCAGCAATAATAACTTGAGGCAAGAAAGCAAGAACACTTCCACTTAGGAAAGAAGACACATCTGTTAAGCCAACCAAATTAAGTGATGGAAGAAGAAAGACGATTATGACAAACCACCTTACGACTTGTCCAACAAAATATCCAGAATTGAGATTCATTCCGGCTTTTCTAAAGAAGTTTTCTGCTCCAATAGCTTTAAAAAAACTATCAATTTTTAGACTACTAAATACTTGTTCAAAAGCTTTAGCAATCAAAGAGCCCAAAACCCAACCAATGATAAAGAACACAACTGCAACCAAAAACCTTGGAAGAAACTGCACAAAACCAAACCACAAACTTTGAAACGATGCATTAAAAACATCACCCCATGTAAGAAAAATATTGTTCATGATAAATTTCGCCTCTTCGGCGAATCAGCCGATGAGGCTGAAATTAATAATAATACTACTTTTTAAGTTTCGACCTTATAAAAGTTATACCTATATTATATCAGTTTTTATGTTTTCCTTAAGACTAGCAAATAGATTATGTGGATAACTGTACACATATACTACTAGCGAGTACTAGCGAGGACAGTCCTAGCTAGTGGTATCTACAAGATACCCTTCAATAAAATCTTTAAAAGAATTCGCCTCACTAAAATAGTCAGGGAAATTATCTCTACTTAAGATATTGCTTTCTACTCTGTTTTTACCAACATAATCGAGATAACTAGAATATTTATATAAATCTAAAAAACTTTTCATCTTTAAACTTTTTGAACTGGATAATTTATTAATTTCTTTTTCCCAACCAGAAAATTTTATATCCAATGAATTCAAATGGATATAAGCCAATAATTGCTGCATATAACTATCGTCTGTTTTTATACACTTTGATTTAAACGGTCCGCCAAAAAGAGCCCCCTGTCTTTGATATTTTATGTTAAAAAACATTGAATATCCTGTCCCTAATTTCCTCATAAACTTTGTAATTCCCCCATCAACTTCTTGTCGAACTAATAAATGAAAATGATTTGTCATTAAACACCAAGCCCCAATAGAAACAAGTCGTTGTCCCCTTTCAATTACCATTATTTCTTCATATCCCTTATGAAGAATATTTACTAAATTATCAAGCTTGATTGCATCTTCATTGTTTGTAACATATAAAAGCATCATGAATCTTTCATAATCTTTCTGTAATTTAAAAATATTTCTTTTATCGATTCCTCTGTTCCAAAGATGATAATATTCACCAGTAACAAATGGATCTTTTCTTAACATCTATTTAGTATAACATACTAGCGAGGACAGTCCTAGCTAGCCTTGTCCTAGCTAGCCTAGAATAATTTTTAAAAAAGAAATTTTCATGATTTAAATATTTTGAGAACGAACTTTAGATCGGCTCTACAATAACGATACCTGACGTGCCGTTACCGCCACTACTAGTGGTAACATTAGGACCAGTGGTAATGGGAACACCAGCACTGCCACCATAACCGCCTATACCGAAACCCACAGGGGAAACGCCATTTGTTCCTACGATTCCTCCAAGGGGTCCAACACTTCCAGCTCCACCAGCACCACTACCAGTACAATTAAAAGAACCCGTACCTGCAGTACAGCCCATAGAACTCCCTGGTGTACCACCGCCACCAACACCTCCTGGGGCAACAAGAGATCCAAACGAGGAGTCGCCACCACTACTACCTACACCTCCAGCACCAACTGTAATCGCCACATTCCCAGTTACACTATATGGATACCTTATGAAGCACGTTCCTGCACCACCGCCATTACCACCTTTTAGGGTACGTGATGGTGACCCACCAGAATCGCTTGAGGAACCCCCAGCAGCACCACCACCACAAATCGTTACCAAAACAGTTTTAACACCAGGTGCCTTAACCCATGTTCCACTAGAAGTGAATACTTGTGTATTGTACGCTGTTGTCTGTAAAGATCCATCAGGGAATTGGATACCAGTGTTTTTGATAACCGTTCCGCCTGTAGCCCCAGAGCAATCACCATTAGGATTCCCTACACACATCGAGCCATAAGCATAGACGGTATTAGTGTTGGCTGAACCGACAATAAGATTACCCCATGTTGGGTTTGACGTTGTGCCAGATTTTATTGTTCCGTTAACTTCTAATGCTGTCGTTGGGGTCGTCGTCCCAATCCCCACATTGCCAGCATTATCTACAATAAGGCTTTTAGGCCAACCATTACCCAAGCCAACTTTATCCTGATAGGCTTGCAGAAGCCAATTTGTAGAGTATCCGCTGTCCTTGATTACAATATAGGGATTTGATACGCCACCAAAATTTGCATTGCCGAGAACATCCAATTTCTGTCCCGGATTCGTTGTCCCGATTCCCACATTTCCATTTTCCACAATCAAGCCATTGGCAAGACCTGTAGCCTTGATCCATAAATTACTATTCAGTAATGTTGCACCGGTTACGCCTAAAGTGCTACCCAAGGTTAACGGACCAGCTTTATTTTGAATAGAAGATCCAACATTAAGTGGAGTATCAGTATTACCCCCAGTAGGGTTAGCCGTAGGACCCACCCAAGTAGAACTGGCAGAAACATAACCAACACAAAGAGTTAAA
>CAITSA010000004.1 GCA_903894955.1 uncultured bacterium
AAGCAATTCTTACTTTGTATACACAAATCAATGCAAAAGAAAAAAGTGAAAAAAGTCGATAAAACAGTAGGTGGAGTTGTGCTCGAAGATACCTTAAAAGCAATTCAAACAAAATTTGGTGAAGGATCTATTATGAAATTCGGTGATTCGCCAAAAGTAGACATCAATACAATACCAACTGGTTCTATTGGTCTTGATATGGCGCTTGGTGTCGGAGGAATACCGCGTGGTAGAATTATAGAAATTTTTGGTCCAGAATCTTCTGGAAAAACAACTCTTTCTCTGCACATTGTAGCCGAAGCTCAGAAAAAGGGTGGGGTTTGCGCTTATATAGATGCCGAACACGCAATGGATCCAGATTATACAAAAAAGCTTGGAGTCAATATAAATGATTTGCTTATTTCTCAACCAGATAATGGCGAGCAAGCCCTCGAAATTGTAGAGTCCTTGGTCCGAACTGGAAAAATTGATGTTATCGTCGTAGATTCCGTTGCTGCCTTAACCCCTAAAGATGAAATCGAAGGCGATATGGGAGCATATCATGTTGGTAAACAAGCCCGTCTAATGTCTCAAGCCCTTCGCAAACTGACGGCTATCGTCGCCCGATCTAAAACTGTTGTTATTTTTATAAATCAAATCCGCATGCAAATCGGAGTGATGTTTGGTAATCCAGAAACCACCCCAGGAGGAAAAGCCTTAAAGTTTTATACTTCTGTTCGACTTGATATTCGAAAAATCGCCCAAATAAAAAAGGGAGAAGAAGTGGTGGGCAGTCGTACCCGTGTGAAGGTAGTAAAAAACAAAGTGGCCGCTCCATTTAAGCAGACAGAGTTTGATATTATTTACAACGAAGGTATTTCCAAAGAAGGTGAGATTATGGCTTTAGGAGAGAAGTTCAAAATTATAGAAAAGACTGGGAATTCGTATTTCTACCTGCCTGCCGGACAGGCAGGCACGCCAGCTGGCGAGAAAGCACCTGCCCGACACGCTGACGCGAGCCATGCGGGCGGGGAAAAAATAAAATTGGGAGTAGGCTATGATTCTACCCGCACCTTCTTGAAAGAAAATAAAAAAACATCAGATCAAATCTTAAAAGAAATTCGCAAAAAGTTTGCCGAGGAAGTATAAAGATATCTTTTTTTTCTTTTAATTTGATTTAATAAATTAATCTGTTAGTATATTGGTTATGGCTCAATTAGAATACAGTGCAATTCGTGAGAAAAAAATAATTATCCATGATGATGAACCATGCGAAGTGGTAGAGTCTCATGTCGCTCGCACCCAACAAAGAAAACCACAAAATCAAGTAAAATTACGAAGTTTAATATCTGGCAAGGTCTTCCCTGCCACATATCATGTTTCTGACTCTGCAATGGAGGCTGATGTTGCAAAACGTGAAATTACTTTTTTATATTCTAATAAGGGTGAATTTTGGTTTTGTGACCCAGAAGATAAAAGTAAAAGATTTAAATTAGCCGAAAACCTTATTGGAAACACTGCTAAATTTTTAAAACAAAATGGAAATGTCACCGCCCTCGTCTGGGACAATGACGATGAAGAAACAATTATAAAAGTCACTCTACCTATTAAAATGGAATTTCTTATAAAAGAAGCTCCACCGGCTGTCCGAGGAGATACTTCAAAGGGTGGGATGAAGGTTATTACCTTAGAAAATGGTACAACTCTAAATGCACCGATGTTTATAAAAGAAGGAGATAAAGTAAGTATCAATACGGAAACTGGAGAATATGTAGAACGAGTATAATTTTTAACCTATTATTTATTTATAGATAAAACTTTTTTTAATAGTTCTTGGGTCAAGTAAAGGCAATTCTTTTGGCGCGTCTGATAGTTTACGAAGCCTAAAAGAACTACAATGATCTGCACGATTATCGGCAAAACCCGGTACAAAAAACACCTCAATTAAATTGCTATATTCTTTTTCAATTTTTTCTGTCCAAACTTTTAAAAGATTATTGAAAGCAATTGGTGTCTGCACAAACATAATACCTTCTTCAGCAAGTAATTCATACCAAATTTTTAAAATTTTACTAACGGTATATGGTTCTATAGGAACAAATTCCAGACCTTTTGCCATACGGGACACTATAAAGTCCACTTTTTTGCCTTGCAGTAACTTGTTCAGAGATTCATATGTTTTAAGGTCAAAAATATCACTTACTAATGTTTCGTGATTTATTTTTTCATCTTTCTTCTGGGATCGAGCTAAATCTTTCCCCTCTCGGTGGTCCACAAGAGTAACTCCTACAGATTTAGCAAAAAACCCTCGTGGAAATGATTTAAAAACACTGGAACCAATCCCTCCAAATTCTACCCCAATCGCTTTTCCCTTTTTGGTTTCAAGACATTCTTTGATATAACGTGTCAGGTTCTTATTTGACCTCGGTAAAATATAATAAAATGATTCAGCAAAAGGTATTCCTTTAGAAGTAGAATAGTCATCTAAAGAGGAATCTAAGAAACCATAATGTTTATCTTTTTTTATTTTCTCTTTTCCGTAAATTTTAAAATTCTCAATTTTTTCTTGATTTCTTTTAATAACCTTTTCGCTTTCTTCTTTATTTGTTGGGAATCTTTCAAAATCACTCATAAAAATATGATAACACAAAATTGAAAACCTAGCTCAAAAAAATCCTCTTCTGAGGATTGTTTTAATTTTATTTAACCACGAAAGGCAGTAAGCCTAGAAATCGTGCATGTTTGATAGCATTCGCAAGTGCACGTTGATTCTTGGAAGTTACGCCTGTGCGTTTATGGCTCACTATTTTACCATTAGGATTTAAAAATTTCTTTAAAATTTCAATATCCTTGTAATCTATATATTTTATATTGTTGGCTGAAAAATAATCTTGTTTCATAATTTGGTTTTTTAATTAAAATGGAATGTCCTCAGGATTAATGTCTTCTTCTGGGTATTCTATAGAATCTACTTCTCCTCCTTCAGAAGCTGGGGCTTTTGACCCTGCGCTGGATGTTCCAACACTTCCTCCTGTATTACCTCCCTTGGGACCAAACTGAGTACGATCAGCGACTATTTCTGTGCGGTATTTCTTCTCACCACTAGTCTTATCATCCCAACTTCTAGTCTGCATTCTTCCTTCAATTAATATAGAACTTCCTTTTTTCATATATTGAGCCACTGTCTCTGCTTGGCGTCCGAAAACTACTATATTGTGATAATCAGCTGATTCTTGACGTGCTCCATTTTTATCTTTCCAAACACGATTAGTAGCGATAGAAAATGTGCAAACTTTTATACCAGAAGGCAGTGAACGAAGTTCTGGATCACGAGTAAGATTTCCTATTAATATTGCTTTATTTAAATACATTTGGGTTAGGTTTTAGGTTCTAGCTTCTAGTCACTAGCACCTAGTTACTAATAATTAGACTGCGACCATCGCTTCTATTTCTTTATCAATTTCTTCTTTGTTGATAGGAACAGCTTTCTCATTTACATTCCTCTCTGTCTTTGTTTTTCTATATGTCATCTCTCCGCGCACAAATCTTTTTGCATTGATTGTATTTTTTCTAACTGTTTTTAATATTAAAAATCGAACAAAATTAGGATCGAGGTCAAGGCGCTTTTTCAATTTCAAAATTTTATCTGAATCCATCGTAAACTTAACCCAACCAAAATACGCTGTTTTAAATTTATTACGTACATTAGCTACAACTTTAACCATAGGATAAGCAAGATTTAACATCTTTGGCATTTCGTCAGAGATAGCAATACCATCTAGTGAAGAAATAAGTTCTTTTAAATTACCAACGGTAACTGGCACATCAAGCTCAGGAAGTGTAGGCACTAAAAGATAGCCAATCTCATAAACCCGAGAATTAGCATCTGTCTCTATTTTATTTTCATCTTTATTTTCCACTTCTGACATAGGTTTCATACTATCAAAAAGACCTTAAAAAGTAAAGTCTCAATGATTATTTATTATTTAAATTCCAAATATTCGTTTAGCATTTGTGACAACAGCTAGGGCAACTTCAGCTTCTCCTAGATTTTTTATCTCAGCAATTTTTCTGACAATTTCTTTCACATAAACAGGCTCATTACGCTTACCGCGATAAGGTACCGGAGCGACATAAGGAGAATCTGTATCAGTTAGGATCATGTCGAGTGGAATATTTTTAATAACTTCATTGTAGTGAAAGCCTGTTCCGTCCTTTTTAGGAGGGAAAGTGATAGCACCAGCAAACGAAACCATAAATCCAAAATCTACAAAACCTTTCGCTTCTTCCAATGTACCAGAAAAAAAGTGAACTACACCTTTTACTTTTGCGTATTCTTTTAAGATGTTTAAGGCATCAACATAGGCATCTCTGATGTGCAACATCAGAGGCTTATTAAGTTCATTGGCAAGTTCTATCTGTTTAATAAATACTTCCCTTTGTTTTGCGATTAATTCTTTCTCCGCATGATAATAATCTAGCCCACATTCACCAATAGCTACCACTTTTTTATCTTTTATAAATTCTCTATAAATATTTTTATCGAAAATTTCTCCACGAGAGGTAAATTCTCCTCCCTCTTCCCCTAACTCCTGTTTATCATGATGTGAAGCACTAGTATGTATCGGATGCAATCCAATAACTGCATACACGCCCTCTTTGTATTTATTTGCTAGTTCAATCGCCTTTTTGGATGTATCTACTTGTGTACCAACATTTATTACCCAAGTATCGTTTTCCAAGGCACGTTTAATTACCTCGTCTCTATCAGCGTCAAAAGCTTTAAAATTTACATGACTATGTATGTCTATATACTTGGGCATCATAAATGCAATTATACCCCCACCAGACCTCCCCCTACATTAGGGTGAGGCCCAGATGAAAGTTTCATTTTAATCTTCTTCAACACTTCGTCAATATTACCACTTATCTCGCTATTCCAAAAACGCAAAATTTTTATGTCGTTCATCAATAAATAATTATCTCTTTCTTTATCATAGTCTTTATTTTTTAAATGCTGGGAACCATCTAATTCAATACCTATTCTTTTTTCTGAACAATAAAAATCTAAAATGTAAGGACCAGCAGAATATTGCCGAACAAATTTGAAACCTAGATTTTTTCTCCGCAAACTATTCCATAGTAATTTTTCTTCTTTGGTTTCATTGTGGCGTAGTTCTTTACGTCTTGGTTTAAATTTTGGATCATTATATAAAAACATATGTATACATTTTCCCTCACCCTAAAGTAGGGGGAGGGTTAGGGTGGGGGTATTTAATCCTTTCGTAAAAACAAAGGTTTTTCTGGCTTTTTGTTTTCTTTAATTAATTTCTTTAAAATAATATTTGTCTCTGGCATTATTGGATTTAGCATCCGAGCTATCTCATACAAACAAATAACCATATCGGAAATCAAAACTTTTCCCTTTTCTTCATCTGTTTTCACCACCTTAAATGGTTCCCGCTCTTGAATAAATTTATCTAACTCCCCTATTTTATTCCAAACATGATCTACTGCTTGTTTAATATCAAACTTTTCAAAAAAATTAAAATATTCCGCAAAATCAGATTTCTCTGGAATTTCTGGACATTTATCTAAATATTTTTCAGATAAAGTTAAAATACGACTGGCTAAATTCCCCAACCCGTTTGCTAATCCAGAATTGTAAGCTTCTTTAAACCTTTCCATTGTAAATGGACTATCCTCAAATGAGGATATTTCCCGCAAAAGAAAATAACGCAATGCATCAGGCCCATATTCTTTCACAATATCATTCGGATTAATTACATTACCAAGCGATTTTGACATTTTAATTCCTCCTTCACCAGTAATAAAACCATGATAAACAATCGTATCTGTCGTTGGTAAACCAGCAGACATCAACATCCCTTGCCACATCACAGACTGAAATTTAACCATATCTTTACCGGCAGTCTGGACAGTTTTTCCGTCTTGCCAAAATTTTTCAAACTTTCCCTTACTATCGGGCCACCCTAAGGTGGAAATATAATTTATGAAAGCACCAAACCAGACATACATAACTTGAGTGTCATCTCCGGGTATTGGTATACCCCAAGAAAAACGTTTTTTATTACGAGAAATTGAAAAATCTTCCATGCCATTTTGTACAAAATCAATTGCCTCAATTCTCCTCCACTCTGGAAAAATTACTTTGTCCCCTGCAAGATATTCTAAAAGTTCTTTTTTGTATTTTGTTAATTTAAAAAAATAATTCTCTTCTTCAACCATCTCTAATTTTTGAGTTGGATGAAGAGAGCAAAAACCATTCATCAAATCTTTCTCAGTAATAAATCTTTCACATCCCACACAATAAAGTCCTCTATATATTTTTTTATAGATATCTCCTTTTGCTTCACAAAGACGCCAAAATTCTTGCGCAGCCTTAATGTTTTCTTTGCTAGTAGTCCGAATAAAATTGTCATTAGAAAGATTTAAGGTTTCTTTTAAGTTCAGAAACTTTTCTGCATAATAATCAACATATTCTTGAACATTCTTGCCCTCTTTCTGACTTGCTTCCCAGATTTTCTGCCCATATTCATCTGTACCTGTACTAAAAAAAACATCTTTGCTCAAACGTTGATAGCGCGCAATAACATCTGATTGCACAAGCTCAAGTGCAAAACCAATATGAGGATCAGCATTTACATAAGGAATAGTCGTCGTAATATAGAAACTTTTTTTATCGGGATTCATCCCGTTAGAAATTTTCATAAATAAAATCTAATAATTTTTTAAAGAATGAAACATGGTTTATATTATTTCTAACGGGATTCATTTTTAGTTCGAGCTAAAATTTTATTTTTTTCAACATCACTTAAAAATTCCATCAAAATGACAGCCATCGGAATGGAAAGAATCGCTCCCCAAATTCCACCCAATTCAAAACCAACTACCACCGCTAGAATAATCACAATTGGAGAAAGACCCACTATCTTTTTTATCAAAAGCGGAGTAAATAGAAATACATCAAATTCATGAACAATGAGATAAGCTCCTAATACCATGAAGGCACTACCAAATCCGTTAGAAAGATAAGAAAAAGCAAAAACCGGAATCATTGCTACCAAAATACCATAAGGAACCATCTCCATTATTCCAGTGATAATAGCGAGCAATAACGCATATTCTATCCCTAAAAGAGAAAGGATTAAATAAATGAGGACCCCAACAACAAAACCGAGAAGCATCTGCCCTTTAACCCAAAGACCTATTTTACGGCTTGCTCGTGTCCATAAGTCGACTATATAATCATCATATTCGATAGGAACGATGATGTGCAAAAAATTCTCTATCCCTTTTTCTTGAACTGAAAGATAAAAAGACACCAGAACAATTAAGATGCAATTGAAAATACTACCAAAAGACACAGAAAGAATTTGCACAAACCCACCAGAGAGATTCAGAACAAAGGCTTTTGACACAGACAAGAGGTTGGCAATTGAAATATGTCCAGAAAGAGCGCTGACAATATTTTTTGCACCGGAAAATGCTTCGTTTTGGAAAAAACTCAAGAAAGGAGCATCAGGGAAATAGGCTGAAAGAAAAGTGGAGAAATTATAAACTTCTGTTATTAAAAGCGGAGCAAAAAGGTAAAACAGTCCACCCAAAATAAGCAGGGATATAGCATAAAAAAGAACAATCCCAAAAACTCTATTTTTTATTCCTAGTTTGCGAAAATGCGGAACAGATGAATCTATAAAAGAAGCGATAACAATAGCGGTTAAAACCACCAAGACTAAATCTCTCAATAAATACAACAAAAATATAAAAAGAGGAACTAGGAAAAATTTTATGATGGTGCCGGTGGATATAGAAATATGAGAAATGTCACTTTTTTCAGCCATAAAAACATAATACCATAAAATATACCCCTCCCCAAATAAAGAGAGGATGCCGTAGTGGAAGATGTTAGAACTATGTTTGAAAGATTAAATGATACAAGTATTTATATTCTTAATTTAATCTTAAAATAGCAGATTTACTATGAGCATTTAACCCTTCAACTGATGCAAGGTTGGCGGTAATTTTACATAATTTTTTTGCTCCTGTTTTGGTTATATATTGGTAAGTTTGTATCTTGATGAAATCTTTAACGGATAATCCTCCCGTATATTTTGCAGCTTTGCCAGTAGGAAGAACATGATTTGTTCCACTGCAATAATCTCCAAAAGCAACTGCTGAATAACCACCCAAAAATAAAGAACCATAATTTTTTAGTTTATTCAAAAATCTTTTAGGATTCTTGATTTGCAACTCTAAGTGTTCAGGGGCAAATTCATTTGCTATTTTTATAGTATCTTCTAACTTTTTGACCTTAATTATCTTTAAATTTTTTAGAGATTGTTTTGCTATGTTTTTAGTCGTTATATTATTTAATTGAGTTTTTAATTCTTTCTTAACTTCTCTAATCAATTTTAGAGAATCTGTAACAAAAACAAGTTCTGCATTAAAATCATGTTCTGCTTGTGCTAATAAATCTGCTGCTATAAAAACAGGATTTGCCCATGCATCAGCTATAATCATAATTTCACTTGGACCAGCCAAAAAATCTATTCCGCAATCTCCATATATCTTTTTCTTTGCCTGAGTTACATAAATATTACCAGGACCAACTATTTTATTTACTTTTGGTATAGTTTTAGTTCCATAAGCCATGGCAGCTATTGCTTGAACACCACCGATTTTATAAATTGAACTAGCCCCTGCAAAATGTGCAGCAACTATTACTTCTGGTTTAATTTTTGGTGAACAAGCAATAATATTTTTTACTCCAGCTATTTTTGCTGGGATTATACACATTAAAGCTGTTGAAAGTAGCGGGTAACTTCCACCGGGTATATAAACCCCGACTTTCTCAATTGGTATTATTTTTTGACCGAGTATCACCTCGTCTTTTTTATATTCAAAATTTTTAAATTGTTTATATTGTTCTTTTGCAAATCTTTCTATATTTACAGCAGCCAATTTTATTGTTTCTAAAGTTTTTTTATCTATATTTTTATATGCTTCTTCTATTTCTTTTCTGCTAACTTTAAAGGACTTAATCTTTTCTCCATCAAAAATTTTCGTGTATTTGTTTACAGCCTTATCGCCATTTTTCCTCACATCTTCTATTGTAGAACTTACTATTTTCATATTTTAAAATCATAGCAGAGTAGAACTGAAAAGTCATTATTTTTTATAGATATTTTATAAAATTCTAATTTAGATGAAAGGTAATATCAGAATTTGAGTATTTTGAGAAATTTGGCTTTTTCAAGATTTTCTTCGAAAGGTCCAATGAGCGCTAAATTGAGTTTGTTATTTTGGAAAATATCCTTAGCTAAGTTTTGAATTTCGCTGGCTGTTACTTTGCGTATTTTCTCTGCTCTATTTTCCACACTTTTGATTTCACGTTTTAAAAGTTCTTGTCCTCCAAAAAAATTTGCAATGTCATCACTTGCCTCTAATGAGAGTTTCATATTCCCTATCAAGCATTCCTTTACTTTATTTAATTCTTCTTCGTCTACTTTTTCTTTTTTTAGAATATTACATTCATGCAGTACGGCCTTGATTACTTCTTCTATCCTTTTATTGTCCACCCCAGCAGAAATTTGAAAAAATCCATGGTCAGTATAAGTATCATTGTAGGCATGAACATAATAACCAACACCCATCTCTTCACGAAGCTTTTGAAAAAGTCTTGAACTCATTCCCCCTCCTAAGCACCCTCCCAATACTGTAAGCACAGCACTTTTCTTACTAAATAAATTTAAACTCCGTACTCCTAAAACAAAATGTGTCTGATCTGTTTTTTTGAAATTAATTAACACTCTCGGACTTTTTTGTCTTTCTTGTACTTTCACCTTCCCTACTTTTTTGCCCCGTTTTATTTTTCCAAAAATTTTATTTACTTCACTCATTACTTGCTTCTCTCCCACTCCCCCAGCTACAACTAAAACTGTAGCCTCTGGTAAATAATGAGCTTTTTTATACGTGACAAAATCATCCCTCTTCATTTTTAAAATATTTTTTTTCTCGCCAGCGATATTCCAGCCCGCAGGAGTATCCCCATAAAGTAATTTCATAATTAAGTCTTGCACATGTCTTTGAGGCATATCTTCATACATATTTATCTCTTCTATAATTACCCCTTTTTCTTTTTGCATCTCAACGTCAGGAAAAGTGGAATTTAAATAAATATCTGAAACAATATCAAAAATCTTACTAAAATGTTTAGCGTCGGACTTCGCATAATATCCCGTGTATTCTTGAGCGGTAAAAGCATTATATTGGCTACCCAGAGCATCTAATTCTTTGGAAATATCAATAGCTTTAGGTCTTTTGTTTGTACCCTTAAAACACATATGTTCCAAAAAGTGTGAAATTCCATTCACCTTTTTTGTTTCGTATTTTGAACCTGCTTCCACCAACACCAACACTGTCGCTGTTCCATTATCTTTCATTGGAACAGTAACAACCCGTAGTCCATTCTTTAAAACTTTTTTTGAAAATTTCATTTAATCTATTTTCTCTTTAATGTAATTTTTTAAATCAGTTACTTTTATTCTTTCCTGCTCGCCTGTATCTCTATCTCGCACGGTCACCGTGTCGTCAGAAAGTGTATCAAAATCAACCACTATACAAAAAGGTGTACCGATTTCATCTTGTCGACGATAACGCTTACCGATATTGCCATTGTCATCCCAAGCTACTCGTCCAAACTCGGCCTTAAGAGGAGCATAAACTTTTGTATTAGCATATTCCACAAGTTCTGGCTTATTTTTGAGAAGCGGTGAAACAGCACAAATCACCGGCGCAATACTAGGTTTAAACTTAAGATAAACTCTCTTTTCTTTTTCACCTGCCCCGTCGGAAGCTTGCTTTCCTTCGGGGTCTTCACTATAAGCAGAAAGTAAAACTGCAAGCAAGGCTCTCCCCACTCCAAAAGTCGGCTCAATGACGTGTGGCACTGTTTTTCCTCCTTCTTCTTCATCTATATAATCTAATTTGTGAGTTTTTAAATCAAAATCTGCGCGATAAGCTAAGCCAAAAAGTTCTTTATTGCCAAAGGGAAAATCAAAATAAAAATCAATAGTTCGGCTGGAATAATGTGCTCTGTCTTCTTTTGAAACTTCCAGCTCATGCACTTTCCCCATATCAATACCTACTTCTTCCATCCAGTCGAGCATTTCTCCTTTCCAATATTCAAAATATTTTTCCCAATCTGTTGGTCGAATAAAATATTCTATTTCCATTTGTTCAAATTCGCGAACTCTAAAAATAAAATCACGTGGGGCTATCTCATTTCTAAAAGCTTTCCCTATTTGCGCCATCCCAAAAGGAATTTTGGGATGAAAAGCATCTACGGTGTTTTTAAAATTTACAAACATCCCTTGGGCTGTTTCTGGTCGCAGATATGATATGGAAGTACTTTCTTCGGTAGCGCCAATATGAGTTTTGAACATCATATTAAATTGCTGGACCTCGCCAAAACCCCCTCCACAATCAGGACATTTTTTCGCATCTTCAATTTGATCAGTACGAAATCGATGATGACATTTTTTACATTCTACTAAAGGATCGTGGAAACCTTCCACGTGCCCAGAGGCTTGCCAGACTTCCGGACGCATTAAAATCGCCGCATCGACACCATACATATCGCGCCTGCTATCAACAAATTTTTTCCACCAATTTTGAGTAATATTATTTCTTAAAGCCACACCAAAATGTCCTAAATCCCAAGTACCTGCCAAACCACCATAAATCTCCGAACCTTGAAAAATAAACCCGCGTCTTTTACAAAGCGAACTTATTTTTTCCATTAAATTATCTTCTTGGTTTTTTATTGCTTTCATTTTTTGTAACTAATTAACTACGATACCACCACCCTGAGGCAAAGCTGTGTCATTATCAAGCTTCGTCGTAAGCCTTATTTTTTTTACTGTTACATCCACATTAGCAAAATCATCATGTCCAGTCAAAACTGCATCATTTATAATAACCGGGAGAGTATCAACTTGAGAAATTGAAGGCTTAAAAGAAACCTGAAAAGAAACACTGCGGGCAGGAGCTGTAATTCCAGAACCTTTTGGTATTCTGTCTATATTCCAAATTATTTCTTTAGTAAAAGCATTATAGGTTAAATTTTCATTCTGCGGAGAAATTGGTCCTACAAAGTTCACCCATGAAGGAAGAGTGGTAGTTATCTGCGCTTTGGAAATACTATTAGCGGTATTAGAAAGAGTCCACACCACGGTGTAAGTTGTCGCTTGGTCAACTTTAGGAGGTATCGGGCCAGTATTCACAAAAGGTCCAGAATAATAAAGTGCTTTCCCAGAAAAACCAACATCCGAAATAATTCGAATAATCGCTCCAGTCGAATTATCAAGTTCGTTGACATCAGAACCCTCAACCGCCTGTTTACCAGAAATACTGACATCTATATTAACAGAAGGATCGGTTAATATTACACCAGCCGTCGAGAACGAAGAAGCTGGAGAAAAAGAAAAGGCCACAGAATCTGAGTCACCCGAATTTATTTCTGCCATTTGACTTTTAGAATTTTTATCCCAAGTGATTGTATCACTAGATGAATCATAAAAACCTTGTTGTGCATTTATGGTCTTACGATTAAAAGCATTTCCGGAAATTTTTGCCTTTATTTGTAAATCATTTACCTTAGTGTCTAAATTATTAGCATAATGAATTTCTGCGCTTATTGAAGTCTTGGCATCTATCGCATATTCTCTTTGATATACACCATTAATAAAAAGATTTGCTTCAATGAAAGGTTTTTTAATTGCTACAATACTTTTGATTGAATTAAAAATAACATTAATAATAGATTTATCTGTATCTGACTGTGATCCACTTGAAATATTAAAAGTTTTTTCTTCTCCATCAAAAACATCCACCATCTTACCAGAGATTGAGATATCATGTTCCACTCCAGGAACAATGTCACCCAGATTCCAAACATTATTACCAAAAGAAGGTGCTGGCACAGAATTTTTAAAAGTAAATCCCAACGGATAATCAACCTTAACTAATATGTTAGGAGTTGCTTTAGTGGCGTTAAGGGTAGCTTTCACATTGAAGGTAATGTCTTGATTAGGACTGATGGTAAGTGGGGCATCTACCGAAAGATTGATGGGGGTAGAGCGTATTGTTACTTCATAAGGTTTTTCTTTGACAAAAATAGCATTGGACCCAGCTACTCGATATTCAATACTTATTTTTATTGGAATAATGCTCCCCTGTTCTCCAAAAAGCACCATTTTTACATTTTCATTTCGGACGGCTCCAGCTGGGATTGTTCCTAGAGAGATGCGGAGATGTTCTGTGTCAGAAGATAAATCAGTAGCCGAACCTTTTGGGTATTCTAAAACAAGATCAACTAAATCAAGTTCGGAATTATTTCTGTTCACAATTCCAATAATCAGTGGAAGCTCGTCACCCCCCGCTGTAAAATTATTTCCAAGTATGGAAATATCAATATTATTATTAGAAACAGTATTTCCTCCAGCAAAAAAAACAAAAGCTGCATAGCCTAAAGTTAAAACAAAGAAAATTACAGAAAAAATAAAAAATTTCTTAAAACCAGATGTTTTCATAAAAAATTTCTCTTGAGCATCAAACTCAGTTTCTTCTTTTGTCTCCCAAGAATCAACGATTTCATTTTTAGGAACATAGGAAAAAATATCTCGATGCTCTATTTTAGTCTGATAATTTTTACTAAAAAGCTTACTTTTTAAATCTTCAAGCCTGTTAAGCTTATTCATATCATCTAACGACATACTATGATTATACCATCATTTTATAAATGCGTCTCTTTAAGAGCTTTATTTATTTGACGTAACACTTGAGACCTTGATTTTGAAAATTCAAATATTAAATTCTCTTCAAATGGAGATTTGATTATACTTTGCAAAGCTTTGTCTCCACCAATATAACCCAGATTGTCTAACATTCGCAAAACAATAAGGGCTTCAACGTTACGTAAATGTTCCGCTTTAGCTTTTTCTAAAACAGTCAAACCATTTATTAAATCAACAAACAAAGCTTCGTTCGGCTCTATCCCCGCAAGTAATCTTTTTAACAATTTAGCAATGTTGAAAAAAACTTCAAAAGTTCCATGATTTTTTACAATTTGTTCTAACTTGTTTGTCTTTGAAGCGCTAGTTAAACGCCAAAAATCTTTCCCTTGCACAAGGTCTATTTTCACATAAGCAAAGTCTTGCAATACAAAACGCAATTTCGAAGACATTTTACGAACCCCTTGCGCTGAGGCATAAACCATACCCAAGTCACGAGTAAAAATAGAGTAATATTTTCCAGCTTCACCGTAATTTTTACTCCCTAAAATTAAACCCTGCGTGTGATAAATATGATGCATTTTATTCTATTTGATCACGAAATTTTTTAATTCTAAGATTATAGGAGCAATAGACTCATTGTTTATATCCTCTGGTTTTATTTTACATTTTGCAAAAATTTGTTTTTCAATTTGTCTTATGGCATTTTCAAATGCGTCTCGTTCAGGCGTATTTTCTTTATGATGTGCATAGCGCTTTCTTAAATCCACAAGTCTTTGTTCTATACTTACTACGCCAAAAATCCCCACGCGTTCATCACAGTAATCAACGATTTTTTTACCCCAATCCATAGCAGAAGAAATATCGGGTGCACCTAGAAAACTAATGGAATTGATTAATTCCACTACGCGTTCACTCACGTTTATTTCTTTGGCAATTTTTGAGTGAGCAGAATATTCATTTTTGCCATATTTTTTAATGTACTCATTTTGAACATTTTGCCAATATTCTATTCCTTCTGGTTCATTAAGTTCAGAAAAATAATTTAAGTCAAATTTAATAATATTTCCCATATCGTGAAGCAGGCAGGCAGTGATAATTTCTTCTTTTGGTAACGGCTCGGTAAAATTATCACAAATCAAAGATGCCACTGCCGCCGTTCGGAGCATATGTTCCTGCAAGCTCGGCATGATTTTATATTTTTTATATATTGTTTCAATAGGAAGAGGCATCTTGTCTCCTGGGTTAAGACCGAGCTTTTTTCTTTGATCTTGAAGCTCTCGCATAAACTCACGATACTCCCCCTCTGCTTTGAGTGCTGGAGTAATATTTATATCGAGTTCTACTTCTGTTTTTAAATTTTTATTTTCTAAAATATCTTTTACATTTATTTCATCTTTTATCAGATCAGCAAATTCTTTTCCTAAAACAAAATTCTTAACTTCTAGTTTAGAAAGTGGTTGACGCACTTTTAATCCAGCTTTTTGTCTAGCTTCAAGCCCCAAAGTTACAATTTTTCTGACTATCTCCATATTGTCTATAACCCCCTCCTTCTCCTCCCCTTTATTAAGGAGGAGGTTGGGTAGGGGTATAATTCCAAAAAGTTTTAATTGTTTAGCAGGCCAATTTTCCAAATGCACACTTTCTTTATCACTATCTGTTTTTAATTTCAGCCAAATATCTTCTGCTGTAAACGGAGCAAAGGGAGCCATAATTTTAGTAAGAGTTTTTAGTACAAAATATAAAGTCGCTCTTGCCCCGTCCTCTTTGGCGGGGTTTGTTACCTCTTCTTTAATACGCTCACGGGAACGACGTAAATACCAAGTAGAAAGGTCGCCAATAAAATCTTTTATTCCTCTGACGGGTTCCAATAATTTATAATCATCCATTTTCTTTGTAGATTCATCAATCAATTCATCTAATCGCGCTAAAATCCATTGGTCAAGCACATTTTTTGACTTGGGTTTATCTCGACTTGCCCCGTAGCGAGCTTGCTCTGCTATGGGGTAAAGTTCATAAAACGCAAGTACGTTATAGAGCAAAGTAAAAACTTGTTGATGTAGTAAGGAAACAGTTTTTTCATCAAAATTTTTAGATTCACCTGGTTGATTAACCGAGTACATCCAGAGACGAAGTGTGTCGACACCATATTTATCCATCGCATCCCATGGATCAACAATATTACCGAGAGATTTAGACATTTTCTTCCCTTTCGCATCTAGTAAATGTCCTAAGCAAATGACATTTTTATAAGCTTTCCCTCGTCCCATCAATACCCCAACAGCATGAAGGGTATAAAACCATCCTCGAGTCTGGTCAATCGCTTCAGAGATAAAATCAGCAGGATAACCCACACCGTCTACCCATTTTTTATTCTCAAATGGATAATGATCTTCCGCAAAAGGCATACAGCCAGAATCTAGCCAGACATCCATCACTTCTTTAGTTCTTACTAAATTTCCACCACAGGAACAAACAAGTTTTACTTCATCAATATATGGTCGGTGTAAATCAAGTTCATAATCTTCATTATGTGGAAGGGGTACAAAATCAAGTTCTACCACTTTAGCATTAGGAAAATCTATAGTTTTATTTATTAAATGTTTGGTTGTTTCAGCATCATTTAATCCCTTTATCCCAGCTGAAAGCATATTGGCCGGTCCCTCATGAGTAACAATTAAAATATTTCTATCTTTGTATTTATTTTCAATATCATAAAGAAAACTTGTCATTCTTGATTTAACTTCTTTGCAAGATTCCCCATTCTTTGGTACACAAAGATACCAATCTTGTTTGGACTTAAAATCAAAGTATTCTTCCCATGTTTTTCCGTTAAAAATTCCAGTATTTATTTCTCTAATTCTCTTATCAAAAATAAAATTGTTATTTTCAATTTCTAATTCTTTTTTTACAATTTCTGCAGTTTCTTTAGTTCTCGTAAGATCAGAGGAAATTATTAAATCTATTTTTTTATTTTTTATTTCAGAAATGGAATTCAAAACCTGTTTCTTTCCTGCTTTGGTTAAATGATCTGCACCTCCAACTTCTGAACTTATTATATATTTTACATTGCTTTCTGCCTCACCATGTCTCATCACAAAATATTTGTTACCAGATTTTTTTGTTTTTTCTTTTATTTCTTGAATGCTGCCAATAACCTCAACCTTCTTGCAAGTTTCACAAACCCAAACTGGAAGGGGTGTACCCCAATATCGTTCACGAGAAATTGCCCAATCTTTTATCTCCTCCAACCATTGTCCAAAACGCCCATCGCGAATATGCGCTGGCTCCCAATTTATTTCTTTATTCTCCTTAATCATCTTTTCTTTTATTTTTGGATCAGAAACTTTGATATACCAAGAATCTCGAGCATAATAAATAAGCGCTGTTTTACATCTCCAACAATGAGGATAAGAGTGTTCATATTTTTCTTTTTTTAACAAAAGTCCTCTATGGGCTAAATCTTTAATAATATCAACGGCTACTTCTTCGTCCCGCACAAATCTACCTTCGAATATTCCCGTTCCGGGTAGAAATTTTCCATCCAAGCCAACCAAATGATGCTTGGGTAAACCAATCTTTGTGCCAAGTTCAAAGTCATCCTGTCCATACATTACTGCTGTATGCACCACACCCGTACCGTCTTCAGTGGTGACAAAATCCGCTCCGTAAACTTTATAAGCTTTTTCTAGTTTTAGTTTTTCACTTTCAGAAATAATATTTTCTAAATATGGATATAATGGTTCGTATTCCAAGCCAACTAAGTCTTTACCTTTTAATTCTTTTATCACCTCATATTCCCCATCTATTACAGAAAGCCGATTTTTAGCGAGAATTAAAAATTCGTTTTCCCCGCCCGCCGGCGAGGCAGGTTTTTTTATTTTTACATAATCAATATTTTTTCCAACCGCTAAAGCCACATTACCAGGTAATGTCCACGGGGTCGTGGTCCAAGCAAGAATGTAGCTATCAGTGGAAATATCGCTCTTGCGGGGTGTCTCGCAGGCTGACGAGCCGAGAGGCAGCGCTGTGTCAGCAGACACAGACAGCGACCCTGCGGGAGTGATATTTCCACCTACTATTTTAAATTTTATATACACTGATAAATCTTTTACATCTTCATAACCCTGCGCAAGCTCATGCGAAGAAAGAGCGGTTCCGCACCTTGGACACCAAGGTACAACTTTATAATCTTTAAAAAGTAAATTTTGATTATTTATTTTTTTAATAATATTCCAAACAGACTCAATATAATCGTTGTGATATGTCACATACGGATTTTCTTGGTCAGCCCAATAGCCCATCCTTTCTGTGAAATTTTTCCATAATCCAATATATTCCCAAACACTGTCTTTGCATAATTTATTGAAATCTGAAATACCATAATTTTCAATATCATTTTTTGATTTAAACCCAAGCTTTTTTTCTATCTGTAATTCTACTGGTAAACCATGTGTATCCCAGCCCCCTTTGCGACGAACATGAAAGCCACGCATAGTTTTGTACCTTGGAATAACATCTTTAAAAGAAAAAGGTACCATCGTATGTAAAACTGGCTTAGAATTTGCTGTAACTGGGCCATCATAGAAAATAAATTCTTTTCTTCCTTTCGATTGTTCTAAGGATTTTTCAAAAGTTTTATGTTCTTTCCAAAATTCTAAAACACGCTCTTCACGAAGAGCCGCGTCAGATTTTTTATTTGTATTTTTTTCTTCCATATTTAAAATTAAGCTAAATAAAAAGTCCGTCCTCGTGCAACTAAAAAATTAATTGCGCAAGGACGGACTTCGCCGTGGTACCACCTTGTTTTTTACCCGCTTTTGCCGGGACTTCTCATTACGGCTATAACGGGCTTACCCGTCGGGTTCTACTTATTTTCTTCCCGAAGCTCCGAGGTGATTACCCCTTCAACGCTTGTGTATAAAATATAACATTACAAGAAAAAGAAGACAAGGTAGATGGTCACTTGTTTTCTTAAACCTTGATGTAAAGAGTTAGTATTAAATATTAATACCACTTCTACCACTTCCCTCTCTTGTGTGCTCTTTTTCGGCGAGGTTTTCTCCTCGGCCGAGACATTAAATTGGAGCATTCTTTCTTGGCGCAATGAAATCGAATCTTTTCTATTGGAACAGTGGGGTCTTTTTCGCAATAATAATAACGATTACTCTTCAGCTTCATTTTTTCCCCTTTCTGTTTCGTAGATATAGTAAATCTACGAAAACAAAGTAAGTTAAATTCAAAAAACTTTCCTAATTAATTATAAACTAAAGTTGACTAAATCAGAAACCTTCATTTTTTTCAGAGCAATGATGAAAAAACCTTATTGACTCTAAAGTCTTATAGTAAGAAAGGTTCTAGTAAGTTATAAATTTACTTAACTAAAGTGGATTGCTTTTTGTTAAGAAATAATAAAACAATAAAATATATTACAGAGAATAAAGAGGATAAAATTAACGCTGAAGTACTACGGTCATAACATATTATTTGTGAACAGATTGACTCAATTTGAGACAATATAATAGCATTTATGACAATGAAAATTATTATGGTCAATAGAAATGATTTATATTTGATATTTTTTAAAAAACTAGAAAAAAATAGCAAAAAGGTTAACGGTAACAAAACTCCAAATGCTGGATGAAACAACTCGGCATTATATGGATTTAAATAATGAAAATTCATGAGGATAACAAATAGCACTAAAACAAAAAATATTGTTGTAATAATAAATGGTTTTTTCATATTAATTTAAATTATCTAATAATTGATTCAACAAGGTAATTAATGTTTGTGCATCAGCTGGAGCTAATTGTTTTGGTTTTTTGTTTTCTTTGTGTTCTTTTTCATGCTCTCTCTCATTTTTTCTTTCTCTTCCCTGTCTGTCTTTCTCATTTTCTTTTGGATGTATTGTTAATGCTTTTTTAAATTGTTCTATTTTTAATTTTGCTTTATTTATCTTGCCTTTTTGAATTGCTTTTATTGTATCATCAATTCGTTTTGTGAGCATATTTTTTTGCTGTTTAGATATATCAAAAGATTCAACTGTCTTTTTCATTATCTGAAGGAAAAGTATCGGATCGAAAGTTGTATTAGGGATAATAGTAAAATCTGTTACTCCATCTCCTGTCACGTCTAATGCCAACTGTGGAGTTCCAGTGCTCTGATTAAGAGTTATTTCTGCTTGAGTTTGGGTGGTTACTGGAATATCTACAAAAGAAAAAGTGGTAGATGTGCCGTCTGGTAAAACTTTTTCTGAATCATAAGTAAATGTTCCTATATCTGTTCCTTGAAGTTTAACCTTAGACATTTGATCTTCTGGAAGATTAATATATTTCCCCTCGCCAAATTCTAAATATGATGAGTTTGGGATATTTTCTTCAGCATAACAAAAATCAGAATCCGATAGGCAAATTTCCCCCGTATGATTGCCACCTGCATTGTATGCATCAAGAGTAACAGGCGAATGAATCGAAATATGGAAGTGATTAGATGTATCTACTGGAACAGTTGTGCTTAAGTACGCAGAATTTTCCAATGGTAATTCTTGTATCGTATTTGATATGAAACTTAAAAGAGAATCTACTTCAAAAATATTTCCATGCGTAATGTTTGCATCAAGCGGAAATTTATCGTTATTCATTTGAAATAAATTCACCCAATACTTCTCCACATTACTATTCACAGAACTCATATATTGAGCACTCGGGACAACTACTGTATTGTCTCCGTCAGATGTAAATCGTGGACGCTCATCCAATATAAAACCACATCCAAGTGATTGAGTACATGCTTTTGGATAATATTCAAAACTAGCAACAGTGTCCAACCCCCAGCCTGCCACTTCTATCACCCGCATACCTGTCGGAGGAATCCATGCATCTATGCTGTGATGTAAAATTTCTGCTTTAGAAAATAAGTCCGGTGATAAACTAATCGGTAGGTTTGGTTCATCTACCAACGGATCTATCCTGCCTTCTGCGCCAAAAAGAAAATCTTTGTATTCAGCATATGAACTAATCGCGCTGCCAAAAGTCTGGACAAGTTTTGTCGTAATGTTAGAAGGAATCGCATCATCCACAAAAGTTGCCGGCGAAGCACTCACTCTGTTTATGTATTCCTTGCTTGGCAAAAGCCCGTAAGCACCAGGCATATTTCTCCCAAGTTCCCGAGCATTGACTTCATCTACAAGCAACCCCCACAACATGCTCTGGTCATACCCGTGCAATATTGCCGGCACGGCACTAGCTGTGCCGATTTCTGGCGACGCTACTAAGATCAGCACATCCACGCTGTTAATCAAATTATTTCTTTCTGCAATTTTATCATCTTGTAGTTTTTTTAGTAAAGCTTTAGCTAAAAGTCCACCATTGCTATGCGCAATGATAGTAACTTTTCCATTTTTATTTTTAGATGAATCAACAAGTGATTGCAGAGTATCAACTAGCGAAACTATACCCGTTTGATATTTCGTTCCATTAGTTACAATATCATCAACACTTTGCCGCCAATCATAAGCAAAAGGTTTCCATTCACCAATTTTTTTATCACTTACTAATTTATCCATCATCTCGGTAAAACTTTTATAAACATCTTGCGCCGGCAAGCCCAGTGACATCGGCATATTCGCTTCATTTATAATATCTTTAGTATAAATATTTGGGTCTTGGCTCGTCCCATCTGAATTTAAATATAAACTCGTTACCTGTGTGCGACTATGGGGCTCCCAAAGTTGATCTTCTGCAGGAATACCTAAAATAGTTTTTTGTTTATATAACCTACTTGCTTCAATCCCAGGCAAAAAAAGCACACTGGAACAACATTTAGATTTTCCAAGGGGGTCACTAGTAAGCCATGGATCAAATAACACATTGTCGGAAACTTTGTCACCTGAACCATCTGGATTCGAAAAATGCATTGGCCCAGAAGCATCACCCCACCAAGTGTTTTTAAAATCTATGGTGTAAGTATCTTCATCTGCAAATGCTTTCTCTGGTTGAAACAAGTTAGCAAGCCACAATAACGGCTTTTGCCAGTTGTAACATGGAACAGGACTTCGCATGTCATTCAATACTCCATAATCAGAATTATTATAAATCGAGAGACCATTTGTTTGGTAAACAGAACCCGGAGAATAATCTTCCTGATTAAGATGAATACCAATATTATTATTTATAATTTTTGTATTTGAAATAATTACGTGGGAATTTCCATAATCATAAATCCCCTTACGATTTTTTTCAAAAACAGAATCTTTGATACTAACATCTAGAACTCCACATATAGATAATCCAATGTCTGAATAACGAACAACAACATTTTGCAGAGATATGTGGTTCGGAGATGGATTAAAACCATTTGAAACTATTATCCCATACCAAATATTCTGAGAGGTATCTGAAATATCTGGAACACTAGCTGATCCATCTCCATTTGTATCTCCTCCCACTGAATCATCGGCCAAACTAGTAAAATAAATTTTATTATCAGCTGAACCGAGAGCGTTGAAAAATCCTCCGTTACTCATATCGATTTCAGCATATGGAGCAAATTTTACAATCACCCCTCCCTCAATACTCAGAGACGAACCACTAGAGATATAACTATAGTTGTCAATAACATAAGGGCTATTTGCTAAGTTCCAAGTAACGTTTCCGTCGATGCTTCCCGATATATGCGTCTCAGCAAAAACCTTCGGAGTAAAAACAAAAAGAGTGCTAAGAAAAAACAAAAACGAAAACAAAATTATCAATTTTCGTTGGTACATTTAATTTAAAATTAGTTATATAGTTTAATTTTCCCACAAATTACAAACAAAGCTAATATGAGGTGTGGAAAACTTTTTTTTAATATTTATTTTCTTAACCCAAGTTTTTCAAGTCTAGCGGTAATTCCTCCTCTTTTTCTTCCAAAACTTTTCATTAAGTCAGCTATTTTTATACCAGACACGAATAACTTTTTTAATTCTTCGTCTTGCTCTTTACTCCACGGACGATACGCATTGGGATGTTTTTCTCGAATTTCAGAAAAAGGTTGGGGGTGCGCCGTACTCGGCGCACCCTTTTTTGTTTCTTTTTTAATTTGTTTTTTTATCTTCCCGCCACACGCAATTATAAAATCACTGTGCATTTTTTTAAGATCCTCCAAAGAGAGTTTTCCAAAAACTTTTTCTGCTTCTTTAGATTTATTTTTAAAATCAATATCTTTTTCTAAAATTTCTGGATGCACTTTAAGTGCACGCTCGTTTATCCCAAGTAAGTAAAGTCCAGAAAGTCTGCGTACTCGTGAAAGAGCCACATAACCCTGCCCAAATTCAAAAACTTGGGACAAATCCATGGTCGCTGCATCCATGCTCATCCCCTGACTCTTATGCACGGTTATCGCCCAGGCTAACCGAAGAGGAATTTGGGTTATCTGCGCACGAATTTTACCATTTTCTTCTACCGTCCAATCCATCGGCGCAATCTTAATACTGCGTCCGTTTTTGGTTTTAATGATAGGATGTCCGCTAAATTCTTCAAAACCTGTCACTATACCCAGTGTCCCATTCACAAATCTTTCTTTTTGATTATTTTTTGTGCACATTACCACCGCACCCTTTTTAAGCTCTAGCTTTTCTGGAGACAAACATCCCTTCTTTAAAGTTTCTACCACCCTATCATTTCCACTCTCGGACATTTTAAATAATTTCATTCCCTCTTCTAATTTCGCAAGCTCTCTGTTATTTACTACGTCCACATCCACATTATGTGAGAAAAGTTTTGTAATGTTCAAAGGAGTATCATCTACTTCAATCTGCCGAGATAAAATATAATTCAAATTTTCTTTTGAAACATTATTAGCACGTATTGCCGAAAGCACTGAAAGAAAATTGGCATCATCCTGACGATGCTGTTCCATTAAATAACAAATAATTGGTCGTGCCCTTTCCCAAGCCCCGCTTCTATAAGCAAAAGTTTCCATAAATCCGATCTCCGGGGAAAGTGTATTTTGTTTATTTTCTTTTACATCCCTTCTTATAATCGGTGGTAATTGAAAAAAATCACCAACCAGAACAACCTGTATTCCACCAAACGGTTCATCATTCTGTTTTATTTCCCGACAAACAATATCAAGCATATTGAGCATGTTAGGGGAAAGCATAGAAATTTCATCTATAATCAGCACTCGTGTCCGACGGACACGCTTGCTAACATATTCACTACTGGCAATTTTATCTAAATCATATTTGTCTAATTTTGTTTTAATACCGATTCCACTCCAAGAATGAATAGTCATCCCGCCAATGTGCGTTGCGGCAATCCCCGTGGAAGCGGTAATAGCCGGCTCTATCCCACAAGAGCGCAAATAATTTACAAAATTATTTACGGTGTGCGTCTTTCCTGCCCCAGGTTCACCCGTTAAGAAAACATTTGCGCCAGTTTTTAAAATATCTAAAGCTTGATCTTGGGTCACTGCACCATTCTACTACATTTTCTTTGTATCCACGATGCCTAAAGATAAATCCACCAAAGCCTTGCTTCGGCTAAATCTTTAATCAATATTATTCTTATTTTCATTTATTAAAATAGTTGCAATGTGTTGTGCCTCTTGCTCTGTAAATATATGCGAAATATGATTGGAATTTTTATTCAATATCCATGTTCTAGAATTTTCTTCATTAAATTTTTCCAGTCCTTTTAGATGTAATTGATTGTAATCTTCTTGTTCTTTAAATTGCTTTTTAGATTCTGTCCCTGCGGACACACCATCCTTCGCCCACTCAAGAATTAACTCAATAATTTTTTGATCAGAAATATTATTTTTTTTCAAACACTTAAAAAGATATGGGGCAAAAGTCCAAAACATTTTCGTATCTTGACCCTCACTATTTATTACACAAACAATTTTACTTAATGGTCCTCCTTTTTTTACTAAAACATCATCTCTGTATTTCAAATAAGCGATAGCAAAATCTCGTTCTGTGTTAGAATGTTTTAACATTCTTAATATATGAAGCCCATCACGACTAGTCAATTTGCTTAATTTTTTTGATAAATCATCCGACAAATTACAATCGTGTATAGCTTTTCTCATACCGTCAGGACCATCATAATATGGTTTTTCAAGGTCAGCAAAAGGTTGTAAAAAATCTTTAATTTCATTATATTGAATTTCTTGTTTTAAACTTTTGTCCTCTCTGTTATTTTTTGATATTTTTTCCATAAATATATTAAGGTGATTTTTTATTCTTACATTTTTTTAGGAGCTTCTATGCCCAAAAGATACAAGCCATTTTTCATAATAAAAGAAAATGCATAAGTTAAAGCAATTTTATAAGAAGAAGTTTTATCTTCTTTGTCTACAATCATCGTATTGCCGTAAAAACTATTATAGGCACGTGCAACTTCAATTAAATAATTAGCAATATAATGTGGTTCATATTCAGAAGTAGACCTCAAGACAACTTCTCCAAATTTATATAATAATTTTTCCACTTCAAAAGTCTCCGATGGAAAAGCATGCGGGTCCGGCAAAATATTTTCTTTTTGTGCTTTTTCTAGAACAGAATTTGCCCGCGCATAAGAATACTGTAAATACGGTCCGGAATCCCCTTCAAAAGAAATAGATTTTTCAAAATCATAAATAATGTCTCCACCGATTCCCTGTTTAAGTATTGAATATTTTATAGCAGACACACCGACGTCTGAAGCAATTTTTTCTTGCTCTAAGCTGGAAAAATTTCGATCGGTCATTTTTTCTAAAATGCTATCACGAACATCGTTCAAAAGGGTTTCTCCGGCAATTACATTTCCTTTACGAGAACCCATTTTGCCAGTGGCAAGGCGCATCATACCATGAGTGATGTGCTTCATTCTATCCCCATATTCAGGATAAATAAGTGAGATAGCTTTCACTACGACCCGCATATAGTCCATTTGTTCGTTTGCAGTAATCATAATAGATAAATGCATATCCGGATATGTTTTAAATTTTTCTACAGTCAAACCGAGCTCTTTGGTTTCGTAAGTTGGCAAGCCTTGCGAAGTAATGAAAACCCTAGTATGTAATTTAGGGTCATATTTATCTGCCTTAAATACAATAGCCCCATCAGATTCTTCAAAAATCTTTTTACCATATTCATGACCTATCTCCTTGCCCAAATTGTCATTTATAATATCTCGCCCAATATCTGTCATTTCACTTTCTAAAAAATAAAGGTCGAATTTGGTTCCTAGAATTTTATATAAATCTTCGAACGCCTCCATCGTCACCTTAAACCCCCATTCATATATTTCATTTATTTTCTCATCACTTCTTGCGTAAATCTTTTTATTTATTTCATCAATTTCTTTTTTTGCCTTTTCATCAATTTCATAAGCTTCCGCACCATGTACATAAGCTCGCCCGATATTTGATGCTTGTAAATTATGTGTTCCTTCTTTACTTTGTAATATCTTGTTTTTCAAAAGTCCATAGATAGCTTTAGCTATATGTAGACCAAGATCTCCTTGATAATTTGCTCTTTTTGTTTCAGCTCCAGAGAATTCCACTAAACGAGAAATGGATTCCCCAATTGCGTTACTCATCAAATGTCCGATATGAAAAGGCTTGAAAGGATTCGGGTCAGTATATTCCACCATTATTTTTTTACCTTTAAGTGCGTCGTTTTTCCCAAAGTTTTCAGCTTTATTTAAAATTTCTTCAACACTTCTTGAGAAGAATTTGCGAGAAAGATAAAAATTAATAAAACCCGCGCCAGCAATTTCAACCTTTTCTATATTTTTATCTACATTTAGTCTAATTATTTCAGCCACTATTTTTTCTGCCAATTCTTTTGGATTTCTCTCGACGCTTTTAGCAATAGCTAAGGCAACATTTGTAGAATAATCTCCATTTTTAAAGTCCTCTGGATGCTCAACCACAATATCATTAACTTCTATGTCTAGATTTTTTAGAGCATCCTTTATTAAATTTTTTATTTCGTCTTGCATGTTAATTTTGTGAATGTTTTGATAAAAATTTTAAGAAACGTGTGGGTCCCCTGTCCTTATGATTCCGAGGGCGCAGTTTCAGAAATTTTTCATCAAAACATGAACCTATTTTTTTCCTGTACTGCCCTCACGCCTTTCTCCACGAATAGTCTGAGAAATCTCTGATACTTCTACAATATCACAATGTTCAAATTTTTGAATTACCATTTGAGCTATTTTGTGTTCTTTGGTTATTAAAACCTCCTTGTTTGAAACATTTAAAAGATTCATAATGATCTCCCCCCTATAACTCGAATCAATTACTCCGCCCATAACCTTTAATCCTAAATTAAAAGAAATACTTGATTTGTCCCATATCAAGCCGACGTGCCCTTCTGGGATCTCAATGGCCACACCGGTATGCACACGTTCTTGTTTGCCGGGAGGGAAAATAACGTCTTCGACACAATAGAAATCCATCCCTGCATCACCAGGATGTCCATGGGTTGGTAATTTTGCATCTTTTCTAAGTTTTTTAACTTTAATTATCATTTTTTTATTTTATAACTTTTTTAATCTTTTTATAAATTTCTTGATGAATATTCTCACGATTTTCTAAAATGCCATTTTTTACACATTTAATTTTTGTCCAACCTTTTTGGGTCTTGGCTAGCCATAAAGCACTCTTCCTTGAATTTTCTAAAAATTTTACATCTTTTTCGTGCACATCTTCTTTTTTGTCTTTCTTTTTGCCTAAATAATTTCTCTTTTCAACTTTATTTCTTTCGTGAATTAATTTCAAAACGATAGGAATTGGCACACTTAAATAAAATACGGCATCAGGTTTTGGAATTTTAAAAATCTCATACTCCATCTCGGCTAGCCATTTTAGAAAACTTTCTCTTTTTTTTGTATTGGCAATCTTCCCACCTTGGTGAATTTGGTTAGCGCTCGCATATCTATTTGCAATTACAATGTTTCCTATAGAAAGCCATTTCTCAATTTTATTTTTTGATTCAAAACGATCCGCCGCATAAAGAACCGAAGCAATTTTAGGATGAACTTTCACAAAATTATAATATTGTTCAGATAAACAATGCCCAATAAATTTACCAAAAAAATTTGAGTAATAATCGGGAAAATCAATGACTAACACCTTCTTGCCATCTTTTTTCAAATGCTTAACTAAAAGATTAGTCTGAGTAGCTTTCCCGCTCCCATCGGTACCATCTATTACTATCAATTTTCCTCTCTGTTTCCTTTTAGCCATATACAAAATATAACAGAAAAAGCTTTAAATTGAAAATTATTTTCCTATAGTGTAGCCACCATCGATCAGAAAATCTTGACCAGTAGCATAGCTTGCTTTGTCGCTTAAGAAAAAGCATATCACTTCAGCAATTTCTTCAGGCTCGGCTATACGACCGAGTAAAACATCAGAATTTTTCTTTAAAATTTCTGCGTTCCAACTTTTTGCAATATCTGTATTCACTCCTCCCGGAGAAATAGAATTTACACTAATTCCATCTTTGGCATATTCTTTTGCAAGTGCGGCTGTTAAATTCACAACTGCAGCCTTAGAACAAGAATAAGGCAAGCGAGAAGCAAGCGTACCTTGAGAATGCGCTCTAATTGAAGCGATATTAACTATCCGCCCATACTTATACGATTGCATTGATGGAATTATCGCCTGACACATATGGACAGTTCCTAAAACATTTATTGAATAAAAAGAAAGCCAATCTTCATCAGTTGTTTCTAAAAAAGGTTGCCCTTTTGCTACACCCGCCACATTAGCTAGACAATGAATTTGTATTTTCTTTTCTAAAAGTTTATTAACTTCACGAAATACTGCTTCTTTGTCTTGAATATCACAAATTATTTTTTCAACATTAAGTTCTTTAGCAATAGCTTCAAGCTCTGGGGACAATACTCTGTCATGAACAATAACATTCGCACCGTAAGATTTTGCCAATCTCGCTGTCGCTGCACCGATTCCCTTAGAAGAACCGGTTATTAGAATATTTTTACCTTTTAACATAAATGTTATTTCTTTCCCCTAAGAGCTTTATCCATTTTTCTGGCAATCAAAATCATATCTTTCTCCTTTTTACCTCTAGTAGTTTCAGCCGGAGTACCGATGCGAATACCAGAAGGATCAAATGGTGAACGAGTTTCACCTGGAATAGTATTTTTATTACAAATAATTCCAGCTTTTTCAAGCTTGACTTCGGCTTCTTTGCCGACGATTCCTTTTCCATTCATCCAAGTATCAACTAAAATAAGATGTGAATCTGTCCCCCCAGAAACCACTCTCCAGCCTAAACGAGACAGCTCGTCAGTCAATACTTTGGCATTCTTGATAATCTGTTTTGCGTATTTTTTAAATGCTGGTGAATCATCTTCCTTGAGGGCAACAGCAATTCCAGCAATCTGCCCCATGTGTGGACCTCCTTGGATTCCTGGGAAAATAGCTTTATCAATCAAAGTTGAAATATCTTTATCTCCTAATTTTTTATCTTTTCTGGAAAAAATCATCGCGCCTCTTGGACCACGGAGAGTTTTATGGGTAGTAGTTGTAACGATATCTGCATATAGAAAAGGTGTTGGATAAGCTTCGCCTGCTACCAATCCAGCAAAGTGAGACATGTCTACCATTAAATAAGCTCCACAAGCGTCAGCCACTTCGCGACACTTTTTGAAATCAACGATTCTAGGATATGCCGTAAAGCCAACAATAATGAGCTGTGGTTTTTCTCTAATGGCATCTTCTTTCATTTTTTTATAATCAATAAGTTCAGTTTTTGTATTCATCCCAATAGGTATTTGCTCCCATATCTTACCGGTAATGGAAACTTTCTGGCCATGGGTCAAGTGCCCACCAGAAGAAAGAGGCAATCCCATAACCTTGCCACCCTTTGGTACAAGTGCGAGATAAACAGCTAAATTTGCTGGTGATCCAGAAAGTGGTTGAACGTTTACATGCCATAAATCTTTTTTTAATTTAAAAAGTTTTAAAGCTCGATCTTGGCAAAGAGTCTCCAGCTCATCTATATATCTCTGCCCACCATAGTATCGAGCATGTGGATACCCTTCAGCATATTTATTATCGAGAATAGAACCAAGGGCTGTTAAAACATCTTTGGAAACATAATTCTCTGAAGGAATAAGATTAATGACACTTTTTTGTCTCTTTGTTTCATTTTTAATAATACTCTCAATTTTTTTGTCTTTCATAAAATGAGTATATCATATTTGCTTTTGTCTACCTGTGGAAAGAAAAATTGACATTCTGTCCGTCAGATTTCATAACTATACTACCTAGCAAATCAGTGCGAAAAATCTTTGCGCCAAATTGAGCTAAGGTATCTAGAGTTTCTTGATGTGGATGGCCATATTTATTGTCTTTACCAACTGAAATAAGTGCATAGGAGGGCATGACTGCTTTTACGAAACTTGTAGATGAAGAAGTGCGTGAACCATGATGTCCAACTTTTAAAATAGTGCTTGCAAGCTGTGATGGATAATTTTCTTCAAGAATTATTTTTTCTGTTTTCGCTGTCGCATCGCCGGTCAACATTATTGATGTCTGGCCATAAGAGAGTCTCGCCACGACTCCTCCATCATTCGTCGCCCAAGCAGAGACATCTCGATCTGGAAACAAAATATTAATGATTACTCCTCCCCCAAGGTCCAACTTCATTCCTCTTTTTACTAAAATATCCGGAATATTTTGTTTTTGCATTTCCTCTCTAAGATTCTGATAAGTTTTAGAGTCGGTCAAAGTACCTGATTCGAAAACACGGCCTACTTTATAATTTTTTAAAATATCTAGAAATCCACCGATGTGATCTGCGTCAGGATTAGTAATAACTAAAGCATCAATACTTTTATCAAAAGGAGACATTGCTCGCGCTAATGGACCTAAAACACTGCGAGGTGGTCCACCGTCAAACATAATTTGGGTTCCAGTTGGTGATTCTATAAAAAGACTATCGCCCTGACCAACATCTAACATTGCAAAAGTAAATTCTCGATGAGAATTTTGCCAATCTGTATAAAAAAGAAAGGCATTAAAAAATACTAAGACAAAAACGAGAATAAACAATCTGTATTTTTTAGTGGATATGTTATGTTGTTCAAGCATATTATTTTAATAATAACATGTGGGAAAAAATTAGGAAAAAAAGTTTTTTAGATTTCTGCCAAAAAGTTTATAAATAAAATAAATGTAAATTAAAATTGTTAAAATAAGTGGAAAATCTGGAAAAGTAAACGCGGCGAATGGAAGCTTGGAGAAAAAATTTATTACCCCAAGCTCGTAATGTAAAAATAGATATGATAAGTAACCAAAGGGCACAGCTAATATGTAATAAATAAGCCCGAGAAAACCAGTTATAAATCCGAGCATCATGGTAAAAGGGATAAATGGCAGAATTAAAACATTGGCTGGCAATGCCACCAGCGAAAAATTACCCATTTTATAAAGGATAAATGGAAAAACAAAAATGTACGCCGCGCAAGTAACTGATATTATATCTCGAAGTTCAAAATGTTTTGGCACCCATGAAAAATATTTTTCAATTCTAGGGGCAAGAAATATCACCGCAAAGGTAGCAAGAAAAGAAAGCTGAAAAGAAACATCATACACCAGTAAAAATGGATTTAGGATTATCATAGCTACGCCAGCCAACAACAATGCTCGTCCGAGATCGTAATTTCTCCCTGTCATTCGAGCGATAAGAGCTAGAGTCGCCATTATACCTGCACGAATAGCAGTAGAACTTCCGCCAGTCATGATAATAAATAAGATAATGGCAAAAATACCCATTCCAATACCAAAGTTTTTAGGCACATAGGGTACTTTCTCAAAGAATTTCATCACCCACTGCGCCACTATCGTCACATTGTATCCAGAAAGTGCAATAATATGTATCGTGCCGGTATTAATAAAACTTTGCCTAAGATCTTGACTAAAAGAAGCTTTTTCTCCTAAAATCAAACCTCCCATAAACAAACTCTCTGTGCCTGTAATAGCAAAATTCATTTTTTCTAAAAATTTTTCTTTAACAAAAAATAACGTACTTTGAATTGCATTCCCATTCCCACGTGAAACAATTTCAATTTTTGGATAACTCATTACGTATAAAATTCCATCTTTGCGTAAATAATTTACATAATCAAAAACTTTCCCTTGATCGGTTATAAAATTCTCTGGCTTTTTTAAAGTTCCAATAAAATTTATCTCATCACCGTACTTATAGTCTGTTTCTAGTCCAGTTGATAATAAAATTTGTGTTTCTGTTTTTTCAAGGACGGTCCTTGGGGAAACTTCTTTAAGGACCGTCCTTATTATTAATTGCTGATTATTTTCCTTAATACTCGGTTCGTCTACAATCTCTCCAGACAAAATAACTTTCTGCGCAACTTGATTTTCTAATACAGTAGGATTAGGCACATCCACCATATTAAATCTGAAAATTCCAAAACAAAACGTAAGAATGAAAATAGAAAATAAAATCCCAAAATTGTTTTTTGAAATTAGTGTAAAAAACAAAAACAAAGCAAAAGAAATTATCCCAAGTAAAATTACTAAATATAAATCTACAAAAATAAAAGAGCGCAAAAGCACTCCAAGTAAAAAACCAAAACAAATTATATAAAAAACTCTATCTCGCATTTAAAATTATTTAGAATCTTATTTTTTTAATACCACCGGCTCGCCATCTGCAAAGCTAGTGGCAATAACGTCCGCTCTTTCGTTGTATTTATCTCCATTATGTCCTTTGACATAAGTCCATTTTATTTTTTGATCTTGGGTAAGTTTATAAAGTTCTTCCCAAAGTTCTTTATTTAAAACTGGTTTTTTGGCAGCATTTCGCCAATTATTTTTCTGCCAATTAAAAATCCATTCAGTAATTCCTAAAATCACATACTTCGAATCAGAAACAATCTCAATGTCAAAGACCGTCTTTGACATTTTATGTTTTAAATATTTAAGGGCTTCTACCGGCGCGGTCAGTTCCATTTGATTGTTCGTCGCATGATCTACCCCACCACCAATTTCAACTATATCTTTTCCAAAAATAAAAACAGCGCCCCAACCCGCACGCCCCGGATTCCCTTTTGCCGCTCCATCGGTATAAATTTTTACACTATTTTTTTCTTGCATTTTTTTATATTATATCCTCTATTCTCAATCTTAACTCAACTCTTTCTCTAAATCTAGATAAATCAAAAGTAGCCAGTAAATTTACCTTCAGTCCTTCTAATAAAGTATTTTCAAAAGAATCAAGATTAGAGAAAAAGGAAATTGCTTTGGCTTTATTCGCACTGGAATCAGAAAACATAATTTCTAAATGTTCCCCCGAACCATTTTTTCCAAATTTTTTTATTTTTTCTATCTTCACATTTTCAAAAAGAAAAATAGGTTTTGGATTTCCAAATCCAAAGGGCATTAATTTTTCTATCTCACGCCAGTTTTTAATATTTACTATACTTAAATCAGATTTAACATCATAAATTATTTTATTTTCTATTTTCCCTCTTTTTACTTTATTAAAAGTCATAGATAATGCTTCTTCTAAAAAATGAATTTTTTCATTATGAACAGTAAATCCACCGGCTAGTTCATGACCACCAAAATCAATAAAAGATTCATTGGTTTCAGACATAAGCTCCACGATAGACACTGATCCATCGCTCCGACAAGATCCTTTAATGCAATCATTTTCGTCTTTGCCCCAAACAAAAACTGGCTTTTGATGTTCATCGCAAATTTTCCCCGCCACCAACCCCAACACGCCCACCCGCCACTTTGGATTGCCTATCACTATCACCTCGCGCAATTCATTCACTTCCCGCTTTTCAAAATTTTTATTTACCTCACGCATAATACTCTTCACAATAGTTTTTCTTTCATCATTTATTTTAGACAGATGGTCTGCAAGTACGCCGGCCTCTACTTCATCACTTGTAGCGAGAAGCTCGTAAGCTCTCATTGGATCATCCATGCGCGAAGCAGCATTTAGTCTGGGGGTAATCATAAAACCAAGATCGTCTTCTGTAAGATATTTTTGATCAATATTCATTTTAGTCAAAAGTTTTTGTAATCCTGGACGAGGAGATTTTTTTAAAACTTTCATCCCAAAATATGCCATCGCTCTATTCTCTCCTGAGAGTGGAACCATATCAGAAAGCGTCGCTAAGCCAGCCATATCTAGCATCCATTTCTCTGTACCATCTTTTATTTTATAAAATTCACTATATTTTTTAAAAAAAGCTTGCACAAATTTAAAAGCAACCCCTGCCCCACATAACATTTTCTCCGGATAGTCATCTACTTTTGGATTTAAAATTGCATAAGCGCGAGGGAGATCAAAAGAGGCAAGCCCCACCGAGGCTGGCCGGGGTAAATGATGGTCTATAATAATCACGTCAATTCCATCGACTTTTGCTTGAGCCACTTCGGCTACCGCCGTAATCCCAAGATCAATAGTGATTAAAAGTTTTACGGTAGACTTGGCAAATTGTTTTAAAGCTTCTAGATTGAGTCCATAACCTTCAGAATTTCTTTGGGGAATATAAATTTCATAATTAGTAAAATTTATTTTTTTAAACAAATCTTGCATAATTACTGCTCCTGGAATTCCATCACAATCGTAATCCGCATAAATAATTATTTTTTCTTTATTTTCTATGGCTTCATATAACCTGACGCAGGCCTTCTCCATATCACGCATTAAAAATGGATCATGAAAATCTCGTTCATAATCAGGATTTAAAAAAATATCTGCCTTTTTTTCATCAGTAATACCTCTCTTTTCTAAAAGGGTTCGCAGTAATTCTCCATATCTTTGCATGGATTGAATTTTAGCATAGATAGTATAGAATATATAAATATGGACACCTGTATTTTTTGTAAAATTATAAAAAAAGAAATACCAGCTAAGATAGTTTACGAAGATAAAGATTTTTTGGCTTTTTTAGATATCAAACCAATGGGTCCAGGACATACCCAGATAATACCCAAAAAACATTACCGCTGGGTTTGGGACGTACCTAATGTTGGAGAATATTTTGAAGTTGCTAAAAAAATAGCCTTAGCTCAGAAAAAAGCATTTAATGCAGACCTTATACGTTCACAAATTTACGGTGAAGAAATATCTCATGCTCACATTTGGGTCTGGCCAGATACCGTAGGTGACGAAAAAGATTTTGAGGGCAATGCAGAGAAAATTATTTCTTCTCTTCAATTAATGCCTTAAGTGCTGGAAGCTCTTTTCCAGCTAAAAATTCTAAGGTTGCCCCTCCCGCTAGACTCACGTGCGAATAGTCCTCTAAGTTTCCATATCTGCAAGCAACGTCAATTGTATCTCCACCAGCAATAATTGTTTTACCTGAAAATTCTTTACTGAGATTTTTCATAGCGTTCAAAACAGCCCTGGATCCTTGAGCAAATTTTTCGTCTTCAAATTTTCCCATCGGGCCTCCCAGAAAAACAGTTTTAGATTTTTTTATAATGTCTGAAAATAATTTTTGAGTTTTGGGACCAATATCTAGAGCCATCCATTGATCTGGCACTCCATCACTTAAAATATCAATAACTTTAACGGAAGTTCCATCAGAAACGACGAGGTCCTCTGGACAAACAATTTTATCTTTATGGAATTGTAGTATTTCTTTTGCATAAATAACCCAATCTTTTTTTTCACGTCTTTTTTCGTCTACAAAAACATCCTCAATAAATGAGGCTCCAAGTTCTCGGCCTTGTGCTTTCAGAAAAACATGAGCTAACGCTCCACCCACCAAAACTTTATCTGCTATTTTTAATAAATTATTTACAGCATCAACTTTATCTGAAATTTTTGCTCCACCAATAATGACCGTAAAAGGTCTTGGTGGATTCTCTATTAAATTAGAGAGCATTTCAACTTCATGTTGTAAATAAAGTCCAGCTACTGAAGGTAAATGTCTTTCAATTCCAGTTGTTGAAGCATGAATTCTCATCGCTTGAGGAAATCCATCAAAAACAATAAGGTCTTTACCCTTGCAAAGCTGTTTTGCAAAGTCGTCATTGTCGTCTGTCTCTTCTTTGTAAAAGCGAACATTTTCAAGCATTAAAATATCACCCTGTTTCATTTGAGAAATTTTTTCATCTACTTCTCTCCCGATACAATCATCTACTTTAGTAACTGGATGGTTTAAAAGCAAAGAAAGTCTTTTGGCATGAGGACCCGTGCGAAGATTCTCTACAATTTGACCATTAGGACGTCCCACATAAGTAAGAATTACAATTTTACAATTTTCTTTTAATAAATATTGGATAGTTGGAAGAGTGGCCTTAATTCGCATGTCATCTGATAATTCTAAAATACCATTTTTTTCTTCTACATCAATATCATAAGGAGCTCTATATAAAATAGTTTTGTTGCTTAAATTTACACTGTCCAAGGTTTTGAGTTTCATATTTATTGGTAAAATTTCATTTTCATAAATTTTCAGCAATCTTAATAATATTCAAAAACTTTTTTGCATCCAAACTAGCCCGACCGGGGAGCAAGCCATCTACTCCTCCGTTTTTCAAAAAATCCTCAGTATCTCTTTCGTTAACTCCTCCACCATAAATAATTCTGACCGTTCCAGCCTCTGCCCCAAATTTATCAGACAGAATCTTGCGAATAAAAATAACCATCTCTCTAGAATCGGCAGAGGTAGCATCTTTACGATTAAGGGTACTTGAAAGCGCCCAAACCGGTTCGTAGGCAATAATGACTTTTGAAATTGAATTTTTAGAAATTCCAATCAAACATTCTTCTAACTGTGTTTTAACTAAATTAAAATAACTATGCTCTTCATCACGGACACTTTCTCCTACGCATAGGATTGGTACGAGACTAGAAGTAAGTGCTCCTTTTATTTTTTTATTTATATCCTGATTGTTTTCTCCAATTGTTCGTCTTTCTGAATGACCTAATATGACATATCGAACACCAACATTATAAAGCATCTCTCCAGATACTTCTCCGGTATATGCCCCCACTTCACCCCAAAATGAATCCTGAGCACCAAGTTTTATTTTACTGGTTCTAATTTTTTTTAATCTCTCTAAATATAAAAAGGGCGGACAAATAACAACTTCTGTTTTTTTAATAGAAGACATACCTTTCGCCACACCGCTAAATAACTTTTCCGCTTCTTTGAGCGTAAGCGGATTCATTTTCCAATTTCCGATGATAATTTTCTTATTGAGCATATAGCAAATTATATCATAATGCGTTAAAATATAAATAACTTATGAAGTATGCTAACCAAAAGGGGTTTACCTTAATTGAAATGTTAGTTGGAAGTGCTGTCTTCGTTGTTATCGCACTTGCTGCCTATCAAGCTTTTAGTGTATTAATGGCTACCACTTTATATACTCGAATAAAAGTATCCGCTACCGAGTTAGCAAATGAAAGATTTGAAATTATTCGTAATTTGCCTTATAGCGATGTTGGAATAGTAGGAGGGCTACCTGTAGGTAAAATTGTGCGGGTTCAAAATATTACACGAGATAATTATTCTTTTACCGTCCAAACGACAATTAGAAGTGTTGATGACCCTTTTGATGGAACCATCGGGGGTAGTCCTAATGATACTTCACCGGCTGATTATAAATTAGTAGATTTAGATATAACATGTTCTAGTTGTAAAAATTTTTCTACCTTAAGTTTCACCACACTAATTGCTCCGCATGCACTAGAAACTGCCTCTACGAATGGAGCTCTCTATATGAGAGTAATTGACTCAAGTGGTATAGCTGTCCCGTCCGCTTCTTTCCATATAGTCAACACCCACACAAGTCCAGCTACTGTTATAGACGAAACCACAGATAACACAGGATGGGTTAAAATAATTGATGCACCACCAGGCACGAATGTTTATAATATCAGCGCCACAAAATCAGGATACACCACAGACCAGACATATCCTATCGGTGGAGCTGCTGGAGCAAATCCTGTAAAACCAGACGCGACTGTTGTAACCAAACAAGTAACTCAAACTAGTTTTGCAATAGATAGAACTAGTTCACTTACAATTAATACAGTAAACTCTTCATGCGTAGCTTTACCTTCTATTGGATTTTCTTTGACTGGAACAAAATTAATTGGTACCAATGTCTTTAAATACCCAACACATAATTTCACCACAGATTCTGCTGGTAATTATAGTCTCCCTAGCTTAGAGTGGGATACTTATTCAGCCTTACTTACTTCCGCTTCATACGATTTAGCTGGTACAACTCCTCTACCAACTTTTGGAATAAACCCAAACGAAAGTAAAAACCTGCAATTAATAGCCGTTCCTCATTTAAATAGAGCCCTGTTGGTTTCTGTCAAAACATCCGCAGGAGTGACCATAGATGGCGCCACTGTTCGTCTGCAAAAGAGTGGATTTGACCAAACGCAAACAACAAATTCTGGTTCATGTGCGACCCCAGGGCAAGTTTTTTGGAATGGACTAACAAACGGAACATATACTTTAACTGTTACCAAAACAGGCTATCAAACAAACACCATTGCAAGTTATTCTGTCTCCTCTACTTGGCAAAATTTAAATGTAACTTTGACTCCTTAAACATGAATCATAAAATAAAAAATGATAGAACTGTCTCATTAAACCAAAGTGGATTTACTATTATCGAAACTCTTATTGGAATAGCAATTTTTATTTTAATAGTTGGAGTACTAACTCTTTTTTCAAAAAATATATGGACATACAATTCTATCATAAACTCAGAACTCACTTCTGTGAACACTAACCGAATAGCTTTAAAAACTATGGTGGCAGAAATTCGTACAGCCTCTTCTGGAAGCAATGGAGCCTACGCTATTAGTCTCGCTAATTCAACAAGTTTTACTTTTTATTCTGATATATATGACAATGGATTAAAAGAAAAAATAAGATACTTTTTAAACGGAACAAATTTACAAAAAGGTGTAATAGTTCCAACTGGAAGCCCTCTTGCTTATACCGGAAATGAGGTTATTACTACTATGGTGCCTTATGTTACCAACTCTTCTATTTTTGATTACTATGATGAAAATTACGATGGCACAACAGCTCCATTAGGAGCACCCGTAGATATATCAGAGATAAGATTAGTAAAAATAACTGTTACTACTAATAATAATCCTGGCAGATCAGCTTCACCTATAACAATATCTTCACAGGTAACACTCCGAAATATAAAAGATAATTTATGACAAATATTAAAAAAAATAATGGAATAATTATAGAACAAGTATTAGTCTTTGGATCTGTGGCCATGATAGTTATCAGCGCCTTGGCTAGTTTCGCCGCTACTACAGTAAGAGCCAGTAGAGAAACTTTCAATCGTGAACAAGCCTTTCAATCAGCTGAAGCTGGGATAGATTATTATCGATGGCATTTGGCGCACGCTTCAACTGATTTTCAAGACGGTACAGGCACAGCTGGTCCCTATGTTCATTCATTAAAAGATAAAGATGGAAACACGGTTGGACAATTTTCTCTGACGATTACTCCCCCTACTCAAGGTTACACATTAGTTAAAATAAAATCTTCCGGTTCATCATCTCTAGACCCTACACAGACGAGAACAATCTTAACTCAGGTCGCTAAACCATCCATTGCCGAACACTCTTTTGCTGGAAATAGCGCAATGCGTTTCGGAACAGGTACAGAAGTTTTCGGATCTATATTTTCAAATGGAGGAATACGTTTTGATGGAATTGCGCACAACCTAGTCAGTAGTGGTGTAGCAACTTATACAGACACTGACGGTGATGCTTGTACGACTAGTGATTCCTATGGAGTTCATACTTGCCTATCTCCCGCTGATCCAACATCACCAACTGCGCTTCCTAATCGTCCAGATGTATTTAATTCTGGACGCCAGATGAGTCAACCAACAATTGATTTTTCAGGCTTTACTGCTGATATTGGAAGTTTAAAAACAATTGCTCAAGCAACTGGATTCTATAGAGATGCAGCTGGAACTGGTTTTGTTGGTTATCATATAGTTTTAAAAACAAATGATACTTTTGATTTATATAAAATAAATTCATGGGCAAGCGTAGGTAATTGCGATAACTCAGGTTCTGAAGATTTAAGTTGGAGTATTGGCACCCAAACCTTGCAAGGCAATTATGCTTTTCCTATAAATGGAATAATTTTTATCCAAGACCATTTAGTAGTTGATGGACAAATAAATGGGGTCCGACTGACTATCACGGCTGCTCTTTTGCCTGAACCATCTGACACAACTAAATTTAAAAATATAATAATAAATAATGATTTATCTTATACCAACTACGATGGCACGGACTCTATCGGCCTAGTGGCACAAGGTGGAGTGATGGTTGGAATGATTAGCGATGATAATTTAAAAATAGATGGGGCATTAATGGCTCAACACAACAAGGTCGGAAGATTTTTTTATTCGGGAAGCGGTTGTACTTATGGACATCGTTCAATTATTTCACTCTATGGAATGATTGCTTCTTATTCCAGATATGGGTTCGCTTTCGTAGATAGTCATGGAAATTTTTCTTCTGGTTATGTAACCAGAAACATAAATTATGATGCGAATTTGCTTTATGCTCCACCACCTGAATTCCCCCTTACTTCTGATCAATATCAGATCCTCTCATGGCAAGAAGTCAAAAATTAATTTATACTTCCTAAAATTGAATAAAGTGGCGAAATCATGGAAATAGCAAAAAATCCAACTCCTGCACCGATAACAATCATCAATAATGGTTCAATAATAGTGGAAAGATTTTTAGTTTTATTTTCAACTTCACCTTCATAAAACAAAGCAATCTCCAACAACATATCAGACAGTTTTCCGGTCTCTTCTCCAACTTGAATCATTTCTGACATCATGATGGGATACAAATTAACATTAGCTTCAAATGCACTAGAAAAGGGCTCACCTTTTTCTATCGCTCCCCTTGCTTCATTTAAAACTTTTTTATAATAAGTATTTTGAACCACATCTTGCGTTATTTCGATTGCTCGCGTTAAAGAAACACCAGAAATCAAAAGTGAAGAGATGGTACGTGCTGTACGAGCAGAATTTAATTCTTTTGTTAAATTATTTACAACTGGAACTTTTAAGACAATAAAATCAATATAAGATGCCAACATCTGGGATCGAAAAATGAAATATAAGCCACAACCTATCCCAAACAAAAGTACAAAAGTGAAGACTAAATTATGTGAAAAGAAATTACCACAAAAAATCAACAGTCTAGTAGAGAAAGGTAGAACAACCCCAAGTTCTTTAAAAGTACTCGCTAAGGTGGGTACCACAAAAGCAAACAGCAAAACGCCAATAACAATCATGGCTGACATAATTATCCCGGGATAGATAAGCGCTCCTTTTATTTTTTTATTCAAAGAATTCGACTTTTCTAAATTCAATCCAATATCCGAGAGAGCACCAGCAAGATTTCCTGACTCTTCTCCGGCTCGGACCATGGAAATAAAAAGTTTTGAAAAAACATCAGGAAATTTTGAAAGGGCGGAAGAAAAAGTTTCCCCAGAATCTATGTCATTGGCCATCGAAGTTAAAATTTTACCAAGTTTTGGATTTTTTGTTTGTTTTTTTAAAACAGACAAAGCCCTAGAGAGAGAAAGTCCCGCCTTAATCATTCCACTTAAATTTTTAGTGAAAATAATCAGCTCTGCATTCTTCACTTTTGAAAAAATGCCAGCTAATGCTGAAAATTTACTAAGAAAATCTTGGTTTTTTTCGGTAATTGATAATGGAACGCAACCCCGAGAACGTAATTCACGAGCCAGAGCATAGCGATCAGTCGCTTCTAGAATGCTTTCAAAAATTTCTCCTGTCTTTGATTTTGCGCTGTATGTAAAAAGCATAATTATTTAACTATCAACTTTAAACCAAGACCATTCGTTATTTTTTGAACAAACGAAAGAGTTGGATTAATGTTGCCAGTTTCAAAACGAGCAAGAGCTGATTGGGTTACCCCTATCTTTTGAGCTAATTTTCTCTGGGACATACCTTTTTTATTTCTAGAAATTATAAGGGCTCGAATTATTTGAAATTCTGGTTGCATCTCAGTGTAAGCTTTTCTTACTCCAGGTCTTTTAAATGCTTCTTTTTTGAATTGTTCTAAAGTTTTCATATTTTCATGATATCATATATGCTATCTTATTGCAAGTAACTTAACCTATCAATAACTATTCTGAGCTCTTTTTTAGGTATTTTTTGACTTTTTTTAACAAAAGAATGTAACACCCAAATATTCTCATTATAAAAAGTATAAAATATCCTTATAGATAAATTTGATATTACTCTTAATTCATAAACATTTTTTGCTATTTTTTTGGATCTAGGAGGTCTGATTTTTTCACCTAATTCATCCAAAAGCTCAAGAGAATTTATAACTTTTGATACAGTAGAATCATCAAATGATAATAAAAAAGTTTGAATGTCGTCTTTAATAAATCTTACTCTGTTCATTTTAATTTCATTTATAATTTTTCAACTTACTCCGAAACAACTCGAAATACTTCTTCTAAAGTGGTAACACCTAAAACTGCTTGGAAAACCCCGTCTTCAATCATGGTCATCATCCCCTCTTTTTTTGCCTGCACTTCTATTTCATCCTGAGAACTTCCTTTGATCATCATTTCCCTTATCGTAGTGGTAACTTTTAATACTTCATGCATTCCAATACGACCTGAATATCCATCTTCAAATTCAGCACTTTTCACTGCTTTATAAAAAGGAATTTTATCCCAAGTACTATTCAGATCGACAACGTTTTCAGTTTTCAAAAACTCAAATACTCTATCTAAATCAACAATTTTCGCAAGATTTTTTATCTCAGCTGATGATAAAAAATACTTTTCTTTATTAGAAATAAGTTTACGTACCAATCTTTGGGCAATAATTGTTTTCACGGTGGCTGTTATTAAAAAAGGCTCAACTCCCATGTCCATTAGTCTTGGAATCGCGCCAGCAGCCGAATTAGTGTGAATAGTAGAAAGAACTAGATGCCCCGTCAGCGACGCATTAACTGCTAGTCCAGCTGTTTCACCATCACGAATTTCTCCCACCATGACAATATCTGGATCTTGACGCAACAATGAACGAAGCCCATTAGCAAAAGTTAATCCAATTTCTGGTTTAACTTGTGTTTGATTAACTCTCGGCATTTGATATTCAATAGGATCTTCAACTGTTGAAATATTAACTTCCGGCCTATTCAAAAGATCCAGTAAGGTATAAAGAGTAGTTGTTTTACCACTTCCGGTCGGACCAGTCGCAAGCACCATACCAGTTTTTTGTTTCAATGAATTATGTATTCGCTCTAACCCTTCACCATGAAATCCAAGCACTTCTAAAGAAAAACCGTGAGCATTTTCTTTTAAGATTCTAATGACTGTTTTTTCCCCAAAAAAAGTTGGTAAAGTAGAAACACGAAAAGAAATTTTTTCTCCGTTTTGTTCTATTTTAAAGCGTCCATCTTGAGGTAATCTTTTTTCATCCAATTTTAAATTGGACAATACTTTAATACGTGCAGTTATCCCAGAACCAGCATGTTTATCTAAAACCATCGCATCATGCAGAATGCCATCTATTCGATAACGTACTGTGAGATCATTCTCCCCAGGCTCAATATGAATATCAGAAGCATTTTGCAAAATCGCGTGAAAAATCAAAGAATCAACTATTTTTATCACTGGCAAACCTTCTGCCATTTCTTTTAATTCTAATTCCAATTCTGATTTTTCAGTAAAATTTTCTCCGTCTGTTTGATTCGATAAGTCTTTTTCCGAAGAAAGATTCAGCTTAGTACTTTCTTTTTGAATAATATCTTGAAATTCAGATTTCAAACTTTGCCGATATTGTACCAAAACAGACCTAATCGAAATAGTATCAGTCAGGCGAGGTAAAATTTTTAATCCAGAACGTTTTTTTATAAAATCAATCACTGACAAATCATCAACATCCAACATTGCTACTTCTAAAGTATTTTCATTTTTATCACCTTTTTTATAAGCAATAATATTATAGTTGCGCGCAATCGGCTCTGGGATCAGAGATAGTACAGAAAAATCTATTTTCTGTTTATCTAAACTAACAAATGGAATTCCTAAAACAAAAGCCTCCATTCTTTTCAAATCCGTTTCAGATATCTTGCCAAGAGAAAGTAAAACATCACCTATCTTTTGTTTTTTAGTTTTAGCTTTTTGAAATGCCTCCTCAAGGTCTGTCTTAGACACAAGTTTGCCATCTAAAATAAATTTTTTTAATTGTTCTTCATCGATGGTCATTAGTTAGATTATAGCAAAAAAATCTACCGAGGGGTAGATTTTTTTGCTAACTTTTATACTACAAAGATTAATTCTCTATCACCCCCGAACTTTTCTTTTCGTAACAAGATGAAGTTCCGCAAGTCCAAGTATACCTAGAAGCACTAGTTTTTTTATTCGTGCCAGTATCACAAGTATGATCAGTCGGACCACCAGAGCAAACATCACCGTCACATTTAAAGTGTTTCATTGGAGGTGTACAAGTTGGGACACTACCAACTGGATTAACTACCACTTGTACTTGTGAAGAAACATCCGTAGTCTCTGACTTTGAACAGGTAATAACATAAGTATATGTGCCAGCAGTTAGACCAGTGATAGTTTCAGATGATCCACTAAATAACTTTTGTCCACTCCAAGACCCCGAGGCTATACAAATATCTGGAGTGCCAGTGGTTGACCAAGTTAAAGTAGTTGAATTTGTAGGAAATGTCATAGAGGTTGGCGAAGCAGTGAGAATTACGGAAATAGAATTTGCCAAACATTTTGTCCCATCCCAAGTAGCCCCTGCTGCACAACTTGCAGTAGCAGTAGCAGTAGCAAGTTGTTTAGCATTATTATAAAGATACAATGTTCTTGCTTGATGGACACCTCCGTTTATGTAAGAGATCACAACATCTGATTTGACTCCTACATCATAAGTACCTACAGTTGGAGGCTTAGCAGGACTTGAAGTTGAAGAAACAATTGGAAAGTTAGCTGAAGTACTTCCACCATCGTCGGTATTACTAGTTACAGCCGATCCAAGAACAACTTCAGGATTTGTTACAGTCCAAGACATGCTTGCGTTACAACTACTTGCTCCGGATGAAATAGTACAATTAGAAGCAACTAAGACACCGGACATTCCTGGATTATTTTTACATGTAGCTGTAGTTCCATCCCAAGTAGTCCCTGCAGCACAGCTCGCGGTCGCTGTAGCCGTGGCAAGTTGTAATGCATTGTTGTAAAGATAGAATGTTCGTCCAGTGTATGGAACAACTAGAGATTGACTGCCTGATTGAGGAGTAGTTAAGGTA
>CAITSA010000005.1 GCA_903894955.1 uncultured bacterium
ACTCCTGATCCACTGATGGCGGTACTAGAAGTCCAGTAAGAAGAACAAGACGATGCATTAGTCGAAGTCCAAGTTAGAGTTGAGTTATTGCCATATTGAATAGAGGAAGGATTGGCGTAAAGGGTGACGGTGGGAGCAGGAACATAACACGCCGCATTTGTATATGATTGAGTAGAAGATCCGGAACAGTAAGCTCCACCATTACTTGGACTTGGATTGGTACAAGTGCGAGTTTGAATACCTGAATATCCACATTGAGTACTCTGAGCACTCCAATCACTCCAGCCTCCGTTTATAGGGTATACACACGCCGCATTAGTATATGACTGAGTAGAAGATCCGGAACAATAAGCTCCACCATTAGCAGGAGCTGGATTGGTACAAGTACGAGTTTGTACGCCTGAATATCCACATTGAGTACTCTGAGCACTCCAATCACTCCAGCCTCCGTTTATAGGAGTTGGAGCACAGGCAGGAGTAGTGAAATTATTTATATTTCCTTGTTCTGATCCATAATTATTTGTTACCACTAAACTATAATAGTAAGTGGTATTTTCCGTTAGACCAGAGACGAATTGATCAATCGGGAAAGTTCCCTCTGTATAAAAATATTGCACTGAAGTTGTCATTCCGTTACCGTTGGCTACAGTACTATAATTTGGACTATATAAAAATCTAGCATAAGCTGGGGGAGTTCCCGTAATAACATCTCCAGTAATAGTAGCGCTGTTACAGGTCATAGCAGAAGCTGGAGTTGTAACTGCAAAAAAGCCAAAGAGTGCTACAACACCCAACATTAAACCGATCGACAATTTTATTTTATTATTTTTCATAATTATGATTTTTATCATACTAGTTTACTTTTGTCAAGGATAACTAGATAATAATTTTAATTCTTATTAATGTGTAAAAATTCGACATTTTTACCCTTCGGAATTATGGATGATAACAATTTACATTCATAACTTTGAAGGGTAGAGGAATTTGATATGTAAATTAATACAAACCAAATTCCTCAGATAGGCATTCCTCGAAATAAAAACTTGAGGAATGCCGAACGATTAACGATATCCCCCGGTGCGTGCACCGGGGCGGACGCCAGTGGGGCGGGTCTGCGGGGCAGGGCGGCATGGTTGGCGGTAACCACCTCCACCATGATCAGGACGGTTGTAGTTTTGGCCACCTCCACCTCTTTGCGGGTTGGGGCGGTATTGTTGGTGATGTCCACCATGATAACCGCCATAGCTACCAGTGTAGGCTATGCCACCGGTATATGCTACCACCGGCGCGACTCCTCCTCCATAGGAAATTAATGTTGCTGGGGCTGATGGGAAGTAGTCATTTTCGCAATCAGGACTATCACTGGTACTTGCTTCAAGTCCTACAAAACCCAAAAACCCTAAATGTGCCCCGGCCCTCACTTTTCTACATTGTGGCGGTATAATTTGTGGTTCCTCCCGCTTTACCGTTTTGTCCTCAGTTGGTGTCACCTCTTCTTTGTCTTTTTCTGCTGTTGCTGACGGTGCGGGTGCTGGCTGAGGATAGGAAATCCCTGTTATGGGATTTCCGCAGTCGTCGCGGGCGTAAGGCTCGCCAAGACTACCGTCTGCGTTGACATTCCAACGCAAGACAGTCCCTGTTTTCTGAGGTACCCATTGTACCCCAGCTACTGTTAACATTCTTACGCAGGCATCCGCTTCAAGCGGAGCTGCAACTTTTGTTTTTCCGTCAACTGGATTTTTACTACGTAGCCCAAAATACTTAGGCTCGTAAAAGTTTGCTCCAGACTGTAGTGCAGCATTGCATTCTGCCTTTGTTCCAAATGCTACAGCTATTGGTGCATAGAATCCGACGAGAATCACGGTCGCAAGGACCATAACTAACAATTTTCTCATAACTACCTCCCTTTATTTCTATTTTTTTATGTGCTTTTATGCGATTGTTCCCCATTTTTTGAGGAAATTACCGCCTTCTTTTCACCTAGGATTGTATCATAACTAGGTCAAAAAGTCAATAGCACTGCAATGATTCAATAGCACGGTTGGCACAGCTAAAAAAAAGTACTATTCAGTACTTTTTTTTAGCTGTGCCCTCGGCAGGAATCGAACCTGCATCACAACTTCCGCAAAGTTGTGTCCTATCCATTGAACGACGAAGGCAATAACTTTAGACTAACAGTTTTTTTAAAAAAGTCTATCCGCCTCGTTGGCGAGACGGGTTAGAATCCAAGAGCCTCCATGATTTTTTCTGAAGCGTGTTCCTTCATTTCAACTTCGGGAATATTTTTGGAAGTCATGATGGAGTGAATATCTTGCGCTATTGTCTCATCTATCGGCATAGAGATTATTGGCATAAAAGCTCTTTCTGAATGGATAAAAAATATTGGTTTAAGGCCTGCTTCTCCTTGGAAGTCCACTTGAATCCAAAAAGATTTTATATTTTCATAAGGATAAAGACGATCTCTGATCGTCAAACCCTTTTGATTTAATTCATAAGTAACGATGTCTGGTTTTTTAATGGCAAAAAATCCTAACAAGACTCCAGAGAGGATCAAAAGCACTGCAAAAAAATAATTTTCAAAAATAATAGAGGCGATGGAACTGGTCACAACTATAATCCCGAGAGCCCAAAACCAATCTGGGCTTCGATCCCTTTCTTCGTATTCTAAAGCAGACCAAATTAATTTTTCATCAGAGTTCTCAATTATTTCCATAGTATAATTATACTAAATTCAAACGTTTATTGCGATAGAAAAGCAATATATCTATTGAGACCATTATGCTATTGAGGATATAAAGATAAATTACTGGATCAAAATTGTAAAAAATTTTGTGTAAAATACCAGAGATGTAACCCAATAAAAGTATCAATAAAAATGGCAAACTTTTTCCACTATTTTGTCTGGAGGTATAGGAACGATAAATCGAAAAAGGCCAAGCAAAACCAAAACACAAAAGCATTCCAATTTCAAAAATAGACATGCGTTTATTATAACATATCCTAGAGGTAGGTTGTACATTTGGCTAGGTTTCACACAAGTTTGTTGGTATAACCCGGCAGTAGAGCTTTTATTTTGATAAAAGTCTCACTTCCGGGTATAATAGATAGATATGAAAAATAAAAAATTTACACTTTTTCATTTATTTTGGGGGATTGTGGGATTATTAATTGTACAAGCTTTTTTATTGTGGTTCTGGCCCAACGCAAACACAAATGAGATTTTGATTATTATTTTTGGAATAGTAGGGGTGGGGATGAATATCTATGTGGCGATTGAAGCCATCGAAGAAGTAAATAGCCGTTTAGAAATGCTAATTTTTTTGTCTCTGATCGTTATCGAGTTTATTGTCTTCTTCTCTTTTGAGTATTGGTTTCTTATCTTAGAACAACCAGCGAGTTTTCCTACATTAACACCGGATTTTCTTAGTTTGATTTTGCATAGTACTATGGTGTTTGTTTTTAACCCGCTTTATTTACCAGCTACGGCAGTTGGGCGTGTTCTTTTACTCATCAACACGATTGGTACCCTAGGTCTTGTTTTATTCATTCTCCAAAATATCTGGCAACTTCGTGACACACCAGAGTCTTCTTAAGCTAGCTTTTGTTTTAATGCTTGTAGTTTTCTCACTAAAATTGGATGAATAATTTTTTCTTTATCGTGCTCAATAAATTCTTGGGTTGAGACATTTTCTCCATCTTGCTCATATTCGAAAGCTTTTTCCATCGCTTGATATTTATCTACTTGCCTAGCCAACGAAGAAACGGGATCTTGTCCATTTTCAAATTTCATCCATAATGCAAGAATTATTTTTCCTTTATCTCCCAGCCTTTCACAAATCTTAGTCATAGCCGAGAGCTCAAGCTCATATTTTTCTTTTTTTAAATCATCTATATTTACATTAGTTTTTAGAATAACTGAATCTCCAACTATTGCGTCCGATTCAGCCCAGTCGTGAATTTCTAACATATCTAAAAGTTCTTCTAATTCTCTAGAAGAGAATTCTGTCAGAGAATTAATTTCAGAAATGATTAAATTTCTAGTTGCGATAATGTGTTCTTGGATAGACTCTCCGTTTTTCACTCCTCTATTAACCCAGCCTGTTCTTTTTAAAGCTTGGAGATTCCTGATAACATCAGGCGCCAGATTAGAATATTTTAATTCAAATTTATTTTTTGGAAATGGTCCCATGCGTAGCGCCGGCAATAAATTTATTTCAACTTTAGTTGTCCCTTGATTTTTTCAGTAATCTCGTCAGCCGTAAAATTAGCTTTGATTAAAAAATCATTTGCTCCCAAAGATAGGGCTTTTTTTCTATCCTCTTCCTCTCCTAAATTAGTAAGCATAATAACTGGTAAGTTTTTAATCGCCTTGTTTTCGTGTGAACGAATTTTTGCTAGTATTTCAAAACCATTCATGGATGGCAAGATAATATCCAATAGAACAATTAATGGAGAAAATTCTTCAATTTTTTTTATAACAGCCGCTCCATCATCTACGATAAAAACATTAAAACCATCTATCTTTAATTTTTTTAATAAGATGTTAGATAAAAATGAATCATCTTCAACCAATAAAACCTTCGTACCTTCATTTGATTCTTCTTCTTTTTTTATATTAATATCATCCCTTGACCCACTTAAAATATTCCTGACTTTTTCCACAATCTCTTCTACATCAATCTGAGCCTTAATCATATAATCAATTGCTCCCAATTTTTTTATTTTTTCTAGTTCAACCGTCTGACCCGAATTAGAAATGATTATTATTGGAATTTTATTGTTCTTTTTCTGCAAATTTTCCATAACTTCATAACCATTCATCTTTGGCATAATGATGTCAAGCAGAATTATATCCGGATTCCATTCGCTAATTTTTGCCAAGCCATCTTCGCCATTAACACTAACTTTCACATCATAACCTTCTTTGGTTAACTTTGCTGACAAGACATTAGCTAATACTTCCTCATCTTCAACCAATAAAACCTTCGTACCTTCATTTGAT
>CAITSA010000006.1 GCA_903894955.1 uncultured bacterium
AAGAAATTGAACGATCTGATGGAAAAATCATTCTTTTTATTGATGAAATACATACCATAGTCGGGGCTGGAGGAGCTGAGGGTACGATGGATGCTTCGAATATGTTGAAGCCAGCGCTTTCTCGTGGAGAACTTCGAGCCATCGGCGCAACAACCCTACGGGAGTATCAAAAACATATTGAAAAAGATCCGGCTTTAGCTCGTCGTTTTCAGCCAGTCTATATTGATGAACCTGGAATAGAAGATGCCGTAGCCATTCTTCGTGGTCTTAAAGAAAAGTACGAGCTCTTTCACGGTGTGCGTATAACCGACGATAGCATAGTTTCGGCTGTTAATCTTTCTTCTCGATATATTACTAACAGATTTTTACCAGATAAAGCGGTGGACTTAATAGATGAAGCTTCCTCCTCTTTGAAAATAATGCTTGAGAACAAACCTCCAATTTTAGAAGACGCTCATAGAAAAATAATGCGTCTGGAAATTGAAAAAGAAGCTCTGAAAAAAGAAATTAATTCTAACGGAGAAGAGAAAAAAGATAAACAAAAGGACAAAGAAATAAAAAATAGAATTAAAGAAATTGATAAAGAAATAGGTAATTTAACTGAAAAAACAAAAGAGCTTGAATTAAAATGGGCCAATGAAAAGGGAACGGTAGCTGAAATTCGAGCTATCAAGAAAGAGATAGAGAGTATTCGTTTTGAGGCTGAAGATGCAGAAACAAAAGCAGATCTTTCAAAAGCGGCTGAAATACGTTATGGAAAAATTCCAACCCTTCAAAAAGAACTTGAAGTAAAACTTGCGCGACTAAAAAAATTACAAAAATCACGCAGAATCTTAAAAGAAGAAATTACGGTTGAAGATATTGCGGAAGTTGTTTCTCGTTGGACAGGTATTCCTCTTACGAAAATGCTTGAAGGAGAACGTGCCAAGCTTGAGAAAATGGAACAAGAACTGAAGAAACGAGTCTTGGGTCAAGACGAGGCCATAAAACGTGTTGCAGACGTAATTAGGCGTTCTCGTGCGGGTATTTCGGATCCAAACAGGCCAATCGGTTCTTTTATCTTTTTAGGTCCAACCGGAGTCGGCAAGACAGAACTTACTAAGACAATAGGTCAGTTTTTATTTGATGATGAAAGTGCAATTATCCGGGTGGATATGTCTGAATACACAGAAAGACACTCAATGTCTAAGCTTATTGGTTCTCCTCCGGGGTATGTGGGTTATGATGAATCCGGCCAGCTTACAGAAGCTGTTCGCCATAGACCTTATGCGGTTATCCTGTTTGATGAAATTGAAAAAGCTCATCCAGAAGTTTTTAATATTCTTCTGCAGGTTATTGACGAAGGAAGATTGACTGATGGAAAAGGAAGAGTAGTTAATTTCAAAAATACTATTATAATTTTAACTTCTAATATCGGTTCACAATTTGTAGAAAAAATGGAATCAATTGGATTTTCTAATAATTCTCAAAAACAAGATTATAGTAATATGAAAGAAAAAGTGATGGAAGCGCTGAAAGAAAATTTTCGTCCAGAATTTTTGAATCGCTTAGATGAGGTTGTTGTTTTTGATGTTTTATCAGAAGAGGCTTTGAGAGAAATAGTTAATTTGCGAATTAAAGTAGTGGCTGATCGTTTGAAGGTTAAAGGAATAAATTTTGGAATCTCCGAAGAAGCTCTCTCTCTTTTAGCTAAAGAAGGTTATGATCCACATTTTGGTGCGAGACCTTTAAATCGTTTAATTCAAAATAAGATTCTGAATTCAGTTGCTACATTTATAATTTCAAACAAAGCCTCAAAAGGGGACACTATTTATGTTTCTGTAAAAAATAATGAATTTGTGATTGAAGCCAAAAAGGGCCACCGCCAAGGCGGGGCAAGTAAAATCAAGAGTCCCATTCGAGTCAGAACCCTTTCTTCAGTTTAGATTTTTGGTGCGAGTAGGGGGAATCGAACCCCCGTCTAATCCTTGGGAAGGACTTATTCTACCACTAAACCATACTCGCAAATAATAATTTTAAACTATCTCTGTAGACTTAGAAATACTTATTCTACAACTAAACCATACTCGCATATAAAGAAATATATCTTTTTTTTGTCTTTAGGGCAAATGTGATATAATAAAAATAATTAATATTAATTTTAGAAATCATATGCAAAATGTAACAATTTATTCAACACCGTCTTGTCATTTTTGCCATCTGGCGAAAGATTTTTTTACAGCGAATGGTATTGTTTATACAGAATATAATGTCGCGAGTGATTTGGAAAAAAGAAAAGAAATGATAGAAAAAAGTGGCCAAATGGGTGTGCCAGTTATAGTCATCGGAAATGAAATCACTATTGGTTTTGATAAACCTAAAATAGCCAAGTTGCTTGGACTTTAACATCCATCTAATATATTATTGCCCTTATAGCCCTCGTAGTTCAATGGATAGAACAGTTCCGTCCTAAGGAATAGATGCACGTTCGATTCGTACCGAGGGCACAAAAATGGAATTTTTGTGAGTCGGAACGTGGTGACGCGAGGCCGTGTCGTAAGATTTTTTAGTAGAAAAATACTTGTGACCAATAAATAATTGAATTCTAATGGTGTTTATGATAAAATGTTTTTATGACTGAAAGATTTTCTAACGGAAAAGGCTCAATATTGGATACTACTGCATCCAAGCTTTCAAAGCTAATTGGCTCTGGAGATAGTGTTAATGCTGGTTCTGGAGATGTTGATTTTGATTCTTTAAAGAAAGTTTTCATAAATGGAGAAATCACTAAAAGTCAATATGATGATTTACTCGAAAAGCTTATGAAGCGGAAAGAGTGGGCTGAATATGAACTTTCCAAGATAAGTAAAAATCTTAAAGTTAAGGTGGAAGAACTAAAAATTGATCCACTAACTAAGTTTTTTGGCCGTCCTTTACTATTGCCTAAATTAAATGAATTAATTAAAGAATTAAATTCTAGTGAATTGCATCATCGTAAATCAGATATTAACGCTATTATGGTTATTGTTTTAGATATGAATGGATTGAAGTTTTTTAATGATAATTATAATCATATGATTGGAGACCAGGCCTTGCTTACCCTTGCAGAACGTATTAAAAAAACAACAAGAAGAAATGATATTTTGTTTAGAGCGGGCGGTGATGAATTTATTGTATTTTTACCAATTGAGAATAAGGATGCTAATTTTGAAGAAATTTTTGGAAAATTTAAAGATGGAATAAATAATAATTTAAACATTACAATTGAAAATGATGGAAAGAACTTTCCAATTACGGTCAGCGCAGGATATTCTGTATTAGAGAAAGGTAAATTTAGAAAAGCCACAGAATTACTTAAGGAAGCTGATAACAACGACAGAGAAGATAAAAAAAAGATAAAATCTGGAGAATTAAAATAATCTATAATCAAACCTTTTATTTTGTAAAATTTTGTGCTAAATTATCTTTATGGATCCTGAGTCCAAAAAATTATTAGAAGAAACCTTTAAGCTTACAGAGGAGAACAATCATATGCTTCGCAAAGTCAGAAATGTCCAGAAATGGAGTACTTTCTGGTCTAGCTTGAAGGTTATTATAGTAATTGGAATTGCCTTAGGTGCGTTTTACTTTTTGGATCCATATGTAGACAAAATGATTAGTCTATATAATTCTGTTTCTGGCACAACCCAAAAGGTAAATTACAACAGCAATTCCGTTCAGGATTTATTGAAAAAACTTTAAAATTTTAGTGTTCTACCTTTATAATCTAGGGCTTCCTCCATAAATTTTTTATCATTTTTTGTACTATGCTCAATCATATGACAATTTGCGCATAATAAAATACATTTTTGCATTTCTTTTTTTATTGAATCCCAACTTTTATTTGCTACGTTTCCTATGATAAAATCTTTTTTATTTTTATCTTTATGGTGAAATTGCATTGCTGCTTGATTTCCATACCAGTCACATTTTTGACATTTGCTTCCTAAATACTTTATTGCAGCGGCTTTTGCACGAAACCTTCTAATTTTTGTATTACAAGAACCGCACCTTGTTCGGTTGCGGTATTCATATTCTTTAAATTTATTACCACACAATTTGCATTTTATTATATTTATTTTCATGTGCTTAGTATAGCATATAGAGCTATACCATACAAATGAAATATTGCAAAAAGTATTATTTTTAGTATGATGAGTAAGTAGATGCCGAGGTAGCTCAGTGGTAGTAGCGCTTCCCTGAAGAGGAAGATGTCGGCGGTTCGAGCCCGCCCCTCGGCACAAAAATGAAATTCTCGTGATCGGAAAGTGTTTCTTAGATTGATTTTACCTTAACAGTATTTTTCTTTTCCTTGTCTACTTTTTTGATTTTGATGGTGATTAAGCCGTGTTTTTCGGTTGCCTCAACGTCTTCTGGTTCTACTTCTATAGGGAGAGATATGGTACGTGAAAATTTACCCCAATAAAGTTCCTTGGTAAAGTAATTATCTTCATCAATATTTCTATTTTCTTCACGTTTGCCACGGATGGTGACGATGTCTCGAGCTATAGATAATTCTAAATCTTCTGGTTTAACTCCAGCTACCATCGTTTGAACAACAATATCAGTAGGTGTCTGATAAACATCTATTGATAATTCTGCTTCTTCATTTTCTTCTTCGATCCAGTCGTTATTTTTTTTGTTTCCATTATTGTCTTTGATGTTTTCCAAATAATTTTTCTTAGAAGTCAGTTCTTCTTCGGCGTTAATGCTTCCAGTTAATCTTTCAAAAAAACTTCTCTTTTTATTTTCCATAGATTTATTTATTATTTTATTTAATAATCTTCACTTATTCTCCTTACTTTTTCAAAAAGTAACATAATTATAATTGTGACGACCCACAAAAATGCTAATACTTTTAAGAAATCATTTCCGGCATTTCTTATTATAAAAAAATTAAAGGTACTATGCAAGCCAATAGCAATTAAAAACCCAACAAAAAGGAAAATTATTCTTTTCCATTGTGATGCATAGAATGAAAGACCTACCGCAATACCTATGATTGCACTAGAAATAGCATGCAGAAGGTTTGCCCCTAGAAATCTTAGATTACCTGTGCTTAAGCTTGGGATGGCTCCGATTGATGAAGGAAAGATTTTTAATAGAAATAACATATTTTCCAAAGCAGCAAAACCCAAGGCGGCAGTGATTAGATATGTTGGCCAATCTATTGGTTTAGTGGCATTACTTGTTTTGTACACTATTATTAATACAGCAAGATATTTCAATATTTCTTCGGTGCTAGCCCACAATACGAGTTGACCTTCAGGCAAACTTACATGATCTTGAATAAATTTTTGAATTGGCAAAACGACTATAACCGCCAGCATGCCTGTAATAAATACTATCGAGAGTACTCCTTTTGGCTCAGGATGTCCCTCGTCTTCTTTTAACCAAAACCAGAGCCATAAAAGAGGAGGAATAATTCCACCTAAAAACGCTAAACATAAAATTTTCGGATCGGTTGTTGGGAGGATCATAGATTTTAATTAGAAACGGAAGGCCATTTTTCAACCATTAGGAGGCTTTTATCATTAGGTTTGCCTGCCGATGAGGCAGGGAGCATCGACCAAATTTCTTCTGTAACAAATGGAATAAATGGATGAAGAGCTTTCAAGAGAGTCATCAACTGTGTAATCAAAAGCATTCTTGCTGAATCAGCATTTTTATTTTCCAAAATTTTCTTCTTCGATCGTTCAATGACAACGTCTGCGAAAGTATGCCAGAAATAATGATAAAGTTTTTCTGCAACAAGAGAGAATCTGTATTCGTTCATTTCTTTTGTAGTTTCTTCTAATAATTTATTTAATTCTTCTGTGTTCTTTTGATCTTCCTCGTCTAGGGTTGCTGTTTGAAGGGAATCAAAATCCTTTATTTGTTCTAGAACAAACCTAGAAGCATTCCAAATTTTATTAGTAAATTTAGCATAGCCTCGAATATCATTTTCATTCAATTTTAAATCATTTCCCGGAGTATTGCCGATAATCATTGCCATACGTAAGGCATCGTTTCCGTATTTGGCGATAATATCTAGTGGGTCAACTGCTTTATTTCCAAGTGATTTAGACATTTTCTTTCCATCTGATGTACGAACCATTCCATGGAAATATACGTTTTTAAATGGCACTTCTCCAACGAGGTATTGAGACATTAGAATCATTCTAGCGACCCAGAAAAAAATAAGATCATGACCTGTTTCAAGAATTGTTGTTGGATGGTAGTTTTTTAAGTCGTCTGTCTTTTTTGGCCAGCCGAGAGTTGAGAAAGTCCAAAGTCCTGAGGAAAACCAAGTATCTAAGGTGTCTTCATCTTGAATCCAACCATCTTCTTTTGGGGCTTCAGTCTCGCAATAAATTTCATCATTTTTGTACCAGACTGGGATACGATGTCCGTACCAGATTTGACGAGAGATACACCAGTCTCGTAAATTTTCAATCCAATTGAAATAAACTTTTTCAAAATGAATAGGCATTATTTTTATTTTACCTTCGCGGACAGGTTCTAGCATTAGTTCTTTAAGAGATTTATTTTCTCGTCTAGCAATTTTCTTATTGACGTCCACAAACCATTGCAGCATAATTTGTGGCTCAATCATGCCACTGGTTCGTTCAGCGGTAGCGACTCTATTTATATAATTTTCATCTACAGAAACAAGTAGTCCTTTGTCTTTTAACTTCTCAACAATTTTTTCTCTAGCGTCGGTAATTTTCATTCCATTAAATTCACCGGCGATAGGCAAGAGCTTTCCATATTTATCAATGATTTGTTCTTTGTCTAATTTATGTCTTTCGGCAATTTCAAAATCAATAGAACTATGCCAAGGAGTGATAGTCATTACTCCTGTACCGAATTCCATATCTATTGCTTCATCTTTTACAATGGTGGCTTCAATTGGGCCGTTGATCCATTCTAGTTTTATTTTTTGGCCATCTGTATACTCGGCATATCTTTTGTCTTTTGGATGCATCACGACATATTTATCCCCAAATTTTGTTTCTGGGCGGACAGTACTTATTTCAAAAGGTCCATATCTAAAAGTATAAAATTTACTTTTGCGTTCTTCGTAAACTAGCTCATCATCAGAAATAACTGTTTGTCCTTTTGGATCCCAATTTACCATCCTGTGTCCGCGATAAATTAATCCATCGTCATACATTTCTTTAAATGCAGTACGGACGGCTATGTTACGATCTTCATCTAAGGTAAAGGCTTCTCTAGACCAATCGAGTGTTGCCCCCATCTTTTTTGCTTGATTCACTATAGTGTCATGAGATTCATTTGCAAATTGTTCCACTCGTTTTAAAAATTCTTCTCGTCCTAAGTCATTTTTCCTTACTCCATCTTTTTCTAACATTTTTTCTACTTTAGATTGCGTGGCAATCGCAGCGTGGTCTGTGCCGGGGAGCCAGAGAGTTTTTTTACCTTGCATGCGAGCGTAACGTACCATGATGTCTTCTATCACTAGCATAAGGGCGTGCCCAGTATGTAAATTTCCGGTTACATTTGGAGGAGGAAGAACGATAGAAAAATGTTCTGCATCAGCTTTGGCTATTCCTTTTTCTATACATACATCTGGGTTAAAAAAGCCCGACTCCTCCCAAAGTTTATAGATTCTTTCTTCTGTATTTTTAGGGTCGTAGGGCTTGAGAAACTTTTCGTTCATATATTTCTATAATATCACATTTATCCTGACCCGAGAAGAGTTAGAGCCTTAGGCCACCAGTTGCTTTTAGGTTATTAACCCCTTTTTTGTTCCCGCCACGGCGGGCAAGTTTTACATAATTTAAATATCCGGCAATGCCGATCATTATAGAATTATCTCCCGAAAGTTCTTTGGTGGGGAATAAAAGTTTAACTTTATGTTTGGTTATTTTTTTCATTTCACTTTTTAAATATTTATTAGCAGAGACTCCTCCAGCCACGATAAGAGTTTTGACTTTATATGTCTCTATAGCTTTAGCTGTTTTGTAAACTAAACATTCCATAGCAGCATTTTCAAATTCTAGAGCTATTTTGCTTTTTGTTTCTTCACTTATATTTTTTATTCCACCAAGATCTCTAATTAAATAAAGCACTGCCGTTTTTAATCCAGAAAAAGAGAAATCAAAATTTTTACTGCGAAGCATTGGACGGGGAAGCAACAAGCTGGATTTTTGCGCGGACTCAGCGCGCATAATTTTCTGCTGAAAATTTGCTATGCTCGGCTCGCCAGCCTGCGCAATGCTTCGCTCGCGCAAAAGCCCAGCTTGTTGCTTTGTCAGAGAAAAAGAAAACAGATTTTGAGGGGACTCCGCAAGGCGACGGCCTGAGGACTGAGTAAATTTTTCAGCAGAAAAATTACGACCCCGAAAAACCTTGTTTTCTTTTTCTCTTACACTCTCTGCTAATTTTGAAATCTGGGGTCCGCCTGGATAGGGAAGATCAAGCATTCTCGCTACCTTGTCGAAAGCTTCTCCGACGGCGTCATCGAGTGTTTCTCCGATAATTTCATAATCCATCCACCCGCCCGAACGACTCCAGCCCGACAGAATAGGTCTGGCGGGGTTCAGTCGGGCAGGCTTTTTCATCAAGACTAATTGCGTATGCCCACCAGATATGAGCAATGCCAGAGTGGGTGTTTGTAATTTTTGTATTTTAAAAGTTCCTTTATCTTTACCAAAAACAGAAAGAATGTGTCCCTCCATGTGATTGGTGGGTATCAAGGGTACTTTCCATTTTTTTGCTAAATCTTTTGCAAAAGTAATACCTTCCCAGAGGCACATTTCTAAACCTGGACCATAAGTTACGGCTATAGCATCTATCCCGTTAGAGGCAGAGGGTCGCTGCGAGCCCTCGCGGCCTCTAATGGGAGCTACTGGCTTGTTGTCGTGGGTAAGTTTTGCTTGTTTTAAACTTGCTTCCAATACGATTGGTAAATTTTTGGCGTGTTCTCTTTTAGCCAGTACAGGGTAAACACCCCCATAGGGAATATGGATATTTACTTGAGAATTTAAATTATTTGCCAAGACTCTAAAGGAAGGGCTTTTAACCCCTCCTTTCGCTTCCAATATACTTACTCCAGTGTCATCGCAAGATGTTTCAATTGAAAGAATTTTCATGTGGGCGACACAGGGATCGAACCTGTGACCTTGTCTACGTCAAAGACACGCTCTACCAACTGAGCTAGCCGCCCTCTACACAGCATTACTATACTACTATTTTCTCTAATATTTCAAGGTCTTCTTTTGAATTCGGCTGTAATGCTTCAATAATATTAGCGACTGGCACTGCCTCAATTTTTTTATTTTGCGAAAATGCCATGTGTATCAGATCTGTTAATTTGTATTCATTTCGAGTAGGGTCTATTTCTATTTTGTCAATATTATCATAGAGCCATTTGGTATCAAAAACATAAAGTGCCGGATTTACTTCTTTTATCTTTTTTTCTTCATCAGTTGTGTTTTTGAATTCAACTAACTTTTTAACTTTTCCGTTTGCGTCGCGCAAGATTCTTCCAAAATTTGTATATAAATTTGCTCGCCAGTTTTCATAGTCTGGGACGATAATTGTTCCCATGGTAATTGTTGGTTTTTTCTCTATGTGAGTAGCGATTAAGTTTTCAATCGTTTCTTTCGATATGAGTGGCTGATCAGAAGACAAAACTAAGACCATCTCGCAAGGGGATACAAAATAATTTTTAGCCGAAGCTACAGCATGCCCTGTACCCAGCTGTTCGTGTTGCTCTACATAAGTATAATTTTCTCCTAAAACTTCTTTTATCCGCTCTTTTTTATGGCCAATGACGATAATTGGTTTTATAGTTGAGTCCAGTTTTTTAATAGTATCAAGGATATGCAGTAAAAATGGTTTATTTTTGAATATGGTTAGAGCTTTCGGTTCATCCGATTGCATCCTTTTACCTTTCCCAGCAGCCAAGATAACGATTCTTATTTTATTTTTCATGCCTCCCGATTATAGCAATAAATAGAAAAAATAAAAATAATAATAAAGAAAATAAGTCCGTAAGAGCAAGTTGGTAAACCGAGCGAGTAGTTAGTGTCGGCTCCAGAAATAAGTTTTTGAATTTCAGGAATCGTGAAGTATCCGGCAAAAAGAATTCCCATCCCCGAGACGACAGTCGTGATTATTAACATAACTTTCTCAGAAATAGTTTTCAGGAGTCCTAGCGTAGCAAAAATGAAAATAATAAGGAACATTCCAAAGCCAAAATAACAAGCTGGATATCCTAGGAAGTACGGACAAGGTTCATTGAAAGCACAAGTGGAGGTAAAGAATTTTGTCGCACTTAAATATCCCGAGAACAAAACTCCTGCTAGTCCCAGAAAAAACATTGTTTTATTATATGATGTTTGCATATAGTTATAACTAAAATGATAATGTATTTATTATAATACTAAATTTTTATTCTGGGTGCAGAATATAGGATGGGGGAATGTGGTTTGGTCGGGGGTATAGATTATTTATGTAATATCCAATAAATAACTTCAGTTTGTATTCCAAATGCTGAACCAGCCTTTAGTGTTCCTTTTGCAATCAAATTTTTTCCTTTAAATTCTTCATTAATTTTATTTACTGCAATTTTCTTTATGCTGTTAGCATTTTGATGTTTAATAAATGCTCTATTAATTCCTGGAACATATTTTATTACGCCTTCTAATTTACGAGGAACGGAAGCTAGGGGATGAGTGGCGAATAGAACTGTATAAATCTCAGTATCCTTAAAAGCTAGTCTAGATGCCTTTTTCTCATCATCTTTTAAATAACAGATTCTTTTTTTATAATTTCCCTTTGAAGATATTGCATCAAAAGTATAAAGAGCTTTTATTTCTATTAAAGTAACTGGTTTACCTTTTCTAATTATTGCAATATCGGTTCTTTTCCATTCTCTAGATACAATAAAATCTGTTTTAGATAATTTATTAAATAATACATAAGCCCATCTATCTCTCAATGGTAATTCGATTTTTGTGGTAAGAGCTAAAAATGCTAACTCATTTTTACTAAATTCTTTTATGGTTTGTTTAAGAGAATTATTAATTATTTCATTTGTAATTTTCTTAGGCATATTATTTTTCAATTTGTGACCCTACTGGGAATCGCACCCAGATTACCAGCTTGAAAAGCTGATGTCCTAACTATTAGACGATAGGGCCAAAACATTTAATATCATACCATTTTTAGGAAAAATCGCAAAAATCTTGCAAAGTTAAATGTTTTATTTTATAATAAAACTATGGTAAAGAAAGTTAATTATATGAATGCAGCTTGGTGGACAACTCACATTTGTGGGTAGTCTTTCGTTGTATCTATAATTATCTCTACAAACAACAGCACGCAAGATACCCACAAAAAGTGGGTTTTTTATTTGTTATTTAATTTTAAGATGAACAAATTTATTTTTAAAAATCATTGTACGGAGTTTTGGCAATAATAAACATTGTGCAGTCTTTCTTATTATTAGCTTACCCTCTGTAAAATCGAAGGGGTTAAAAATTAAATTATATGAATAAAAAAATAAAATCATTAAAAAATTTACCAGATGAAAATGGCTATTACGGACAATTTGGAGGAAGTTTTGTTCCTCCTCAGTTAGTAGAACCATTAAAAGAAATAGAAAGGGAATACAAAAAAGCAAAAAAAGATCCGAGCTTTCAAAAAGAATATTCTGACTTGCTTAAGAATTATGTCGGCCGTCCTTCTCCATTATATTTCGCAAAAAACTTAACCCGAAAACTTGGAGGAGCAAAAATTTATTTTAAACGTGAAGATTTGAATCATACTGGCGCGCATAAAATAAATCATTGTCTAGGAGAAGTTCTGCTAGCCAAAAGAATGGGGAAGAAAAAAGTTTTAGCCGAAACTGGGGCTGGACAGCACGGAGTAGCCTTAGCCACGGCTGCTGCCTTGCTTGGTTTGGAGTGCGAAATTCACATGGGCTCAATAGATATAGCTAAACAACACCCAAATGTTATTCGTATGAAATTACTCGGAGCGAAAGTCTTGGATGTAACAACTGGAGGTAAGTGTCTGAAGGACGCTGTGGACAGCGCTTTTACAACCTTTATGAAAGAATATAAAACTACTTTCTTTGCAATTGGATCTGTTGTCGGACCGCATCCGTATCCCATGATTGTGAGAGATTTTCAATCCATTGTTGGGAAAGAAGTAAAAGAACAAATTCTACAACAAGAGAAAAGATTACCTGATTACATAATTGGATGTGTTGGTGGTGGCTCTAACGCCATTGGGTTATTTCATGAATTTCTCGATGATAAAGTGAAATTAATCGGTGTTGAGCCAGCAGGCAAGGGGACAGGCGTTGGAGAGCACGCTGCTACTATTTCTTATGGTTCTATGGGGGTACTCCATGGAATGAAAACAATGGTCTTGCAAAATAAAAAAGGTGAACCAGATCCTGTTCACTCTATTGCTTCGGGATTAGATTATCCTGGGGTTGGACCTATCCATGCTTTTCTGAAAGATATCGGAAGAGTTAATTATACTTCAGCTACTGACAAAGAGACGATTAGTGCTTTTTTAGAATTATCAAAAGTTGAAGGAATTATTCCTGCTCTAGAAAGTGCTCATGCAATAGCCGAGGCAATGAAGTTAGCACCTACCCTAAGCAAAAATAAAATAATTGTTGTCAATATCTCAGGGAGAGGAGACAAAGATGTTGATTATATTGCTGAGTTGTTAAAAATATAATAAAACTATCAAAAACTTTAAAACCATACGTATAATTGAGTAAAAATTGAAAAATCTTGATAGAATGAATATATGGGAAATACAAAGTTAGTTATTTTTGATTTCGATGGAGTTCTTGCAGATACACTAGAACCAATTTTTGCTATAAACGAAGAGGTAAAACCTGACCTTTCTCTAGAGGAATATAAGTCTTTTTTTGAAGGTAATATACACGAGGCGATCGCATCAGGTAAGAAAAAATCCATCCCTGATTTTGATGAAAGATTTCGGGCACGAACCCGTGAATTGGGAGTTCGTGAAGTATTTAAAAAAATATTACATGATCTTTCATTAAAATACACGTTGGTTATTGTATCATCATCTTCTTCGGGCATAATTAAAGAAATTCTCGACAGAAGCAGTGTGGCTAATCTTTTTGCAGATATTTATGGTAGCGATGTAAATAAAAATAAAATTGTTAAGATAAAGATGCTTTTGGAAAAATATAAAATAAATCCGGAAAATACAATTTTTATTACCGACACACTAGGAGATGTTTATGAAGCATCCGAGTGTAATATTAAATCTATCGCAGTCACCTGGGGCTTCCACACAACGAAAACACTTTTAAGAGGTAACCCTTTCGCTGTTATTGATAACCCGGATGATTTAATACCTACAATTGAAAGTATCCTATAAATTTTGCGAAACGATATAGGCTAATATATTACTCCGAAAACGTTCACAAAGTGAAACTTTCTCCAGGTGAGCCACTTTCGACTTTATATTTTTGTGATATTATAGAACCGATGTGGTAGCCAAACGGCAAGGCATATCCCCGCAAGGGATAATCGTAGGTTCAACTCCTACCCACATCTCCATGACCCCAAAAGAATTTATTGAGAAAAGACTAAACGATTTAAAATCTGAAAAATCAGAGTTAAATTTAAAATCGGACCAAGAACTAGCGGATTTTATTTTTAAAACAGTCATGTCCAAAAAATTCAGGAAATTCGCCGTGACGCCAGAGTATCTTTCTACTATACATTTTGCTATTCAAAATAGTATTGAAAACAATCTACCTATTAAATTTATTTTTCCTTTTGGTGGCTATAAATTATGGAGACTCGAAGAAACTCCTGAAGCAGACTGGGCTGAGTTATTTACCTTAATGTATTATGTAAAATGGCTAAAACCAATTGCACAAGTATACAAGCCTGGAGTTTGGTTTGATTTTAGTTCAGACGATATCATTGTCGAAAGAATGAATAATATACCCAAAAGTGATACAGAAAAATATTCTAAAAGTTTTAATATGGTTATAAATTTTCTTCAGAAATACATACCAGAAAATATAAAATTTACCATGACGCCAGTAAGTTTACGCTATACACCAGAAGAATTTGAAGAAGATTTGAAAAATAAATTAGAAGTTATGCAAAAGGAAATTGGTGGCCTTCCAGTTTTAAATGATCGTTCAAAACATACAATAGAAATGAATGTGCGTTTAAAACCAGGTCAAGACCAAGATCCTCTCTGGAGAGAAAAAACTGAATTATTGCATCAAGCCTATTACACCATTAGTCGCAGACGTGCATATAATCGGGCGAAAGACAAAATCATAACTTTTTGTAACAAGATGGCTAGTTGCGTACCAGTAGGAACTACTAAAACATCCATAGCTAAATTCTGGGTAGGAGTTGGTGCGTTAAAAAAGACAAACGATGATTTTATAGAATACATTCTTTCACCATCACAATTAGAATCCAGTAAATTTACAAAAGAGGAAATATCTATTAAAGGCCTAGACTCAAAAAACTTTAAAACTATACGTATAATTGAGTAATTTTTAGTAAACTTCCTGCTGGTAACATTTTTCGCAGTAAACTATCTCCGGTCTATCAGGTGAATAGGTGGTTTCGAATTCTACATTACAAGGAATACCTTCGTGACTCATGTGCTCCTTGTTGCACATGCAAGTTCTGTGCCAAAGTTTATTTATTCCTCTATTTTTAAAACGCTTTATATGTCTACATTCAGGACAATTTCTAGGAATGGGTATTTGCATTCTTTTATAGAAAGAAAGTTCATCTGTAATAATCCTGTAATTTTTGTTACATTCCGTGCAAATAAAAACTTCTTTATTTACATCAAAGTCTGATGGTAATTCTAAAATTGAATCTGGGAAATTTTTCCAATCAATGGTTTCTTTGCCATAAGTTCCACGTTCAGTATCTTCCCATTTAAATCCTTTCTTTAGAGCTTCTTCTTTGGTAAGTGGAAATTCATCCATGGCTGAAGATTCATTGTAACCAAAAGCTGATATATTTGAGGGATAAAAGTCTCCATAAATTCCTTCTTGTTTCATCTTTTCAATAATTTCTGCCCGTAATTTTTTATATTCTTCTTTGGTATATTGTTTGTTAAAAATACAATATGAACCTTTCTTTAAGCTCGCACACCCAAAACAGTTATTTGAATTTGGGCAATTCACGCAGTACTCCATAAATTGGGAACCCCAACATATAGAACCACAAATAACGTTTGATGCTTCAATCCCATTATTAAGACTATTGTAAATTAATTCAGCTCCACGTCCTGCGGTGTTACAATCTACGCAGTCTTTTGCCCCACGCCAAGCATGTACACTATAGGCATTATCTTCTGCGTCGTAAGAATGAAAACAATTACGATTATTTTTTACATTGGTCATATAATTCCCAGTAGAATTTACAGCATTAAAAATTTCAGCAAATTTTCTCGGTTTGTCTTTTGTGAAATCTTGGAATTCTTTTTTAAAAGATTCTACACCAGAATAGGTATCTAAATGGAGAGATTTTAATTTCTTTTCATATTCTTCTTGAGTGTATGGTTCGTTAAAAATATGATATTTTTGTTGACGTAAATTTATACATCCAAGGCAATTCGTACATCCGCGACAATCAAGTAGAAACGAGCTATCTAAACAGCTATAGCAACCTTTGGAAAAACGTAAATTATTGCAGTCATAACAATCATCCACTTCATAAGACAACTCTACTTTATTGGCAAAAGAACAATCAATTAAATCTTTAGAAAGCTGAATCCAATAGCAATTTATACAATTCTCGTTATTGGAACTTTCTATAATTACATAGCAATTTTTATTATCTGCGGTTAAATTAAGATAACTACAGCGAACATCGTTTGTAGAAAATAGGGCTGGTTTCGGAGTTTTATTCCAAAGTTTGTTCCACTGTTCAAAAAATGATTTATTGGGATCATAATCTATGGCGTATTTTTTACTATCTAAATCGTCACTCCACCAGCAGAGGGGACACCAGACTGGATAATTTTTATTAGGACTAAAAGTTGAAATAGTTTCTTTTTTACAATTGTTGCATTTACGTTTATAGAAGCATCTTTCATTTCTGAAACAAAGTCGCAATTGGGCACGACAATCTGGGCAAAATGTAGGCAAGGGGACATTAACTTTTTCATAAAATCCAAAATCATCAGGTTCTACAGTAAACGAAGCCTTACAATTTTGACATACCACATTTTGAGATTTATTTTCCATATCTTTTTTACAACTTGCCCCGTATGAAGCCTTGCTTTCGTTCGGGGTTTTGGCAATTGAGTGTCTTGGAATTCATAATTTTTACTAATTTAGGATGTTATATTTTTATTAAACTTTCTATTTTATCTACCATTTTGAAAAATTCTTGACTACGAAGTTCACGTGGTTGGGGGAGTGTATTTACTATAATTTCATCAATTTTTCCAAGATGGGAAGACATGATACCTATTTTACTTCCAAGCTGAAGAGCCTCCTCTGTATTATGAGTGACCATCACAATAGTTATTTTCTTTTCTTTCCACATAGTAAGTAATTCCTGACGTAAAATTTTTGCGGTAAATGAATCTAGCGCAGAGAATGGTTCATCTAGAAATATTATTTTTGGATTTATGGCGAGAGCTCTGGCAATTCCTACGCGTTGTTTCATCCCACCAGAAAGTTCTTTTGGATATTCGGTTGCCACTTTCTCTAGTCCAAGGGATTTTATAATTTCACTTACCTCATTCTTTTTTTCTTTGGTTAAATTTCCTTTGGCTATTAATCCTATGGATATATTTTCTTCGACAGTCAGCCAAGGAAGAAGGGCAAATTGTTGAAAAACAAAACCAAATTCTTTTTTATCTAAACCTTCCATGTATTTTTGTGAACCTGTGAAATTAGAATCAAGTCCACTCATAATGCGTAGCAAGGTGGATTTGCCACACCCCGAAGGACCAAGTAGCATAAAAAAATCTCCTTCTTCTACTTCTAAATTTACTTCACGCAGAGCGTGAAATTGACGACCATGAAAATCTTTGTATGTTTTGCTTATGTTTTTTTGATTTATTAATATACTCATATTATTATTCTTCTACCAGAGAATGACTTTTGTCGAGCAAGGGTAAAAGAAAAATTTTATTAATAGCAAATATTATCATCAGAACACCAAGGATTCCGAACATGGTAATTTTTGGATTATTAGAAAAACTCTGAAAAAATGGGCCGAGTCCTGTTTGCATTCCTATTATTATTTCTGTAGCAATAATTGCCTCCCAAGCTTCTCCCAATCCAACGATAGATCCTGTGATGAGACCGGGGACAGAAGCAGGGAAGGTAAAATATCGTAAACGTTTAAACCCTTTTAAACCATAGATATCAACTGCTTCTTGGTATTCGTTCTTGATAAGTTTCAGAGAACTTATCACACTGAAAAGTATTGGCCACAACATCGCAAGTACTAGGAAGAGGATAACCGTAGAATCATTTTTCCCTATGTAGATCACAGCTAAAGGAAGAGCGGCAAAAGTTGGAACGCTTTGCAAGACATCAAAGAGTGGTAGGGCCACAGTTGAAATTTTACCTTTAGAAAAAATAACGGCCAAGCTCCAACCAAGGACAATTGAGATAAAGAAAGCGATAGCAATTCTTATTAAAGAAATACCGATATCTGCGAAAAGAGTATTTATTGTAATTTTTGTAAACTCTGCAAAAAATAAGAAAAATATAATTGGTACGACAATAAGCAATAAAGTTACCAACATATGCCAATGTCTTTTGTAAACAATATGGTGATGGTGCTTTACTGAGTTAGCCATTTGCGAATTATATCACATATAAATATTTCTATTTTTAATACACTTCTTGTTGGTAACCTCGAACCAAAGCAAAGCTTGGTACGAGGCAGGCATTTTTAATATACCTCTTGTTGATAACAACGTTCGCAGTAAATTATCTCCGGCCTATCTGGGGCATAGCTGGTTTCAAATTCTACTTCACATTTATTATTACCATGTGAATGATTTTGTTTATCACACATACAAACTCTATGCCAAAGTTTTAATGGATTACGTTGTTTGAGTCTTTGAAAATGGCGACAATTTGGACAAAATCTTGGTAATGGCAAGTTCATTCTCTTGTAAAATTTTAACTCCTCAGGAAGAATTTTAAAGGCTTCAGTGCATTGCTCTTTACATGTTCCTTTATGTTCACATTCAATAACTTTGCCGATAATTTTATCGTCTATGTCTTTGATATCATCTGGAATATCTTTATTTTTTATTTCTAGATCATAATTTCTTTTTTCTCTTTCTTCCCATTTAAAACCCTCCTTTAAAATTTCTTTTTCAGTTAAGGGAAAATATTCTTGCGCGATAGTTTCATTATAGGCAAAGGGGGAAAGCTCGCTCGGGAAAAATTCTCCGTATTTATATACTCTTCCTTTACTATCAACATACGGCATATTATTCATGTGCTCTATTATTTTAGTCCTGAGCTCGTTGAAGGATTCTTTGGTGTATTGTTTGTTTAAAATGCAATATTGTTTTTTAGTAAGGCCTTCACAGCCAAAAATATTTAAACAATCATGACATTCCTCGCTATAATATGCATTTTGGTTAAAATGATTTCTAACTCCAAAGGCACTATTGGATCCACCAAAACCATGGGCAATCTCATAAAGGCGCTCGCTATTAAAACCCTGAAAGGAGTTATCGTAACAGTCTTTCACGTTGTTTCTAATAAAAAATAGATATTTTGAATCTTCTGTTTGGCGAGAGGTGAAAGCCATGTGAGTATTTTTAGCTTCAAATAAATCATCTCCGTCGGAATTGACTGATTTATAAATTTGAGCATAACGATGGGGGAGTGTTAGTTCTAGGGCTTGAACTTTTTTTATAAATTCGAGATGTGATTTAAAACTCCCTAAATTGTTTGAATCTATAAATTTCTTGTATTCTTCTTTGGAAAACTGTTCATTAAAAACACAATATTGTTTATTTCTAAGACCGACACAACCAAAACAATTTAAGCAGTTTTTGCAATCTATAAGGTAGCGACTTTCAATGCAGTCTTCGCAGTGGTAACCAAAAAAGAGTTTATTTACACGTTGGCATTCAAAAATTTGATAACTGAATTCAATTTTTTCAGAGTAAGAAATATCTAAAGAATCGCGAGAATAAAAAATTTGATTGCCAAAATATATTCTTTCATTGTCTGTTCCACCAAACATGAGATAGCATTCCTTGAAATCAAGGCCGTAATTACAATACTCGCTTGATATAAAATTGGTTTGGTATAAATTAGCTCTTGGAACTTTATTTTGTAAAAAACGGAATTGATTAAAAAACGGAATAGAAAAATCGTATGGGAGACCATAATCTACCGGATTCCACTTATCAGAAAGCCAGCACTCTCGGCAATAAATGGTGTAAGGACTTTCTTGGTTGTATAAACTTATTAATGATTTATTACAAAGAGCGCATTTATCTTTATGAAAAACTCTGTTATTTCTAAAAAGTAATCTTCTTTGAAATCTACAATCTGGACAAAAAGTTGGGGGAGGAACTTTTATTTTCTCATAAAAATCAAAATCTTCTGGTTCTATAACAAAGTCCTTTTTACAATTTTGGCAATTTTTATTTTCGTCTTTCATAATTTAATACACTTCTTGTTGGTAACATTTTTCACAATAAACTATTTCTGGTCTATCGGGTGCATAGCTGGTGGCAAATTCATTCGGACAAATTTTTTCATCATGTAGATAATGTTTTGCTAAATTCTCATAAACGCCATTCTCTGATTTTGTACCTGCACATTGGCACTTTCTATCCCAAAGTTTTGGTGGATTCAATTTACTTAATCTTCCATAATGACGACAGTTTGGGCAGAGACGAGGCAGGGTAAGGTTCATCCTTTTATAAAATTCAAGTTCACGTGGAATCATTTTAAAAGCGGTACTACAGCCATGAGTGCAAGCACCTGCATGAGCGCAACCGATTGTTTCCTTGAGGATGTCTTCATTTACAAATTTAATATTATCTGGTAAATCTTCCGGCCTTACTGTAATGGTATAACTTTTAGTATCTGGATCATTCCACCTCAATCCTTTTTTTAATACCTCTTCTTTTGTTTTAGGAAAATATTCATGGGCAATGGTCGCATTGTATTCAAATTGAGACAAACTCATCGGGAAAAACTCACCATATTCTCCAGTATTTTTCATATGTTCAATAATCTTTTCTTTTAATTCCTCATATTCCTCTTTTGAATATTGTTTATTAAAAATACAATATTCTTTATTTTTAAGAGACACACAGCCAAATAAATTCTTTGAATTATGGATATTCATTGAATAAAAAACATCATAACAGTCAGGTGCACGAACGCAAAAATGGCAATTATAAGATCCGGCCACCGCTGTGCATTCGTAAATAAGTTCATTATTTCTACCTCCGCTATAGCAGTCCATGGAGTTTTTATAAAGCATTACATCGGAGAGGTATTTCACATTTTCAACTGATTTTGCACCGAAACACATAATTGCATTTTTGGAGTTTAGGATATTGTCACCGGTACAATTCTGAGAATTAGTAATATTTAAATACTTTCTAATGGATTTTTTATTAAATTCTTCAAACTCTTTTTTTGCTTTTTCTAAATCTTTGAATGAGTTGAGCTGATATTCAGCAATTTTTTCTAGATACTCTTCTCTGGCAAATTGTTGGTTTTTGAAACAATATTGTTTATTGTGAAGATTGGAACACATAAAACAATCCAAACAATTTTTACAGTTCCAAAGAAAACTACTCATAGAGCAATTTTCACAAAAATACAAAAAGTTTCCATTACTACAAGTTGCGCACTCTATGCATTCGTATAAAAATTCAGATTTTTTTACTACTTGCATGCAATCTACGCAATCTCTAGAATGATTCCCTCGATATGTATAAAGTATATTATTAGAATAATGCGTACGAGAACATAAATAACAATCTTTGGACATACTCATATCGTTGTTGTATTCGCAATTCTCTGAAGCCCTAACACTCAAAGCTGGAAAGGGGACAGAAAGCATAAGTTCTTTGAACTGTTCAAAAAATGGACGAGAAAAATCAAATTCACAACCGAAGACCATGGGGTCAAATTCGTCAGTGTCAAAATATTCACGATTGTAAACTTTAAAAGGGGATTCTTGGGAAAAGACTGAGATAATATTTTGCCCAGTTTTGTCGCATTTTCTTTTGAATAAATTTCGTTCATTACGGAAGCTCATTTTTCTCATTTGCCTGCATTCAGGACACCAAGTCGGCGGAGAAACCTTTATTCTCTCATAAAAAGAAAAATCTTCCGGCTCAATAATGAAATCCTTTTTACAGTTTTGACAGTTCTTAGTTTCAGCATTCATAAAGAGGATTATACCAGAAATGCCAAAAAAGTCTTTATGAAATTATAACTTTTAATGAATTAGCTATTTAAAAGAATATATGATACTATATCAATGTGGGTTGATATAGTGTTTTACTATGAATAAAAAATTCAATATAAAAAAATATCTTGATGCTCTTTCTGAGCCTAATCGATTGGCAATTTTAAGCTTTCTTAAAAATGGTGAAAAATGTGCTTGTGAAATACATCCAAAACTAAAATTACCACAAAACCTCAGTTCTCATCATTTGAAAGTATTAAAAAATTTAAGTTTGTTAAAAAGTCGACGTGAAGGAATTAAGATTTTTTATTCACGAAATGAAAAAATCATTAAAAATTATCAACTAGAGTTAACTAAAATAATAATATGAAAATACAAGTATTGGGTTCAGGGTGTGCAACTTGCAAGAAATTATTTGAACTTACAAAGAAAGCAGTTGAGGAGTTAAATTTAAAGACAGAAGTTGAATATATCAAAGATATTCAAAAGATTGTAGCGATGGGTTTAATGCAAAGCCCTGTTTTAGTGGTAAATGATAAACCAGTTTTAGTTGGTTTTATTTCGGACATAGAAAAAATTAAAAATCTTATTACTAACAGTAACCCTACTAACGAGAATACCTCAAATAAAAAATCAGAGTGTTCTTGTGGAGGTAAATGCTAAAAATTTATGAATACATTTTATTTTATACAACTATTTGCGGACTGGGTAACCTATACAGTTTTGCACCATATTCCAGGGACTTTGTCTGCTAATGCAATTAACTTTTTTATTTTCGACACAATCAAGATATTTATTCTTTTAGCTGTCATTATCTTTGTTGTTTCAATAATTCGATCATATCTACCACCAGAAAAGATAAGGGGAATACTCTCTCGTAAAAATATTTATACCGGAAATATTACCGCTTCTCTTTTAGGAATCATTACTCCATTTTGTTCTTGTTCAGCTATTCCTTTATTTTTAGGATTTATTCAAGCGGGAGTTCCTCTGGGGGTTACTTTTTCTTTTTTGGTAGCATCACCGATGATTAATGAAGTAGCCTTAGTTTTACTTTTAGGAATGTTTGGCTGGAAGATTGCTTTAATGTATATAGTGAGTGGACTTTTAATTTCTGTTTTTTCGGGAATAATTATTGGAAAAATGAAAATAGAAAATTTAGTAGAACCTTTTGTTTATGAAAATAATGCAAATGGAAATGTTATTTTACCAACTATGACTCAAAGAGAAAGACTAATTTATGCAAAAAATTATACTTTAGATATTTTACAAAAAGTTTGGCCATACATTGTAATCGGGATTGGGGTAGGGGCTTGGATTCATGGATATGTTCCCACAGATTTTTTAGCTAGATATGCAGGCAGTGATAAATGGTATGCGGTACCACTCGCTGTACTTATTGGGATACCCCTTTATTCAAATGCCGCTGGCGTTATACCACTAGTATCTGCTTTAACAGAAAAGGGTGTCTCGATAGGGACCACTCTTGCTTTTATGATGTCCGTTACTGCTTTATCTCTCCCAGAATTTATGATTTTAAAGAAAGTGATGAAAATTAAACTGATAATAATTTTTGCTGGAATAGTTGGAATAGGAATAATATTTACTGGTTTTCTTTTCAACTTAGTTTTAAAATAAATAACTTAATTGAAAAAATCCTCAAAAATGGTAGATTGAAATTAGAAAGTGGAAAAACCCATGGAGGGTTCGCCTAATGGTATGGCACTGGTTTCGAAAACCAGCGGGAGCAATCCCTTACAGGTTCAAGTCCTGTACCCTCCGCAAAGTATGTAAGATTTTGATATAATGATATTATGACTTTGAATTACTTGATCATAATTTATATTTTAACTATTGTGATTATGAGAGTTGTTCTCACTTATCACCACATTGGTCTACGAAAAATAGGAAAAATTCAGCCACACCATTATATGCATGGACTGATCTTAATTGCATTATATTTTTTAATTCCATATCCCATTTTACTGGCAGTAGGAAGTGCTTTAGTCGTAGACGAGATACCCTTATTTTTTATATTCCATAGTTGGGATTGGCCAGATGATCAAATTTGGGAGAAATACCATTCTTGGCAATGCATTGCAGGTGTTGTTGTACTTTCTCTGTTGGGTTTTCTGGCTCTATTCTTATAAAAGTTCCAAACTTCACTTTCCTCCGCTTTTATTTAGTATGTATCGCTAAGTAAATATCTTCTACGGCTCGGACGGCATCGCCGGCTGCGATGTTGTTTTGGTGATAGAGAATATTAGTGCAATCACCAGCAGCCCAGATACCTGGAGTTTCTGTTTTTTGGGACCAAGCATCAATTTTGATTTTTCCTGTTTCATCGAGAGGCACAAAATTTTTCACGAATTCAGTGTTGGGAATTTGTCCTATTTCTACGAAAATACCTGAAACTTTCAACTCTATTTCTTTGTTAGAAATTTTATCTTTATAAACTATTCCTTCTACAAATTTATCACCTTGTATCTCTAATATATCTACATTTTTTATTACTTTAATTTTTGGATTTTCTAGAACTTTTTGAACGGTAATTTGATCTGCACGAAAAGCGTCACTGCGGTGTATTATAGTAACGGACTTACAATAGGCGACAAGCTGTGAAGCTGATTCAAAAGCAGCATTACCTCCACCAACCACAACCACATCCATATCGGCAAAAAGAGGTCCGTCACAGCTAGCGCAATAGGTGAGTCCTTTGTGTTCCAATTTATCTGCATTTTTAGCGGTAAGTTTTCTACGTCCGCTTCCAGTAGCAATTAAAATTGTTTTGGTTAAAAATTCTTTTCCTGATTCTCTTGGCCATAGGCCATGCACGGGCAAGGTTGTTTTTACTTTGAATGAATTGCCCTCTTTTTCAATGGCTGTTACTTTTTCTCCCTCTTTCACTTCTAAACTATCTCCTACATTTTCCAAAACATGACTTTTTAGATTATCAGCCAATTCTGCTCCAGAGATAGAAGGAGTGCCAATCCAATTGTAAATTTTCTCGGACACTATGCTTTGTCCGCCCCACTCTGAAGTAATAAAAAGTGTTTTTAACCTTTTTCTAGCGGCATAAACAGTAGCCGCACTCCCTGCCGGTCCACCTCCTATAATTATTAAATCGTAAGTCATATAAATTCAGGCGCTAGGCATCTAGGCCTTAGGCTTTAGCTTATCAAAAAAATATTAAATTTACTAGCTAGAGCCTAGTGCCTAAAGCCTAATGCCTATTTTTTATTTCTTATTACGTCGTAAAAAGGCTGGAACAGCGCTCCAGTCGTCACCATCATCCTCAATGATATCTTCTTTAACTTCTTTCTTTTCCATTTTCTTAATAAAATCATTGTTGCCTACACTTCCATTTTGTTTTCCATTTTGTGTATTGTTATGCCCATTGTTCTGCATATTATTTTGGATACTATTGTGGATTTCCTTTTTTACTACCACTGGAGTTTCGTCTTTGAGCAGTTGACCTACAACTGCTCCACTATTGAAAAGATTTTTGCGAGGTGTATCAGCAGGGAAGGAGGTTGCAATCACTGTAACTTTTATTTCTCCTTTTTTCAATTTTTCATCACGAATTGTTCCGAAGATTACTTTCGCATCTTTATCAATCGATTCAGTAATTATTTTTGCTGCTTCTTGAATTTCATTGATAGTTAAATCATCACCACCAGAAATAGCAAAGAGCACTCCTTTCGCACCATGGATAGAGACTTCTAAGAGAGGCGAATTAATAGCGGACAGAGCGGCTTTTTCAGCTCTTTTTTCACCGGAAGCAGTGCCAATACCCATCAGAGCTGAACCAGCATTTGCCATGACCGCTTTAATATCTGCAAAATCAACATTAATGATACCCGGAGTAGTAATCAAATCAGAAATACCCTCCACTGCTTGACGTAAGACATCGTCGCATTTAACAAAGGCATCTTTAAAATTAGTATTTTTATCAGCCAATTGAAGTAATTTGTCGTTTGGAATAATGATGATAGCATCAACTTCTTTAGCTAAATCATCAATTCCTTTCTCGGCTATTTTCATTCGGTGATTTCCTTCAAAGAAGAAAGGTTTAGTGGTGACCGCTACGGTCAAGATGCCTTGTTCTCTAGCTGCGCGAGCAACGATCGGAGCGGCGCCTGTCCCAGTACCTCCTCCCATTCCACAAGCAAGAAAAATCATATCTGCTCCCTTGATGACATCTTGAATTTCAGATTTTGTTTCTTCAGCTGCTTTTTTCCCAACTTCTGGATCCATCCCTGCACCAAGCCCTTTAGTGAGATTTTTCCCGATGTGAATTTTTTTCTCAGCTAGAGAGTGGTGTAAATCTTGGGTATCTGTATTCATACAAATAAAGGTGACACCCTTAACTTTAGAATTTATCATGTGGTTTACTGCATTCTTTCCAGAACCTCCGATTCCGATGACCATAATACGAGCAAAACTTTGTATTTCTTGATTTATTTTTGGCATAAATAATTATTAAAGATTTATCTTATATAGATAGTAGATTAACAGAAATAAATAAAAAGTAAAGCAACTAGGGCAAGAGCTGTTTTAGGTTTGATTTTAGTGTGTTTTTTAGATCTTTGAAAAGATTTTTAAAAGTGTCTTCCCCATAACCACCGCCATCTTTATTGGAAATTAGAAGACCAATTACGTTAAGATAAGCTCCGTCGCGAAGTTTGGTTTTTGTATTACCAAAAATTTCAGTTGATCCAATACTAGATGGAAGTTTTAATATTGATTTTGATAATTCTGCTAAAAGAGGAGTGTTGGCACCACCGCCGACAAAGACAATTCCAGCTGGTAAAAGTTCTGACCTCTTTATTTTTTTTAAATTATTTTCTATTGATTCAAAAATATCACAAAGTCGCGCTTCGATTATTTCATCAAGTTTTTTCTTCGAAAATTCTTCAGTATTATTTCCAAATTTCAAGGCCTCTGCTTTTTCTAATGAAATTTTAAAACCAAGAGCGATGTCGTTAGTTATTTTAGTGGAGCCGATTGAAAAAGTGGACATAGACATCAATGATCCATTTTCAAAGACAGACAGAGACGTTGTTTGGTCTCCGATATCAACGAGGGCCACCCCAACGATTTTTTGTCTTTCAGATAAGGCTATATTACTAATAGCTAGAGGGGAGGCGATAACATCTATGGCGACGACCCCAGCTTCAGCTATGGCCCCAAGTAAATCTTCTAAATGGACAATAGAATAAGTAACAAAAAGAGCTTTGGCTTCAAGCTTGGTTCCAATCATTCCTTCGAGTCTGCCAAATACTTCTTTTCCATCAAGACGAAAAGATTGTGGGAATATATGAATAATTTTTTTATTACCGAGGTTTAAATTATCTTCACAATCTTTCAGCGCTTTATTAATATCGAGAGTCGTTACTTCACCATCAGCTTTTGAAACTATTATTCCACCAGAACTGATCTCACTTCGTAAAGTAGCACCAGAGAGGGAAACAAAGCCACGTTTAATTTTTAAACCAGAAGTTTTTTCTGCTATTGCGACTGCATTTTTTATAGAGGTAGTTACCAGAGAAGAATCTACCACATAGCCGTATCTCATTCCGGCAGTTGTGCTTTCACCTACACCAATAATTTTAGGATTTTTTTCTCCTTTTAGAAATTCTCCAACCACAACTCGTGTCATGGATGACCCCACGTCTATTCCTACTGAAATATTTCTGATCATATTTTTCTTCTAGTATCTCCATTGTACTACTATGTTCGAAACCTTTCAAATGAAGCATTCCGTGGATAACTAAAAAGCCTAAAAATTGGTCGGAAGTTTTGCCAAATTTTTTCGCTCCTTTTTTGATTACTGTAGGGCAGAGGATAATTTCACCCATATCTTTACGGAGTGGAAAAGATAGGATATTGGTAGCTTTGTCTATCTTTCTATATTTTTTATTTATCTTTCTAGAAGTTTTCTCATCGACACAGGCAATTGACAGGGAATAGTCTTTTCCCAAAATATCATTTTTCATTATTGAAAAATTCTCCTCCATATTTTATTTAGTTATCATTTTGCCGAGCTTTTTGAGTTTCTCTATTTCTTTTCTTCTCTCGAGTCTTTTGAGAGCACTTTTTTTTGTTTTAAGTTTTGATTCTTTTCTTAAATTGTAGCGAGCGCCCTTAACTTTACGGATTATTCCGGACTCTTGAATTCTGCGCGAAAAGCGACGTAAAACGCTTGAATTATTTTCATTTGGATTTTTCTTCACTTCGATTACTGTTTTTGCCATATGGTTACAAGATTAGCATAATTTTTTTTTAAAGCAAGCTTCGGCTCTTAAATTTTAAGTGTCTAGGCAGGTATTTTTCCCTTTTTTTATTGACTTTTTCATAAAAAGAGATAATATTAACGATTATGCAACAAGCAGGAGATTATATAACTGAAGAAAAAAGACAAATGCTTTTAGTGGAGTTGGCAGACTTAAAGGGTCCAAAAAGAAAAGAAATTCTCAAGAGTTTAGAGTACTCCAAATCGTTGGGCGACTTATCAGAAAATGCAGAATATCACCAAGCTCGTGAAGATCAAGGTAAGCTGGAAGCACGGATTGTCAAGATAGAACAAATTTTACAATCTTCGCAAACCGTCAAAGGTGGCGGAGGAGATATCATTGAAATTGGCTCAAAAGTAATTGTCCAGAAAAAGGGAACAAAAGAGGAGAAAAAATATGTTATAGTGGGATCAGAGGAGGCAGATATGAAAGCAGGGAAAATTTCTAATCGATCACCTTTTGGTATTGCGCTTTTTGGTAAAAAGAAAGGCGACAATGTTTCCTTCAAAACTCCTAATGGTTTAGTGAATTATAATATCATAAATGTTTCTTAAGCTGAAAAATTATGTCTTCAATTGATGAAATTAGGGACGCGAGAATAAAAAAACTTAAACTCTTAGAAGATAGAGGGCATAAGGCATATCCAGCAGATTCTTTAAGGGAAATTTCTCTTAAAGAGGCATTTGATAATTTTGAAAATTTAGAAAAGAATAAAGAAACAAAATGGATTGCAGGCAGGGTAATGTCTATCCGCGGACAGGGAGCAATTGTTTTTATTACTTTAAATGATGGAACTGGAACTTTTCAGGGATTACTTAAAAAAGATGTTCTCGATGATGAAAAATTTAATTTTTGGAATGAAGTTGTTGACATTGGAGACTTTGTAGAGATTGAAGGAACTTTCTTTACCACAAATAGAGGAGAAAAAACGCTCGAGGTAAAAGACTGGCATATGCTTTCAAAAAGTTTAAGATCTTTACCTGAAAAATGGCATGGCTTAGTGGATGTCGAAGAAAGATTTCGAAAAAGATATTTGGATATTTTAATGAATCCAGAGATGAAAGACCTTTTTGAGAAGAAGGCAAAATTTTGGGATGTGACTCGTAATTTTTTGAGGAAAGAAAATTTTCTAGAAGTTGAAACTCCAACCCTGGAAGTGACCACAGGCGGAGCAGAAGCGAGACCTTTTGGAACTCACCATAATGATTTTGATATGGATGTCTACATGCGTATTTCAGTTGGGGAGCTCTGGCAGAAGAGGTTAATGACGGCTGGTTTTCCTAGAACTTTTGAAATAGGGAGAGTTTATAGGAATGAAGGAGGAAGCCCTGAGCACACCCAAGAATTCACCAATATGGAATTCTATGCTTCTTTTATGAATATAAACGAAGGGAAAAAATTGGTTAGAGATTTATATATAAAAATAGCACAGGAAGTTTTTGGAAAAACTGAATTTGAAACTAGAGGACATAAATTTAATTTGAGCGATGATTGGGGAGAGATAGATTATGTAGAAGAAATTAAAAAACAAACTGGGATAGATGTCTTAGAGGTCAAAGAAGAAGAAATGGAAAAGACCTTAAAGAAATTAAAAGTAGAGTTTCAAGGTAAAAATAGAGAGAGAATGACCGATTCCCTTTGGAAATTTTGTCGCAAGAATATTTCTGGTCCGGTGTTCCTCGTAAATCATCCCAAGCTCGTTGCTCCTCTTTCAAAAGAAAATTCAAAAGATAATCGAAAAACTGAAATGTTTCAAGTGATTATTGCTGGAAGTGAGATCGGCAGAGCTCATGCAGAATTAAATGATCCTATTGACCAGAAGAAAAGGTTTGAAGAACAGAAAAAATTGATTGAAGGAGGGGACGAAGAAGCAATGATGTCTGATATGGAATTTGTGGAGATGCTTGAATACGGTATGCCACCATGTTTTGGCTTTGGTTTTGGTGAAAGGTTTTTTGCTTTTATGGTAGATAAACCTCTTCGTGAGACTCAGCTATTTCCATTAATGAGACCGATTAAAGAGTAAATTTATATCATGATAGAAAGAGAACAGTTAAAACAAGAAATTCCCCAAATTACTTCAGAAACAGGAGTAAGTGGTGATTATTTTAACGAACTTACAATGCTACGTTTGAATTTTTTCAATGGTGACAGAGAAAAAATTTTAAAAACAATCAAAAAGCGGCCGATAAAAAAATATCAAGAAAGATATCCAGTAAATTTATTCAAAAATGTCATTACAGAAAAAAATAAAGATGCTGTTAATCGCTTAAACCAGCTAGCTGATAAGATAAACCAGTTTGCCAAAGACGAAGTCTTTAATGATGCTGAATTTGTATCTATTTATAATGAGATGACAAAATTAATCTATGGATCTAACTTCAGTGGCCAAATAGATATCAAAGATTTTGGTATTGATAAGTGAAAAGACTAAATAGTAAAAATCGTTCTTATTGTAACAAAAAAAGTTATTTAGAAATGTTCAGTAGAGTTTATCTTATTACTTACACGTTTAATGGTGTTTATAAAATCGTGGTGAATCATTGGTTTATTCTACTATAAACAGACCCGCCCCCTATTGCTAGGGGGCGGTAAAATCTTGCAAACTAAGTATATACTATTTTACTACTCATAGTCAAGCAACTGTGGATAACTTTTTAAGTCTTTATTTTAGGGATAAATTCCAATTTATCTTTTAAGTCATCTAATAATTTATAATTACATCTAGGATTTTTAATTGCAAACTCTTTTAGTTCCCAAGCAAGTGTCTTTTCAAAAGAGTATATTCTTATATGTTTTCCTTTTGAGTGAAAATATTGGATAGCCGAAAGAAAATCAGAATCACCACTTATTAAAACCATGTTGTCATAATCGTTCTCATATTTATTCATATCTATTCCTATTTCCATGTCAGTATCACCTTTTGTTATTTCCTCGCCTATATATTTCAAATTTTTTCGTAAAACATTATATCCTAATCCATCTAATCTTTTATGAAACTTCTTATTTCCTAATGCACGGGTAATGTATGGTTCTGATTTTGGGTTGTTATCTTCTACACCATAGTAGTTTAAAAAAACTGGAGAATATTTGAACTTCAAGAGTTCTCGTAGTTTCTCAAAACAAATATTATAATGTAGTTTTTCTCCTGTTTTTTCATCACGCATATTCATAGCCCAAAATAAGTTTGAACCATCAATAAATACACCAGTCCTGATAGATTTTACCTTGTCGCTAGACATACTTAAGGAGAATAATATCATATTTCCTTTTAAAATCAAAGGGTGATTTTTCAATTATGTTATGAATATTATGTGTTGAGTTATCCACAGGCGGGGCTTGGTGTTATTTTTGCCTGTGGTTTATAATGTTAACTAAGTGGGAAAAAGTGGGAAATCTGTGTATAAGTAATTTTTAATAAAAAATATGTTAATCGGAGAATACATACATACCATAGATGAGAAGAATAGAATTTCCAT
>CAITSA010000007.1 GCA_903894955.1 uncultured bacterium
CGATGTCGGCTCACCTTAGCGCGGTGGTGGAGAAGCTACCAAGCGTTTGGCTGTTCGCCAATTAAAAAGGTACGCGAGCTGGGTTCAGACCGTACAGAACCTCACCTCAGTCCTCTCCTGGAAGGAGAGGAGGAAGGGATTTTGTACAGTTTGAACCCTCAGAGGAATTCATGAACTAAAAAATGAACTGTTTTAATCGAAGACAACCAATCCCGTGATCGCTTAGCGATTTTACGGGAACACGGCGGTCCTGAATATTTATATTTAGGAAGAAGTCGGGGTTTTCGGAGGAATCCTATTCATGAAAGTGAAGGACAACACCGAGAAGATATTAAATTTTGATATTCTTTGTAGAGACTACAAACCGACCTTATTGAAAAATAAGAATGTATAGTCCAATCCACATAGTAATATGTGAAAAATTTTATTTTAAAAATAAAATTGTAGATGCGTGAGACAGGTTGGTCTCCTATCTACTGCACTCGTTGATTCTTGAGAAGATTTGCATCTAGTACGAGAGGACCGATGTGAACTGACCTCTGGTGTACGAGCTGTCCTGCCAAGGGCAATGCTCGGTAGCTATGTCGGGAATGGATAACCTCTGAAAGCATCTAAGAGGGAAGCCAGCTTCAAGATTAGGAATCGTTAAGAACCGTGAGAGATGATCACGTTGATAGGCTTTAAGTGTAAGCGCAGTAATGCGTTAAGCTGAGAAGTACTAATGTTTCGATTCCTGTTAAGAAATTTGGAAATCACAAAAAAATTATAAAATACAAATCGAGTTTTCAGTGTTGGTGATTTGTCGCAGGGGCCACACCTCTTCCCATTCCGAACAGAGAAGTTAAGCCCTGTTGAGCTGATGATACTCTTCATGGGGAAAGTAAGCAGTCGCCAGCACCGAGTACTTGATTCTAAAAAATACAGTAAATAAATATTTACTGATTTTTTGTATTGTAACCATGTATATGTTTGCAGAATTTAGAATTATAGGGCATATTAGAAGGACAGAATATGTTTATAAGAATGGAGGCGTCGCATAGCGGTCTAGTGCACCACCTTGGAAAGGTGGCAGGCTCGAAAGGGTCTCGAGAGTTCAAATCTCTCCGCCTCCGCCAAAAATGTTGTATAATATAAGAGTCGAATTTAAAACTTTTAAAAAAATAAAATATATGAAAGGATTTAATGCAAATATAGAAAAAGAAACTTTGGAAAATACAAATTTTCGCAAGGTTTTATACACCGGAAAACATAGTCAATTAGTTTTAATGAGTCTCAAACCTAATGAAGAAATTGGGATGGAAGTTCATACTGATAATGACCAATTTTTTCGCTTCGAGAAAGGAGAGGGGAAATGTATTATTGACGGCAACGAATATGGATTTAGTGACGGATCAGTCATTATAGTTCCATCTGGAGCAGAGCATAATATTATTAATACATCTGGCGTAAACGATTTGAAACTTTATACGATTTATTCTCCAGCTCATCATCAAGACGGTGTAGTTAGAGCCACCAAAGAAGAAGCAGAAAAAGATGGTCCAGAATTTGACGGTAAGACGACTGAATAAAAAAGACAAAAATATAAAAATAAGGTAAAATAAATAAATGATATTTTCGGCTTTGTTAACCATTTTAGGTCTTTCTCTTTTTGAGACTATTTCTTCAATAGATAACGCAGTCATAAATGCGGAGGTGCTTTCCACAATGGGAGCTCGTGCTAGGCAATGGTTTTTGACTTGGGGAATATTAGTTGCTGTTTTTATTGTTCGAGGGCTTTTGCCTTTTATAGTAATTTGGGCTTTTAATCCAACTCTTTCAGTTTTTGAAGTGTTATCAGCTACTTGGTCAAGCAATCCTTTAGTGCAAAGCTCTATGGAGCGGTCAGCGCCTATTTTATTGATAGCGGGCGGAGTTTTTCTTTTGTTTTTGTTTTTACATTGGCTTTTTCTGGAACCAAAAGAGATGGGGATACCGATGACCGAAAAGTTTTTTATGACACAGGGAGTTTGGTTTTACGCTGTTATTTCTGTATTGCTGGTGGTTATATCTTATCTTTCCTTAAAACGAAATGATCTGATGGGCAATAATTTTTTGGTCTTGGGGGCTGTTGTGGGCTCAAGTTTGTTTTTTATTACTCATGGTTTCAAACAAAACGCAGAAGAGCAAGAAAAGAATTTAATGAGTAGCACACGATCTGATGTAAGTAAGCTTTTTTTCTTGGAAATAATTGATACGACCTTTTCTATTGATGGAGTGCTTGGAGCTTTTGCTTTCACCTTGTCTGTCCCATTAATCTTAATTGGAAATGGTCTTGGGGCACTTATAGTGCGACAGCTTACTGTTAGCAATATAGAAAGAATCAAAAAATATGTTTATTTAAAAAACGGCGCAATGTATTCTATCCTTGTTTTGGGAATTATCATGATCATGCACTCTTTTGGTTTTAAGATTCCAGAATATGTTTCTCCACTTTGCACCTTTATTATCATTGGATTTTTCTTTTGGAAATCAAGATGTAAGTTAAATTCAAATAATAATTAAAGAAAAAACCTTTATAGTAAGGTTTTTTCTTTTTAGGGTTATAATATAACTATGTCAGAAGGAATTTTTGAAAGAGAATACGACAAGTTAAACAAAGCTCAGAAAGATGCTGTGGACTCCATAGAAGGGCCAGTGATGGTGGTGGCTGGGCCAGGGACCGGGAAAACGCAGATATTAGCGCTTCGCATAGCTAACATCCTAAAAAAAACTGATGCTGGAAGTAGCGGGATTCTATGTTTAACTTTTACCAATTCAGGCGTTTCGGCTATGCGTTTGCGTTTGCGAGAATACATTGGGAAAGAAGGAGATGGCGTCACTATTTCTACTTTTCATAGCTTTGCTATTAGTTTGATTGAAAAACATTACGAACTTTTAGATTTTTTAAAGATTCCAGAATTATTAAGTGATGACAAGGCGGTATTTTTAATTGATGAAATCCTGCATGCTCATGATTGGGAATATCTTCGTCCAAGGGCAAATCCATCAATGTATTTCGGAGATTTAAAACAATTGATTTCAATTTTAAAACGTGAGCGGATTACGGCAAAAGAATTTTTATCTTTAGTGGAAGAGGAGATAGACAATTTGAAGAATAATAAAGAAAATATTTCTTCTCGGGGCGAGAGCAAAGGTCAGTTAAAAAAAGAAGTTGAAAAGAAAATTGAATCTCTTTCTCGGACACGCGAAGTGGTTGAATTTTATCGTCTTTATGAAGAAAAAAAGAAAGAGTTATTTTTTATGGATTATGATGATGTTTTAGAATACGCGACAGAATTGGTGGAAAAATTTGAAGATGTACGCTCTTCTCTTCGGGAAAATTATTTATATGTTTTAATCGATGAACATCAGGATTCAAGTGGTGTGCAAAATAGTTTTTTGAAGGCAGTTTGGGGCGAAGTAGAAAAGCCTAATATTTTTGTGGTGGGGGACGATCGTCAGCTTATCTATGGTTTTTCTGGAGCATCTATTTCTTATTTTGAAGAATTCGCTCATATTTTTGGTAAAGCCAAATTAATTACTTTAATCGAAAATTATCGTTCAACCCTACCTATTCTTTCTTTGGCTGATGATTTATTGAAAAGCTCCATGACGAAGGAGAATTTGAAAAGCAACACTAAAGGCAAAGAGAAAATAATACTAAATGAATATTCTTATCCTCGAGATGAAATTATTGGCGCGGGGATTTATTTCAAACAAAAAATTGCTGAAGGTATTAATCCCAACGAATGTGCTTTATTATTACCTCGCAATTATCAAGTTCGTTCTGCTTTAGAAATTCTTAATAATATGGATTTACCTGTTGGAAGTGGAAAAAGTTTAACACTTTTTTCTGCACCAGAAACAGAAAGCCTGAGAAGGGTGCTCGGAATTATTGCTTCACCGCTTGATTCAAGAATGATTGCAGAATCAATTTTAGACAAAACAAGCAATATTAAACCACTTGAAGCTCATACTTTTTTAAAAAATACAAAAATAGATAAATTAACCATTGAAGAATTAATCTCTTTGGGTACAGAAAATAGTCTTTTTGCTCAAGAGAGTGAAATAGTTAAATGGGGGAATAAATTAAAAAATTGGATCAATACTTTTTCCAATGAAAAACTTTCGAGAACGGTCAGTACGATAGGTAATGAGCTTTTAATAAATAATTCAAAAGAAAATGATGAGTTGCTTCGCAATATAGAAGTGGTTAGAAGTTTTATTCATCTAGCAACTTTGTTTGAGGAAAAACACCAGCATCTAAAACTTCAAGATTTTATAGAATATGTCGACAGATTAGAGTCTTATAATACCCACATTGAGCTAATTAAATTTGGTAGCAATGATGGTATTCAAGTGATGACTTTACATAAATCAAAGGGGCTCGAGTATAAATGTGTTTGGATCGCTCATATGAATGAAGAAATTTTAATGTCGGGTAAAAAAGGTGGCTTTACTCTACCAGAGAAAATCAAAGAACATCTGACTGAACGCGATGTAGAGATAGCGAAAAAAGAACTATACGTTGCTATTACTCGATCTAAAGAATTTTGTGCCATTTCTTATGCGGACGAGAATTATAATGGTGCCTTAATGGAAATTGCGCATATCCTTCATGATTTGCCAGATATTCATTTTGTAAAAAAAGATGCACAGGAAACTGAAAAAGAAATTTTGACAGCTGGATCAACTATTTATACCCAAGTTCAAAATAAAAAAGAAAGTGACGCAATGAAGGATTTAAAGAATTTTGTGAAAGAAAATTACACCGACAGGAAAGTTTCGGTTACTGCCCTGAATAACTTTTTTGAATGTCCTTGGCGTTGGTATTTCCGAAATTTTCTGCAATTACCAGAGGTCAAAGGCGTAGGACTAGCTCTCGGAAGTGTAGTACACAATACTATTGAATTTATTTTGAGAGAAAGAAAGCCAAGCGAAATAGAGATAAAAAACATAATAGAAAAAGGGCTTATTAAAGAGGGGATAGATAAATCAGTGGAAATTAAAAAACTTTCTAAAGATGCCTTCAAGGCAGTAGAAAATTGGATTGATAATTATTATCAAAACATTGCGAAAGATTTTTATTCAGAAAAATCCATTTCCTATAAAGACAAAAGATTTCCTCACTTGAATATTTATGGGAAGATCGATCTGGTTGAATATTTGCCTAATAATTACATTAGAGTAACTGATTTTAAAACTGGTTCATCAAAAACAAAAAATGCGATAGAGAAAAAAGAAAATGACAGAATGAGTGCCTCTCTTCGCCAGCTGGCCATGTATTCATATTTAATTTCTGGAAATGAAAAAGATAAAATTGTTTCTGAATCGAGACTTTTGTTTCTAGAAGAAAATTTCAAAAATAAAAACTCTCTTTATTCTACTCGTATTAATCA
>CAITSA010000008.1 GCA_903894955.1 uncultured bacterium
ATTACTCGGATTAAGCAAGATCCATCCTTACCGGCTCAAGAGGCTATTGACGGGCTGCGCCGCGCTGGCGTTCAGCATATGCTTGATACGTTAACCAACGCCGGAATGTCGGGGGATAGCCATATTTTGTCGAGCGCCAAGTTCCGCAATTTTATGAACAGCAACCGCGATTCTCTTCGTGCGCTTTATGGCGATGAAGGTTTGGCAAATATGAATCGGTTATTGGCCGACTCAGAACGGACGCAACAGATGCTTGACGCCGTTAAAGTTAAATATGGATCTGACACGGCTCAAAACAAATCTTTTATTGCCAAAATGATGGAAAGCGGTGGTCATCATACGACGGTCGGCGGAGCATTTGCTATTGCGGGCCTTGAAGCCTATCAGCATTTTGGTTTGACGGGAGCTCTTGGCGTAGGAGCTGCTGCCGCTGCAAAAGCTTTAATTGGCAAACTGCGGACTAACGGGATTGAGAGCGTCAACAAACTATATGAAGAAGGTTTGCTTAATCCTCAAATTGGTGCAGCCATGATGCAACGTGCTTTAGATGCCCGTGGCCAGCTCAAGATCGACGCCCTAAACAAGCTTCTAACAAGGGTGGCGGCTACGACAGAAGGCGTTATGCGAGCCCACAAGGATCAGGAAGACAAACGGGAAGATCTACTGCAACGCAAAGCTTTAGGCCGTGCGTCTGGTGGTCGTGTATTTGATATTTCGGATCGGCTCGTAAAAGCGGCGGAGCAAGCCAAAAAAGCCGAAAGTAATCAAACTGAATCAATCCTTGACGTGCCAGACGATATTGTCGCCCATGCTCTCAATGCGGCACAAGCAGCACTTTAATCTTTTTCTTCTGGTTCTAATTCTGTTCGGTAACACAAATTTGCATGATCGTGGCAATATGATCCTCGATCTATGTTTTTACCGCAATAAAACACTTCTTTGTGTTTAGGTGTTTCAAGAATATACCGGCAAGATAATAAAGTTAATTGGTAAATTAATAAGCCTGGCGGGGTTGGCGGTATCCTATATCGTTTGGTGTAGGAGCGTGGCACGGTCAGTCACCAACCCAATGTTTGTCTCGGACAAGCAATTTAATTGCTGATATTGTTTTTTCTTGTGCAACGCACTTGTCTAAAGCGCGTGACAATTGAGCTTCCAAAGCATCAATCCGATTTTTAAATTCAATAATACCAATTAAAACTGAAAGAGAGCTAAAGCGTGAACCCAGAGGTTTCACAATGATAGTCTCTAAAAATTAATATGAATAAAACAAGAAAAGCCTTAGTAAAAAGGTTTAAAATTACAAAAAACGGCAAGATATTAAGAAGGATGACTGGTCAAAACCATTATAGATCCAAAAAAACTGGGGAAAGAAAAAGAAAAGGTCGCAAATGGATTGCGCTCTCTAAAACAGAGGCAAAACACCTTAAAAAATATTTAACAAAATAAAAATCCCAGCGACCGGATTTATATATTTAAAAAACTATGTCAAGAATTAAAAGAGCCGTACAAGCCCGCAAACACAGAAAAAATGTTTTAAAACAAACAAAGGGATTTAAGTACGGGAGAAAATCAAAATTTAAATTAGCAAAAGATGCATTAAGACACGCATTGACTTATGCATACAGAGACAGAAAAGTAAAAAAGAGAGTTTTTAGAAATTTGTGGAATTTACAAATAAATGCATTGGCAAGGCAAAATGGAATTACATACAGCAGATTAATTAACGGAATGAAAAAGAAAAATATTACATTAGATAGAAAAGTTTTGTCAGAATTAGCAAAAGAATATCCAGAAGTTTTTGTAAAGATTGTAGAAGAAGTAAAAAACTAAAGTAAAAAAAGACCGCTTTCCTTATGGAAGGCGGTTTTTATTTATATTAAGTCATCTCAACCGGCGGCGTTATGGGATAATTCCCATCAAAACATGCAAGGCAGAGATTTTCTCTTGGCAAACCAGTGGCTTTAATCATGCCTTCTGTGCTTATGTGCGCCAGCGAATCTGCTCCGATTTGTTCTCTTGTCTCTTCTAAAGAAAAATTAGCCGCGACAAGTTCTTTGCTGGTTGACATATCAACACCGCAATAGCAGACATATTTAATGCGGGCCGAACCAACCCTCACATGAACTTCCTTAGCTCCCGCCTCAAAACACATCATCACGGTTTCAGGACAAACACTGTTGCGAACAATTGAGTCTTCTACAATACAAACCCTTTTCCCCCAAATAACCTCCCCAAGAGGATGAGATTTAATTCGTTGAAGCTTTCTCCTATCGGTTCCCCTAGGAGCCATAAATGACCTGATTCCATAACGATTTTTAAATAACCCCTGTCTTAGCGGAATGCCTAATGCGGAAGCATAAGCTTCTGCAAAAATATCTCCGCCAGCTGGGGCCGATATAATCAAATCTGCTTTAACGGGCGCCTCTTCAGCTAAAATTGTTCCTGCTTTATTCCTGTAATAATAAGCACTCCTATTATTACATAATATGCTATCTGGCCTAGCAAAGTATACAAATTCAAAAATACAAAATTTATAAGAAGTATCATTTGTCCATTTGATATATTTCTCGATACCTTTTTCAGAAATAATAACAATCTCTCCGGGACGCACCTGCCTAATGAACTTTGCATTAACTGGGTAAAAGGCGCAGCTTTCTGATGACAAAATAAAACTGTCTTCATTGTGACCAATACAAAGAGGCCTAATTCCACATCGATCACGAACTCCAATTATTTTTCCGTCATACAAAATAACCAAAGAAAAAGCACCTTTAAGCATGGGCAAAACTTCTTTTAATGCTTCAATAAAATCAGCCTGCTGTGAAGTTGCAATAAGAGCCACAATCACCTCGGTGTCAGAAACATCAGAAACAAAATGCCAACCCCTTTCTTTCGCTCTATTTCTAAGCAAAGATAAGTCATAAATGTTTCCATTATACGATAATCCAAACGGTTTTCCATGAAAGTTAGCAGTCCATGGTTGGATATTTTTTGGTTGCTTTTTCCCACCCTTGCCGACAGTAGAATAGAGCGTATGAACAAGCCCGCTGCCGCCCTGCATTTTTCTTGCAAGCGCAGCCGCTTTTTTCTCCGTTATTCCTTCGCTAAACCTTCCCTCATCGCGATGGCAAAACATACTTTTTCCATCAGATGTAAGAATACCCCATGCTTGCTCGCCTCGATGGCTGATGTCATTTCCACAAGTCATTAATTTATAAAAGGCTTCACTTTTTCTAGGACAATTTTTACAGGTTATTCCTAATATTCCACACATGATTTATTCCTCCGATTTATAAATAGAAAATTATCAATGAACTATCATTCGCCTTCTTATTAACATAAGTTTTTCAATAAGTAAAATAAAAGGCGCCGAAGGCGCTAAAGAATTATTGGGCAAACCTACTTACCAATATTCATAATAAAATCATCTGCTTCTTTCAGCAATTTTTTAGAATTCTTAAAAGTTGTTTTTTTAATTGCTTCTTTGATAGGTAGCCACACAAAACCAATATGCTCATCTGAAATTTTTATTTCTTTAGTTTTTGTTTCCGCAATAAAAAAAACGACTAATTTAAAAACCCATGGAGCTTTTTTTCTCGCCTCGCCTTCCAACCCGTAGCTTTTCTTGAAAAAATATTTTTCCAGTTCTTTAAAACCGGGAATTATTTTAAGATCTTTAATACCCGTTTCTTCATTAATTTCTCTTTTGGCCGTCTCAATTTCAGTTTCTCCTTGCTCAACATGACCTTTTGCAAATCCCCATTGCCCGCGCTTACCAGGTTCAGAGGGCGCATAATGCAAAAGTAAATAATAAATTTCATTATTTTCTTTTCTAAAAATTATAGCTCCAGCTGATTTTTCTTTTGGCATTTTATTTTTGTTTCAAACTTTTCAAAAGTTCCTCGGCTGACAAAGTATTTGTAATATCACCTTTTTCCGCCCATCCACGACGAGCCTGAGCAACCCCATATTCCATAAAAGTTAATTGATCTTTCTGATGGGAATCGGTGTTTATTATCATTTTTATCCCTTGCGCTTTTGCCCTTCTAATATTAAACCCATTTAAATCTAGTCTTAATGGGTTAGCATTAATCTCTAAAATTGTTCCTGTTTTTTTGGCAATTTCTAAAATTTTATCAAAGTCCATTTGATATTCTTCTCTGCGCCCAATTAATCTTCCTGTCGGGTGAGAGATTATATCCACGTTTGGGTTTTGCATTGCTACTGCTAATCTCTGAGTCATTTCTTGTTTGGACATTTTAAAAGAAGAGTGAACTCCGGCAATGACATAATCTAATTTTTCCAAGACTTCATCTTTAATATCAATTGAACCATCGTTTAAAATATTTGCTTCACATCCATGCAAAATCCGGATTTTTGAATTTTCATTTTTAAGTTTTTCATTTATTTTTTTAATTGCTTCGTGTTGTTTTAAAAGCTGCTCTTCATTTAAACCGTCGTCTATCTTTAAAAATTTTGTGTGGTCGGAAATACCAATATATTCATAACCAATTTCAATTGCAGAAAGTGCAAGTTCTTCAATAAAATTTTCTAAATTTTTAGAATGTTTAACTTCGTCTGGCTTTGAATGGCAATGTAAATCTCCTTTAATCTCATTATAACCAACTAATTTAGGAAGACCTGGAAGTTTACCCTGAGCCTGTCGAAGGGCTGCTTCAATTTCACCTTCATTTTCCCTCAATTCCGGCTCTATAAACGGCAAACCTATTGCCTTATAAACATCTTCCTCTGTTTTGCCTGCAATTTGCTTTTTGCCTTTAAAAACTCCGTATTCTGAAAGCTTTAATCCTTTTTCTATCGCAATTTTTCTGGTAATAATATTGTGTTCTTTACTGCCAGTAAAATATTGCAAAGCAGATCCATAGCTTTTTTCTGGCAAAACTCTTAAATCAACATCAAATCCTTCGCGCATTCTTACAGATGCTTTTGTTCCGCCTTTTCCCCAAATCTTTTCAATTCCGTCTAATTTTACAAAAAAATCCATAACCTTGGCAGGATGTTTAGAAGCAACCAAAATATCTGCATCTCCAATTGTTTCTTTTTTTCTGCGCAAAGAACCGGCTAAACTAATTTGATCAACTTCTTTTAAATTCTTCAACTTTTCAAAAATATCTGTTACTGTCGGCATTATGTATCCCAATAAAAATCTACCCTTGTCTCTTTTTAAAAATTCCAATCCCTGTAAAATATTTTTTTCTGTTGTTTCTCCAAACCCAAATAGGGGAGCTATTTTATGAGCTTTCGCCGCTTTTTCCAAATCTTTCAAATTTTTAATTCCCAACTTCTGATAAAGCGTTTTTATTTTTTTAGGACCCATACCCTCAACTTTAATTAACTCATCAATTTTCAGTGGCAACTTTTTCTTATAATCTTCATAATGTTTTATTTTTCCTGTTTTCAAATATTCCTCAATATGATCAGCAATTGCTTTGCCAACGCCAGGAATTTCCAGTAATGCTTTAATGCCGCCTTGCCTATAAATATTTCCAACATCCTCATTTAATGTTTCCAAAGACAAAGCCGCCCTTTGGTATGCGTAAGGTTTGAAAGCCACACCATCCATTTCTAGGAACTGCGCCATTTCATTAAATATTTTTGCTAATTCCTGATTTACCATAAACTAACAGCTTAATTATGGCTCTACAACTGGCTTTTCTCCCGAAAAAACAATCACATGATCGCCCCTCTGCGAAACACTATTTTTTACAAATAATAATAAAATTGCAGAAATGATTGTAAACACACTAACAAAAACAAAAAGCATCTTAAATCCAAGCACAGCAACCAAAATTCCGCTTAATCCTCCCGCAATACCTGCGCCAGTCCCAATAGAAGTTGTTTCCATACCCCATTCAAACGCCTCCTTACCTTTGTCTATATGGCGAGTAAATATTGCCAGCCAAGAAGGAAGGGCCATTGCCATGCCAGCCGCATAAACGACTTGGAAAAAATAAATATGCCATGGAGCGGTAGAAAAAAAATATCCTATTGGAACAAATGCAATTATGAAAATTCCTATAACCATAAACCAAAAATCATCTCTTTCTCCATGCTTTTTGTCTAAATAAATACCAATAGGTATTTCAAAAAAAGATTTTGGTATCCAATAAAAAAGAGCTGAGAGACCAGCAATTTGTGCTGCTTGCGCCGGACCATTGTTTGCAATTTTTTCCAAAATGAATATCGCGAATATTGGTGATAAAAATCCCCAACCTAAATTTAAGAAAAAATCGCTGATTATTAATGTTTTTATGAGTTTGTTTATAATCTTGGGCAGAGGTTGACAAATAATAAACAAGCGTGTATTATGAATATATGTTATACGCTTTAGTATGAGCGTATAAAAAGTTCTTTAATTTTTTTTAATAAGGGAATTTTATGGGTAATGTTGAAGATAAGCAGGATCGGGTGGAGCTTTTAACTGAAATTTCAAGAGAAATAAAAAGTCCCAATCCCAAAACATTTAATCAACTTAGTCAAAAAACTAGAGAAAAAATCAAGGACATTGTACCGTTCATAATTTGGGAAAAGCAGGGGTTAAAAGCCATAAGAAACTACCTCCAACAGTCTTTCCCTAAAGGTTTTTTAGAAAAGTTTCATCCAAACCTTTTGGAAAACTGATCTAAAATTCAGAAAAACTAGACAAAAACCAGCTGACCCCCAATGGTCAGCTTTTTTTTATTCATTTCTTGTGCTAAATTATAAATAATGAATCCAAAAGAGATAGTTAAAAAATTTATACCGAAGTTTTTATTGAGAGCTTATCATTATGGGCTAGCTTTGTTGGGAGCTGTGATTTTTGCCTGCCTGCCGGTAGGCAGGGTTTTCCCTTCAAAAAAACTAATTATTATTGGAGTAACCGGCACTAGCGGAAAATCAACGACAACTGATTTTATAACAAGAATATTAGAGGAGGCTGGCAATAAAGTAGCCTCTTTGTCTTCAATTAGATTTAAAGTTGCAGAAAAAGAATGGGAGAATAAATATAAAATGACAATGCCTGGTAGATTTGTGATTCAAAAGTTTTTGAGGCAGGCAAAAAATGCGGGATGCAAATATGTTGTTTTGGAAGTTACTTCAGAAGGAATCAGGCAATTTCGCCATAAGTTTATAGATTTTGATTGTGCTGTTTTTACCAATTTAACGCCAGAGCATATTGAATCGCACGGAGGATTTGAAAATTACAGAAATGCAAAATTAAAGCTTTTTAGAGCTGCAAAAAATATTCACGTTATTAATGCCGATGACAAAAATGCAAAATATTTTTTAGACATTCCAGCAAAACAAAAACTAAAATTTAGCATAAAAGATGCCGAAAATGCTGGGGTTAAATTGAATATGGGGGGAGGGTTTAATATTATGAATGCTATGGCCGCAATTTCTGTTGCCAGAGCTTATGGAATTAATGACGCAATAAGTAAAAAAGCTTTAGAAAAAGCAAAAGGAATTTCGGGAAGGATGGAGGTCGTTTCCGAAAGTCCAATTAAAGTGATTGTTGATTATGCGCATACGCCAGACCAACTGGAGGCAGTTTACAAAACTTTTAAAGATGAAAATTTAGTTTGTGTTTTGGGTTCTTGCGGTGGCGGAAGAGATAAGTGGAAAAGACCGGTATTGGGAGAAATCGCGAAAAAATATTGCAAAGAGATTATTATTACAAATGAAGATCCCTATGACGAAAACCCCAGCCAGATTTTATCAGAGATAAAATCTGGAATTTCAAATTTCAAATTTCAAATTTCAAATTTTCACGAGATATTAGACAGAAAAGAGGCCATTGAATCTGCAATAAAATTGGCAAAGCAAGGTGATGTTGTTATAATCACAGGAAAGGGATCGGAGCCATGGATGTGTGTTGCCGGAGGAAAAAAAATACCGTGGAGCGATAAAAAAATAGTTGAAGAGGAATTAAGTAAAATTAGTCACTAAATATATAAATTATGGAATCTGGCGTGAAAAAAGAGAAAAATTTAGAAACCGAGACAGATTTGAAAATTGTCGTAGACAAAGCAACAAAAGAAGTTGTGGCGTCGGCTGAAATTCAAGAAGCAGTAGATCCCGATGCCGGTAAAATAGCAAAAATAAAAAAGTTTTTTGAAAAACCGGGAGTCCAATTTACTACTGATGTTATTAGAGTTGGTGGGCTTACTATTACTAAAATAGTTTGGGGGCTTTTGAAATTTGGTAAAAAAATGGTTGAGAAAAAGGGAAAGATTTCATTTAAGGAGGGATTTGATATCGGGAAGGAAATGCTTTCATTTGACGCTAAAGGTGATAAAAAATAAGCGAGCGATAGCGAGACTTACCCCGCCCTCTATGCTAATGAATTTTACAATAGCTTAGAGGGAGGGGTGATTCACTCACTTTGTTCGTAAATCAAATGGCAAACAATAAAATTGTAGAAGAATTGTCGGAGGAGCAAAAAAATTTGAGTTCAAGGATTTTTAGCTTAGTAATTGGCAGAGTTTTGAAAAACGCTTATTCAGGATTTGACGAAAAAACAAAATCAGATGTGGATATAATTTTTAATTCAGACGACGAAAAAGCTAAAGAGGATTTTATTAAAAGACATATTCCGAATTTTCAGAAATCTTTTAATGAGGAAGCAAAAAAGATTGAGGAGGAAATTAAAATAGAGATAGAAAAACAGATTTGAAGGTTGAACAGGTTATTAAAATTGCCTTTTGCCCCGATACGTGGTAAGGTAAAAAAGACACAGGAAGTGTCTTTTTAATTAAAACATAATAAAAGATATGGAAAAGAAACACCCGAAGTCAGTTAGAATTTTTATTCGTACTCAAAAGGCGCAAATAAGGCGTCAGTTTTTGGATTTGAAAAAGCAAGAAGAAATGATTAAAGAAATGTATAACAAACTTAACTTGGTAAAATAAAATGAAAGTTGTTGATATTTACAAATTGGCAATTAAAATGGGAATTGAGTCGGATTTTAGGGGGAAAGACGGCGTACAAAAATTACTGAATGATAAAAAGAAAAAATTTGAAAGCTTGTCCGAAAAAGACAAGGAAGAGTTTGATAAAGACGCATTAGAAAATCCTTATTTGGATTCTGGTATTTATAATATTTCAGAAGACAAAGAAATAAAAAAAGTTTTGGTTGGCATAGATATAAGTCCTGCGGAAATTTTAATGGCAAAAGAATTGGGCGGCATTGATTTGGTTATTGCTCATCATCCGGTTGGAAAAGGTTTAGCTCAATTGGCTGATGTGATGGAATTACAGGCAGATGTTTGTAATTATTACGGCGTGCCAATAAATGTTGCCGAAGGATTAATGAGGGAAAGAATTTCAGAGGTTGCCAGGGGCGTAAATGCGTCCAATCATCAAAGAACAGTTGACGCAGCTAAACTTATGGGAATTAATTTAATGAACTCTCACACTCCTTGCGATAATTTAGCTGCTAAATTTTTAAAGAATTTTGTTGACGAAAGAAAATTGGAAAGAGTTGGGGAATTGATAAATGCTTTAAAAGAAATTCCAGAATATAAAGAGGCAATGAAAATTGGAGTTGGTCCTAAAATTTTTGTCGGCTCTCCAGAAAACCATTGCGGGAAAATTGCTTTGTCAGAAATTACCGGCGGTACAGAAGGTTCTGCAAAACTTTACGAAAAAATGGCGCAGGCCGGAGTTGGAACAGTTGTTGGAATGCATATTTCTGAAGAACATAAAAAAGAAGCAGAATCGGCGCATGTTAATATTGTAATCGCCGGTCATATTTCTTCTGATTCTTTGGGAGTCAATTTATTTGTGGATGAACTAGAAAAACAAGGAATTGAAATAATCCCCTGCTCGGGATTCACAAGATTTTCAAGAATATAATAAAAATATACAAATTAGAAACAAAAGGACTGGCTTTTAGTCAGTTCTTTTGTTAAAATAATGAAATAATAGAAATCTAAATAAATTGAATGATTAAGCAATATTGTAAAAACACAAATCCAATTAATCCACTAAGTTCGGAATCCGAGAGAGAGAGAGAGAGAGTAAATAACTCGCCAGTTTTCGTCATTGCGAGAAGGTCGCAACCAACGAAGCAATCTAAACTTCTTAAAACCGCCGCAGTTTTATTCTGCGTCGGTTTTTTGTTTTTTATAACGACTACCGTTACTCGCGCAGCAACAACCCATTATATTGACGGAACAGAGTATGTTCCCGTTACTTCTACTTCTGGAACTGGTGTTTGCGTCGGCGTTTCAGATAATACACATATTACGTTGGCCTCAACAGCAAGTACACAAGATGATGCGTATAACGGTAGAGGAATCCAAATTACTTCTGGCGCTGGTTCCACTGTTAATAATAATCGAAGAATTTTAGACTATAACGGAACTACAAAAGTTGCGACGATAAGTTCTGCATGGAATGTGACTACGCCAGTCGGGGGAGATAGTTCTTATTTAATTACTGTGGGCGATGACGTATCAGGGCTTGGTACAGTGGATTCACCCTGGTTGACACTTACTAAATGTAGTACTGCAGCTGTAGATGGCGATACTTGTAAAATAGTTAGTAATTTAAATAATGCGATATATGAAGGTCTGTTTCAAGCTGCAGTAGCTAGTAAGAGCCTTACTTTTGAATCTGATGATCCGAATCATCCGGTAACGGTTGCTTCTAGGAGCACCACCTCGGTTATATATGATGATTCGGGAGTTGATGGTACAACTTTTACTTTTAATAATCTGATTTTTAAGGAAACATTTTCTTCTAATACAGGAGTTGTTAACTTAACTGGTAATTCTAATAGAGCTTTTGTTTTTAATAATGTAACACTTATAAATGAGGGTGTCGCGGGGGCAGGAATTTACAGCGATTCCAATGTCGGCACAACCAACGATATTGTTTGCAATAATTGCACAATCAATGTCGCAAGCAATTACGATGTGAGAATTTTACGTGGCGCGAGAAATGTCACAATCGACGGAGGATCGTTTACTGGCAATAACCCCATATATTTTGGTAATACGGGAATCATATCAAGCTTAAGTATCAAAAATGCAACTATTTCTAATATTTCTGGTTCTGGTTCATTGCTTAGTTTTATGGGTAAAACAACCTCCGTGGAGATTGAAAATAATCATTTTAATGCAACAGTAAATGCGGCAAACTCTATTGACTCAACAAATGGTAGTAATTTTTTTGGTAGCAATACACATCTCTCTATCAAAGATAATCTTATAAATGGTGGGCAGAGCGGTATAAGAATTGCTACGGATGGTAGCGCGAACCTTTCCTCGCCTCAGCAGGGTACTATTCAAAACAACGAAATAAATTTAGCTGGAAGTGGAATAGGTATTAGTTTGGGAAATGTTACGGATAATAATACTGGTATTGATGTGGCTCCAGAACGCAATTTCAATGTTATCGGCAATAAAATCACTTTTAGTACTCGGGGCACGGCTTCACACGGTATTTTAGTTGGCTCTGGTACGTATAGTTTTTTAGTTAGCAATAACGAAATTTATAATGCTTATTGGGGACTTGTTATTAAGGGTCAGCAAAATACGATAAGGAATAATGTTTGTACTGCCACCCGCGCCTTGATTGTAAAGGGCAATTCAAAATTAAATAATTTTTACAATAATTCACTCTATTCTACAGGTTCGCCCGTTAGTGATGATGCTTATGCTATTGGCCTTGCCCCACAGACCACCGATAATGCGACTTTTACTATTGATTCTTCTACTGATACTTTTACATCTAATTCTCACGGTCTTTCTAATGGAGATCAAATTTATTTCGGTAATGTTGGGGGAGTGTTACCTGGGGGATTAACCGCTTCAACAAATTATTACGTCGTATCAAAAAATACCAATACTTTCCAAGTATCGACGACTTTAGGTGGTGTGGCACTAGATATAACAAGTAACGGTTCTGGCACAAACTCATGGTATGTTTATAACTCAGATGCCAAACAAATACCGATGTTGAACACTTTTAGTAATAATATTGTTGATCAAGGTTTAAGTACTAACTATGCTTTAACAAACAGTTCTGACGGTAGTCTTGATGTTGCTGGAACTGTATTTAGTACTTTTGATCGTAATCTCTATTATGGCGCAACGATTGCTGATTGGAGTGGCACACGTACTATTTTAAATGATTTGAAAAATTATTGGTTGGGCACAACTAATTCCTCAAATGACCAGAATTCCATTTTTTCTGATCCTTTATTGATTAATCCGGCATCTTATAACCTTGCTATCTCCTACAACTCTCCCGCCATCGACTCCGGCACCACTATCGTAGGTCTCACCACCGACAGACTATCCCACCCCATCTACGGCACCCCCGACATCGGAGCCTACGAATACCAGCCACCCCACAATCTCACTCTCACCACCCCAGCCACCATAGATATCACAGCCGGAGCCCGAATCTACGCAGATGGTATGTTCCGAGACCTCGGAACAACAGGAAGCACCACAGCCAAGTTAAAGGTAGCTCCAACAGGAGGATTCACCACCTATGGTGCCACCACCACAAGACCAGCCTGGTTAGATGTCACAGCCATCACGAGTTGGACCACCA
>CAITSA010000009.1 GCA_903894955.1 uncultured bacterium
AACGGTGTCACAATTGCTACAATGCTTCCCTTGAACATGATTGAATACCTCCGTATTAACGTTTAAGATTCAAAAAGCTTTCTTGATATTCCAGATTGTCGAATAATCAGAAAAGAAAACAATAAAAACAAGCAATAAGATCAAGGAGTATTGTTCATAAGCTAAGATAAATGAAAAAGCTCTCTCGGGCAGAAAAGAAAAAAGTATTTTAGAACCATCGAGAGGTGGAATTGGAACAAGGTTAAAAATCGCCAAAGCTAAGTTCACAATCACAATGGCAGAAGTTATAAAATAAAAATTAGGTTGCAAGGTCATGTGAGAGGTTAAGCGTATTATCATTCCAAAAATAATAGCAATGAAAAGGTTCGAGAGAACACCAGCTGCCGCAACCCAGATTGTTCCCCACTTCCTATTGCTTAAATTATTTGGATTATAAGGAACAGGTTTAGCCCAGCCAAAAAGAAAGCCGGCATGACTTAAAATAAGAACAGCGGGTAAAAGAATTGAGCCGAATAAGTCTATATGTGAAATAGGGTTCAAGGTCAGCCGTCCAGCATTGCGCGCAGTATCATCACCAAAATATTCCGCCATAAAACCATGCGAGATTTCGTGAATCACAATAGACATAATAAGGATAAGGATATAAAAGATTGAATTGGTTGCGTCCATATAAATTATATGATAGCATGTGAGAACTACATATGAAAACATGCATGATAACAAAAAAGAGTTCAGTGGTCGGAGGCGGATACTCTAATAGAACCCGTGCGACTAAATTTAACCCAACTGGCAAGAAAAGAAAATACCCAAATCTTCAAAAGAAGAAGATTTTTGTTCCGGAACTTAATAAAACAGTCAACATAGAAGTCTCCGCTCGCGGAATGCGCACAATGAAGAAGCGTGGCACCTATGCTACCCTCCTCAAAGCTGGGTTAGTAAAAGCAAAATAAAAGGCCTCGGAAAAGGAAATTCGTCGGCCTTAAGCATAGGGGTACTAATACCACCAACCAATTCCTATCTCTAGGAAAGAGGAGTCGAACCTCTACGTGATAGTGGGTTCCCAGCCCACAACGCACCCCGGGAAACACCTCCTTTCGAAAATCGATTCATTATTTATATAGCACATATTAATTCTATCTGCAATATTAAATTCTACGCTGGCACAAAGGTTAAGGCTGTACCTTTTTTGCCACTTCGGCCAGTACGGCCTATACGATGTATGTAAGTATCGTAAGTTTGTGGTACATCATAGTTAATAACATGAGTAACATCTGGAATATCCAACCCCCGTGCAGCTACATCAGTCGCAATCAAAACATTAATATGATCTTTTTTAAATGAATCCAAAATACGAATACGTTCTCGACTTCTTTTGTCACCATGAATACCTCCAACCTTGAAACCTCTTTGGGCAAGTTCTTTGGCTAAAGTATCTACACTATGTTTCATTTCTCTGAAAATCAAAACTTTGTCTGAGCCGTCTTTTTTCAAGACTTCATGCAGTTTTTCTAATTTTTCTTCTTTACTTTTTACTCGAATCACGTCTTGGTCAATATTTTTTAAAGTCTCACCAGAAATTACAGAAATAAAAATTGGATTTTTTAAATATTGCTCGGTTAATTTTTTAATCTCAGGAGATAAGGTCGCAGAAAAGAAAAGTGTTTGGCGATCTTTCGCAGTTTTGCCAATTATGTAAACCATGTCATCGCGAAATCCCATATCCAACATTCTGTCCGCTTCATCTAGTACAACCGAATGACAAGTAGATAAATCTAAAACTTTTTTTTCAATCAAATCTCGTAAACGCCCTGGAGTACCAATAACGAAAGAAACCCCCATTTTTATTTCTCTAATTTGTTTCATAATCGGCAACCCTCCAACGCAAGCCACAGAAAACATACCAAAACCAAAAGCTAGATTTTTAAAATCAGATTCTATTTGAAGCGCCAATTCACGAGTGGGTGCCATTATCAAAACAGTTTCTCTTTTGGCTTGTCCTTTGGTTTTAGAGATTTTTTCAATTAAAGGCAATAAAAATGCTGCGGTTTTACCTGTGCCCGTATTAGCCATACCGAAAACATCCTTGCCCTCCATCATAGAGATGATAGCTTGGTCTTGAATAGGTCTAGGATTTTTAAATCCAACTCTTTCAATATTTTTGTGAAGCTGAGGATTAAAAGGAAAATCCGCAAAACTATGTTTAGACACATAGGGCTTTTCCTCTACATAAACATTTTTTTTAATGAAACGAGAAAAATCTATGCGATCACCTCTTCTCCTGCCACCACCTGGGCTTCTCTTTTTAAATGTTGGCCTTCCTCCAGAACTACGAAATGGAGGGCGAGAACTTTTACTAAAACCACCAACTCGAACAGGCCTGCTGCCAGAAAAATGACGAGCTGGTTTTTTTAACACAGAAGTATGTCTGCCGAATTTCTTCAAGGCAGATGAATTATTTTTTTGCATATTGGGTCACTCCCAATATGTTATGTATAGATGAGAATGATATTTAAAGAGTAGCATTTCTGTCTTATTTTGTCAATGATTGCAACGGTTTTATAATATCAAAAATGTATTTATTAATTTCACTAGTGTTACTCATAATAAATTTAGTTTCAGTAAATTTCTTCTCTTGTTCCCCAGTAAAATCAATGATCTGAGCTCCAGCCTCAAGTGCTATAAGCTTCCCTGCAGCAAAATCATGAATTTCTATAGCGTCACTTATAAATGATTCAATTTTCCCAGAAGCAAGCATACAACATTCAATAGCAGCTGACCAATTATTAATAATTCTTTTGCAATTACCACTTCCAAAAGCATCCATTATTTTACCAAAATAATTTCGATTAATTTTATAACCACAAGTATACACAATTGTTAATTTTTTTTGTTCAGTAACATCATTAACTTTAATTGATTTTCCATCTAAAAATGCACCTCCACCCTTAGTGGCAACATAAGTTTGATTTGTTATAGGTTGATAAACAACCCCAGCGATAACTTCATCTTTAAAAGATAAAGCAATAGAGACAGAAAAGTGCGGGATACCTAATACAAAATTATTTGTTCCATCTAATGGGTCTATGATAAAAGTATAATCTGAACCATTAAATGTTTCTCCATCTTCTTCAGAAAAAATATTATATGAAGGAAACTTAGATTTTAAAATCTCTAAAATTACTTTTTCAGATTCTATGTCGGCTTTAGTTTGAAAGTCTGCAACTGTTGATTTTTCAGTTAAATCCATCACTTGACCAAAATATTGTCGTAGCTTTTCTCCTCCCGCATGAGCAGCTTTTATTAAAATTTGTAGATCTTTGTCTTCTGTTTTTTTCATACTAAGCAAATTGCTTACCTATAATATTGCTTGGACTACTTCTTTCAAAAAGAAGTTCGCTGTCTTCAACTAAGAATACTTTTTTAATACCAAGCTCCATCATCTTGTTCCAGCATGGTTCACAACACCACCAGTGTCCCCATAAATATAATTCAGGATTGTTTAAATTATTTATTCCTTGTTTTTGAAGATTTAAAACTACACGATATTCAGCATGGCTCGAATTTGTAGCACATCCTGGGCAAAGCCAATATTTATGACCTGAAGGGATGCCGAATATTTTCCTGATACAATATTTTTTATGAAGATTAATAAGTTTAGGATTAGAAATTGGAGCCTTGTTATGTTCTCCACTCACTATCTTTCCATCAGAAACAATAACCGCCCCAGTTGGAGTATTGTGGTCATTGGATTTTCTTGCTTGATCCTTTGCCGCCATCATAAAAGCATTACTTTCTGGAACATAGTCAATAATACCTTCTGTAGGTAAGTATGGACATACGATGGTTTTTTGATTTTTTGTTTCCATAACTTTATATTGTATACTCTACTATATGACTACTTTTGACACAATCTATCAAAACATTATTAAAAAAATAATGACCGAAGGAGTTGAAGAATTAAATGAACGCACGGGCCATAAAACAAAGGCTCTCCCTGGAATTACTTTCTCCATTGATATTGAAAAGGACGGTTTTCCTGTTTTAACTCTTCGCAAGCAACCATTGAAGTCTCCAATTGCTGAACAAGTTTGGTTTTTACAAGGTGAAAAAGACACAACATTTTTAAGAAAATTTACAAAAATGTGGGACCCTTTTATAGAGGAAGATGGTACCCTATCTTCAGCCTATGGATTCCGTTGGCGTAAATATTTCGGGCGAGACCAACTTGGTAAAGCAATTGAACTTTTAGAGAAAGAGCCAAGTTCTCGTCATGGAGTAATTATCACATGGGACCCAAAGGATGATGGATATGGTGGAACTCCTAAAAAAAATATACCCTGTCCTTATACTTATACAATAAATATAATTGGTGGCCGGCTCAATATGCATAATATAATACGCTCAAACGACATGATGCTTGGTTGCCCATTTGATACTTTTGGTTTTGTCCTTTTACAGTGTATGATTGCAGAGAGACTTGATGTCCGTCCAGGAATCTATACTCACTCAATATCTAATGCCCATATTTATGACAATCATTACGAAGGAGCAAAAGAAATTATTTCTAGAAAAAATAATCATCAAAACATAGAACTGCATTTACCTAAAAATGCTTTGCTTCGAGCAGAACAAAAAGATGAAAATTTAGTCGATGAAATTTTAAAAGATTTACAAGCTCAATATAATCCTCTACCTTCAATTGAAGGATTAGAAATTGCAATATAATTATGATTTCAATCATCGCGGCCATTGGTAAAAATAATGAACTCGGAAAGAAGAATGATCTTTTGTGGAATTTACCTGCCGACATGAAACATTTCCGTGAAACAACAAAGGGCCATACTGTAATAATGGGCCAGAAAACATTTGAGTCTTTGGGTAGAGATGAAAATGGTAAACAAGTTGGACGACTCCTCCTAAATCGCAGAAACATTATCTTAACTCAAGATAAAACATTTGAAAAAGAAGGTGCAGAAATTGTATATTCTGTTCCAGAACTTATGACTTTACTTGAAAAAACTTCAAATAAAAATAAAGAAAATTTTATTATCGGTGGAGGGCAAATATATAAATTATTTATAAACGAGGCAGACAAACTCTATATTACACATGTCAATGCATCATTCCCTGACGCAGAAGTATTTTTCCCAGAAATTATTCCTGTTATTTGGAATGAAATATCTCACGAAGAACATCAAAAAGATAAAGAAAATTCTTTTGATTACACCTTTTCAGTTTACGAGAAATTTTAAAAGTTTATATTTTAGGGGTCTTCGTCTGTTTTAACCCGAATAAAAACATCTTTCCCTTCAGGAGATTTTTCTTTTATATATTTACGATTTTTATTTATTTCAATTTTTCTAACAAGTTCTTTTTCGAGATCAAAACCCATTTTCTCACACATTCCAAGAATAAAAATAACCACATCGGCAAATTCCTCGGCCACTCCATGCTGATTTTTATCATGTTTAGAAAAGGCTTCAGAAAGCTCTTCATAAGCTCGGCAAAATTCTCGCGCTACATCTGTCGTGTTAAATCCTTTCTCCACTTTATTTCTCATCACCTCTTTTTGTAATGCTTTTAAGTCAACCATAAATTATTTTACTTCAACTATAACTCTTTTAACACCCAAACTTTTAGCTATTTTTGAACAATCGGAACAAGGTTTCTTTTTACAATACATTGTTGCATCTTCCAATGAAATGCCAAATCTAATAGATTGAGAAATGGCGTTTTGTTCAGCATGTATAGTTCTGGAACAGTTTCCAGACTTTATATCATGTCCAACTTCATTACAATGTGGAAACCCTGAAAGAGAACCGGTGTAACCAGTAGCAACAATCCTATTGTCGCGGACTATTACACATCCACTTCCACCCCTATCACAAGTAGCTCTAGATCCAACACAATCAGTAATATTTAAAAAGTATTCATCCCAAGAAGGCCTTTTGTTTTTAGTAAGTTTTTTTGTATTTTTTTTCATGGTTCGGTTTTTCTCACTATGACCCTGAGTTTTTCGAATGGGTCATTTCTTTAATATACTCCCAAAAAGTGGTAAATACAAATCATCTTTGATCTTTATCAAAAGTTCTTTTTTATTAACTTTCTTTATAAACTCAACTGGTGCATTTGTTATTAAAGCAAATGGCTGTTGCTCTTTTCCTTCTCCCATACAAAACACCGCAGTAGTAGCCAAACTGTCTGCAACATCTGTCTGAGATATTTTCAAAACTTTACCAAAAATATCTTTTTTACCTATATAACTTTTAACACCCTTGAACCCAGCATAACCAAGCGCCACCCCCACCGCACCAGCACGTAACGGTAAAAGTCGCGAATCAGTTATTAAAATACCAAAATTCTTTAACCGAAATTTTTTCATCAATTTTCTACGTAAAATTTCCGCGCTCTTAAAACTATCCTTAGGTAAAAGAATAAGTTTACTTTTCGCATTTGATTCATCAATGCCAGCATTTGCCAAAACCATTCCGTCTTTAATAGTTAACCAAGCATCTTTTGTTTTTAGAGAAAATTCGCTTTCTTGTTTTATTAATTCTATTTTTTGCTTTTCATTTTTATACTCTTTTGTTCTACCTTCAGAAAGAGCTACTATTTTAGAAGTTACAACTAAAACCGAGTTCTCGGGAATTTTTTTGACATACTCTAAAATAAATGCAAATAAATCTTCGTTCTCCTCAAATATTTTAGTTTTGATTGGTATAACTTGCATTTGATTTAACGAAATCATGCCGCGCACCGTCCTAGATAGCGTGGCTCTTCCCTCTTAATAAACGAATTCCTAAATATGAAAGAGGGGTATATAGAAATCCCATAAGTATTTTATAAGCCCACCATGGGATGATAATCAAAAAAATAGTTTTTATTGGTAAAATCCCAAGATAAGCAATAAACATAAAAATAACAGAATCAAAAAACTCTGACCAAATATTGGATAAATTGGAACGCAACCAGAATTTTTTCTCACCGATATTTTTCTTTAAAAAGAAAAAAGAAAGAACATCCTGATATTGACTAATAGCAAAAGCAACTAGTGAAGCAATAGAAAAACGAACAGATAGTCCAAAAATTTGATTATATCCGTCTTGAACCCAAAGGCCTTCTTTGGCCCAAGGGGTAATTGTAGAAACTAAAGAATAAAGTAAAAATAAAATAATACTGACAATACCAGCCAGGACAAAATTATTCGCCATTTTCTTCCCATAAACTTCTCCGATAACATCAGTCATACAAAACACAACTGGAAAAGAAAAAACTGCTACGGAAAGATGCGTACCAAATAAAAAAGGCATTAATTTAATACCAAGCGTATTGGCAGCAAAAAGAGAGGTAATGTAAAAAGTTAAACAAATGAGAATTTTTTTATAATCCTTTTCAGTAAGTGTTTGCATAAAATTAGTTGCTAGGGGTTAGTGACTAGTTGCTAGTTTTTTGCATTCACTAGAACCTAGAAACTAGAACCTAATTTAATTTACCTCAATACCCATTGAACGAGCAGAACCAGCAATAATATTAATCGCGCCTTCGTCGTCTTTCGCATTCAAATCAGCCATTTTTTTCTTTGCTATTTCTAGGGCTTGTACGCGAGTAATTTTCCCAGCTTTCGTTGCAGCATTTTTACCAGAACCTTTTTCTACTCCAGCTGCTTTTAAAATAAGTCCTGTAACAGGAGGGGTTTTAACGATAAAATCATAACTGCGGTCTTCGTAAACGGTGATTTTCACAGATACCTTATCTCCAGCCATCTTTTGCGTGGCAGCATTAAATTTAGTAACAAAGTCTCCGATGTTAATCCCAGCCTGACCAAGCGCTGGACCTAAAGGAGGCGCTGGAGTTGCTTTAGCAGCTTGAATTTGTAGTTTTATTTTTTTCGTTATTTTCTTTGCCATATGAATATACAGATTAACTTAAATTTTCTTGATTTGCAAGAAATCGAGCTCCACTGGAGTTTCGCGACCAAACATTGAAACAAGAACTTTAACTTTTCCACGATCCTGATCGACGGAACTTACCTTGCCCTCTAGGTCTTTAAATGGACCATCAGTGATTAAAACAGTCTCCCCAACCACCATATCAATATTGTGCTTAGTGGTGCCTACATTCATCTTTTTAAACAAATAGTCAACTTCGTCACTTTTTAGTGGAACTGGATTCACTCCGGCCCCGACGAAACCAGTTACTCGGGGAGTATTTCTTACTACATACCAAGAATCATCAGTGACAATCATATCTACCAACACATAGCCTGGATAAATTTTCTCTTCCACTTCCACTCGTTTACCTGCTTTGATTTTTATTTTCTTTTCAACTGGAACAATAACATTAAAAATCTTATCATTCATCCCAAGAGAATCAATGCGCTGTTTCAAATTACGAAGAACAACGTTCTCGTATCCAGCGTAAGTGTGTATTGCATACCAATTTCTAACTCCCAGTGTTTCTTGTTTCATAGTGCCTTTATGGGGTAATTATTTTCTGTAAGCCTTGAGAGAAAATAAAATCAAAAATACCTAAATAATATGCAATAACTAAAGATAAAATAATAACGATTATCGTATAGTACAAAGTCTGGTTGCGAGATGGCCAAATCACGTGTTTTAATTCTGTTTTTGTTTCTTGAAAATACTCAGTTATTTTTGACATAGAATTAGTTTCTAGTAATTAGTGACTAGTTTCTAGAAGAATTCATCCCTAGAACCTAGAAGCTAAAACCTAATTTATTAAAAAGCCCCCTTTCAAGGGCTTTTTGTATAATACTCTATTTACTCAATATAGTCAATAAAAAATTATAAATATACTTTTGAAAGGATTATGATTTTTTACTCCATCTTCTTTCTTGTTTGTGGTCCCACCACTCCATCAACCATTAACCCATGAGCCTTCTGCCATTTTTTAACGGCTTTAGCTGTCTTTAGACCGAAATTACCATCAATAGTTAAGTGGGGTTTTAAATGTTTGTTGAGAAATTTTTGTAAGGCTTTGACATCGTTTCCTACACTGCCTAGCTTTAGAACGGAAGAAGTGCCAGTAGTGGTAGTAGATACTTCAGGGTTAGTAGTTGGAGGAGTTTGAGGAGAAGGAGGTAAGGTTGAATTTGACGCTGGAGATGAAGTAACGACAGTAGGAGCGGTGATTGTTGGAGCAGGAGTGGTAATTGTTTTAGTAATGACTGGAAGATTGGTAAAGACTGAAGCACTGGTAACTGTTTGACAGGTAACATCGAGGTTTAGGGGGGCAGAATCTGTATAGTTGTTAACATTATCTAGGGCTCGAAGACTCCAGGTGTGATAGCCACAGGTTGGATTAGAGAGAGTATAGGGAGAAGTAATGGAAGAGGCTAAAAGAGAACTATCCCAATAGAAGTTGTAGGAAGCTGGTCCCGAGAGAGCGTCGGTGGCTGACCAAGTGAAGACAGGAGGAGGATTTCTAGTGCGAGCACTATTGTTGAGGGGTAGAAGGTTGGAGAGAAGTGGGCCGGTGGCATCAATCCCACTGATGGCATTTGATAATGCGTAAAAATTAACATTTCCGGTATAATCCTGCGCTCTATAGCAAACCGTTTTGCCTACATCTGCTTCCGTATGAAAATTTAATGAAGCGTAGCTTGTAAAAGTTAGACTGGCGTCGCAGGTGTTAACTCCTGTGTTATTTATGGCATAAGATAGAGTTGTTCCTGCTGTAGTTGAGGCGATAACGTTTTTACTTTGCGCCCAAGTTGCATTTGGATTATTAACAGTTATCGGATTGTAGGCAGAGGCTAAATCTGTTGAGTTAAGGTCTTGTCCAGTAGATTGTTGCCAATCTGCCAACGTGTTGTAAACATTCACGTTACCAATTACTGTACTAGAATTAGGGTGATAGTAGGTGTTGTTATTAAATGTACCAAAGAGAGGGGGGGTATCCGGCCCTAGATTGGTTCCAGTAGATTGTCCAGTATAATACCTTGCGACAGCGTCTGTCCCAAGCGTTTCAAAAATATTGTTCGTAGCAATATTATTACGAACAAGACCAGGCGCCGCTGTAGAAGAATTTCTATTTATAGCATAGGCGTATTTTCTAGAACTATAAACATTATTGCCTGTAACTGTGGTGTCATGAGAGGAATGAAGAAAAATACCTACATCCGTGTTGGAAACAATGTTATTGAGAATACTTATGCCATAAGAAAGATCATCTAGGTAAATCCCAAGAGACATTGTTGTCGTGTGATTGGTTCCACTGGCATTACCAATCGAATTGGTAACTGTGTTGCCGCTAATTGTTCCAAACATAGGATTACCGCTAGGCTCGGTATAAATTCCGCCACAATCATCAAGCACTAGGCATGACCTGTCTATAATGTTATTTTCAACTAAAGTCTGACTACCATTAATCTGACCACCACGAAAATCTATACCAATATATCCGCTATTGGTAACAGTATTGTTGTTGGCCGTCATCGCGGCGCCTGTTATATAAATTGCACCATCTGACACTTTTGGCATCCCTACATTCCCCGCATTGTTAATAGTATTATTTGAGACAACCTCGTTGCTTGTATTTGTGGTGGCCTGTATTCCATCTGACAAGGTATTCTGTATGGAATTATTGGTTATTGAAGAATTTGTATTAGTAGTTAATAATATTCCATTCTGTCCTCCGGATGCAGTAATACCGTTTATGGTTATATTACTAGCGTTAGAGATATAAACATCCTGTTGATTTGCGTTATCAATTTCTAAATTCTGAATTGTGATGTAATTTTTTCCAGTATCATTGATGCCATACGAACGATTTGAGATTTCTACAGAATGACTGCTTGGATTATCGCCATTGGGAGCCCAAAGATAAATCTGGTGCGCGGTTGAATCGTAGTACCATTCGCCAGGAGAATCAAGCATCCAGAGCATATTCTGAAGATAAAAACCATAACCAGCTATCATGCTTGATTGCGTGCCAGGATATATGCTGTCATGCAAAGTTATGGTATAAGTTGCCGGATTGTAGTCTGTCGCCACTGTCGTGCCTATATACCAATCGTTTGCTCTAACCATAACCGTCGCTCCAATAATTTGATCTGACGTTAACGTAAGATTGGAATCAATTATAGTGTTGTAACTGGTATAATAAGAATTCGCAGTCGCTGTCAGCCAGCCGCTGTTTGGATAATGGGCAATATCATAAAAAGTTCCATCAACATAAAGCTGGTTCGGCACGTTCGCTGGGCTAGTACTGGCAACATAAATATTACCACTGTAGTTAGTCCATCCGCTTACTGTATCTGCTCCGGAAATAATTGGCTTGTTCCCTGTTCCATATGCGCCAAAAGTGATGGGGGCATTTGCTAATCCTGACGACAGTACCGTTAACTGTTCCCGCCAGGTGCAACCTCTATGGAAAAGAATTGAATCTGCGGGATTGAAAGCAGATGAATTTACTTTAGCAACTGTAAGCCATGGAGTTGAGGGATCTGTGCCATTATTAGAATCGCTGCCTGTTACTACGCAATTATCAACATAGTAAACGGCACCGGTAAGTGTAATGGTTATTGTTTGTGATGCGCTTGGCGAAATATTACCTTCATAATCCCTGACCCAAGCGTAGGCATTTACTACGCCCGCTTCTCCAAAAGTAAAGGTGGCCGGCGCTGTATCGGACCAATTGGGATTACCAAGCGATGGTATTGAGGATGACTCGGTGATTAGATAACCAGTAGCACCAACATCATCAGTCGCAGTAAGCGTTGCCGGTACCGTAATCGCATTTGTATTAGCAGGCATAGAAAAGGTGGTAACAGACGGGGCGACAAAATCAGTCCGTGTGTGAGTAGACTCGTCCGCGCCTATGTCCCAACCACTTCCAAATGGTCTAGCATCTGCATCAATGTCAGTGTTAAAGGCGAGGTTACTATCTCCGGACAAATTTGCGCCCGCGTTAATGGCGACTGCGCCTGGGGCTAAATGAAAATCTTCATTCGTGGCATCAATAAATTGAATCTTGGTTGAGTTGAGTGAATTGGAACCAGGAGCGTCATTAAAGTCAGAAATATTATTAGAAGATGAGTCTGCATAATTGCGAACAAATCCACTGGAAACGTCATCTTGAGAAATATTGTTTATGGCTGTAACTGTGCTTGGTGCCCACGTAGCGCCTATCCCTTGATAATTATTGTAGAGCGTATTGTTGTAGACATAGGCGATATCTCCGGTAACCTGCATGGCCGCGCCGCTAGCACAGTTGAAACCATAAATAATATTATTCCAAATTCTATAGACATTCGCGCTGGCTGTTGCCCTATAATTTTCAATTCCCATTTGCCCAGTACCACCACCATTACCGCTTTTAATAATATTGTTGGAAATTTGGATGTCTGTTGTATCACCAATTAACTTACCAGACACATTTATACCCCAAGCATAGGTTGCGGTCGAGGTAATTTTGATTTGTAAGCCATCAAAACGAATGTAGTTCGTGGTACCGGAAAAGCCATTTGCGTTTGTTAACTCAATTCTGTACGCATTGGTAGTCCATTTTCCAGTATGACGCTGTGAGGCATTTGCTTCAGTGGAAGTGCTAACCGGGGTATATATTCTTATGTAATTTAATGAACCAGTAGTATAGCTACTGACAGCTAAACCAGAGGTAGTGTCCGCACCAGTATCGTAATAACAAGGGATATTTAAAATCACATTGGCGGTCACGAGATTAGCAGTAGTGATGTGACTAGAATCTTTTGCTCCTGTTAAAGCCGCCGACATTGATGCATAGGCATGAGTAATAGATGTTACTGCTGTTGAAGCCAAATCAACTGGAATTGCTCCAAGTTTAGTTACAACATTCCAATGCTTTGTATCTATTTTTGAAGCTAAATAATATATGTTTCCACCTGCATTCAATCGATCACCCACGCCTAAATTATTTGCGATCTGAGCCACAGTGAAAGTGGCCACGCCAGAAGTTATGCTGATATTGCCACCACTAGAATGATCAGTGGTATTTTGGCCTACGGAGTAATAAACATTGACTGCCACAGCACTGGCATGACTGGCTATACTAAAAAACAAACCAACACACAACAGAAGTAGAACGGTTTTTGCCCTTCTTTTTTTTTCGGATTGTGTATGTTTAAATTTTAACATATTAACACTTAATGACATCAAAAAAATGATATTAATACAACGTTACCAATAAAAATTTTATTCTTGATTTTTTATATAGGCTCGCTTATCTAATTTCGTAAGTTATCGTCACGTCCGAAGATATCGTATTCGTCCCTTTTGGAATGACGGCTGGAGCTGGGACACTTCCTGCACTATCCATAGCTACGGCTTTTTCAGCGTACATAATTGGGTAATTTCCATTTTCAGAAAAAGAAACAATTTTGTCTAAACTCACTCCTAAATCTTTTGCTAATACTTTTGCTTTTGCTTTTGCATCATTGATGGCTAATTTCCTTGCTTGTGCTTTCAATGCATCTTCTTTATCAATTGCAAAATTTGGACCACTCAAATCAGAAACACCTGTTGTGCCAAGCTCTTGCATAATATCCCCAACACTATCTGTGTTTCGAACTTTTACGGTGATATTTTCACTGGCCGTATAGCCAATCAACACTTGTTTTCCACTAGGACAATAATAAGGAGCGCTGACTGTTCCAGAATCGAGTGAAGCTGGTTGTGGACAAACAGAATTTCGATATTCATATTTCGGATTAAAAGATGCATTAGTAGTTTGAATATCTTTATCAGCTACCCCTTTTGCCTTTAAAACATCTAAGGCTTTTTTCTCAATTACAGCCACTCCTGCTTGAGCATCTTTGACTGTTTTGTCGTCTTTACTAATCGTAAAATAAACATTCGCAATATCAGGCACAGCAGTAATTTCTCCATGACCAGAGAAAGTTATGGTATTTGGTGTTTTATTTTCATCCCTATATCCTCTACTATAAAACAAGGCATTAGCAACCAAAACAGCCAAAAAAACAACGAGTGCAATTTTTAATCCACGATATAATCTAACTTTTTGTTCTGGTAATATTTCCATATATTTTTTACTTGTCCCGTAGTGAGCTTTGCTCTACTACTAGGATTTTTTAATTGCTAATAATTCGACATCAAAAATCAAAGTTGAATTTGGAGGAATTGGACCTTGTCCATTTGCTCCATACCCATCTGCTGGCGGTATTGTTAAAGTCTTCTTTTCTCCAACCTTCATTCCAACTATCCCTTTATCCCAACCGGCAATTACTTGTCCAGCACCTAAGGTAAACTCAAATGGTTGCACATGATTAAATTTTGGATCAACATTAGAATCAAAAACAGTACCATTTTCTAAACGACCAGTATAATTCATTGAAACCACATCACCTGTCTTTGCTACTTCTCCTGTTCCTGCTGTATTTGTAGACGTGGGGATAGAAGGTGTAAGTGTATTATTTACAACATTATTATTTATATCATTATTACTTGGAGCCATATTTACTTTATTATTTATACTAAAAAAAATCAAAACTCCTACCAAAACTACACAAATCACAACTGCCAAAATTATATTCATATTTTTCTTTTCCATAACCTAAATTAATTAGTCTTTTAATAACCTCATTGTAAACCTTATACTTTTTTTACACAATATTGACTTCAGGGATTAATTCGAGTCCAAATTTTTCTTTAACAGATTTTATGATTTTGTTGGATAAATCAACAATCTCACCACCAGTTGCTCCCCCATAATTGACCAAAACCAGTGCTTGTTTTTCGTATACACCAACATTGCCAACTTTATACCCTTTCCACTCACATTGTTCAATGAGCCATCCAGCTGGAATTTTTATAACTTTATCTTCCTCAAAATAAGGCATCTTTGGAAAAACTTTGAGTAAATTACTTAATTGTTCTTTTGATACAAAAACATTTTTAAAAAAACTTCCAGCATTTCCTATAATTTTTGGATTGGGCAATTTATTTTGCCGTATAAATGTCACAGCATCACTAATATCCTTCGGACTATTTATTTTAATTTTATTCCCGTCTGCCGACGAGGCAGGTTTTTCTAAATATTCTTTTAAAATTTTATAAGAAAGATTTGGTTTTGGTATTTTGCTTAATTTTAAAGTTATAGCTGAGATAAAATATTTTCCCTTTAATTTATTTTTAAAAACACTATCCCTATAACCTAATTCGCATTCTTCCCTAGAAAAAATTTTATTTTTACCTGTTTCAACTTCGAAAGCTTCAACATTTTCTAAAATATCTTTAAGCTCTACTCCATACGCTCCAATATTTTGAATCGGAGTAGCACCAACAGTCCCTGGAATAAATGCCAAATTCTCAATCCCCCAATATCCATTATTTACTATAAAAGTTACAAGGTCCTGCCAGAACTCTCCCCCAAAAGAACGAACCCAGACATTTTCAAAATCTTCTTTGGCAATTTCTATCCCTTTTAATTTATTCAAAACAACCATTCCATCAAAATCTTTGGTAAATAAAATATTACTACCGCCACCTAAAAATATTCTCTGGTTATTTTTAAATTCTTCTTGAACAAAAAGCTCAGCTAAATCCTCTTCGTTATTTATTTCAGTAAAAAATTTAGCCTTCACATCAACCCCAAATGTATTTAAATCTTTCAAATTATAGTCCTTTAGAATTTTCATATTATGTATCTATGTTATACCCCCACACTTATTTAATCAATCATAAGTGTGGGGATGTACTAAAAGAAAAAATTCGTTATACTTTATATATGATTGAATTTCCTGATGAAATAATCGCTGACACAGAACAGGATAATACATCAGATAAAGTAATTAAAAAAAGAAAAGCTCCAAAACGATTTGGAAGGTTTTTGAGAATCCTTGGTCCTGGTATTGTCACCGGTGCTGCCGATGATGACCCATCTGGTATTGCAACTTATTCTCAGGCTGGAGCACAGTTTGGTTTCTTGTTGCCTTGGACTATGCTCTTCACTCTTCCGCTCATGACTGCTGTGCAAGAAGCTTGCATGAGGATAGGAGCTGTCACTGGCAAAGGATTGGCCGCGGTCATTCGTGAACATTACCCAAGAAAAATATTATATCCAATTGTCTTACTAGTGGTATGCGCCAACACACTGAATATCGGCTCCGACATCGGAGCTATGGCAGAGAGTACTCGACTAATTATTCCAAATTTGTCATTTCCTGTTTTAGCAATTGGTTTTGCTTTACTTATAATATTACTAGAAGTACTCATTCCTTATCGCACCTATATACGCATTTTGAAATGGTTAGCGATGGCACTATTTGCTTACTTTATTACAGCCTTTTTGGTTGCTGTGCCTTGGGTGGAAGTATTGAAAGCTACCCTTATCCCTAAAGTACAATTTAACAGTTCATTTTTATATATTATAGTAGGAATTTTCGGTACAACTATTTCACCCTATCTATTCTTCTGGCAAACAAGCAATGTGGTTGAGGATGAGATTACAAAACATAAAATTCCACAACATGGTGGTGTCCCGAAGTTAACAAAATCATATTTAAAAAATCTACGGATTGATAATGCAATGGGAATGCTATTTTCCAACGTAACTGCTTGGTTCATTATTATTGTTGGAGCTGTGGTGTTGAACCAAGCTGGAGTGACAAATATAAACACGGCCGCTGATGCTGCCCGAGCCCTTGAACCACTAGTGCATACATTTCCCAATGCTGGATTTTTAGCCAAACTTATTTTTGCTATTGGTGTCGTTGGTATTGGTCTACAAAGCATACCTGTCTTGGCTGGAAGTTCTGCTTATGCAGTGGCTGAAACCTTTAGTTGGAAAGAAGGATTATTTCGTAAATTTAAACAGTCTCGCAATTTTTATTTTGTAATCATCGTTGGTACTTTAGTTGGATTAATTTTCAATTTTATTGGTTTTAATCCTATTAAAGCACTTGTTTTTACAGCTGTATTTAACGGCATTGCTGCGGTGCCTCTTATTTACTTTATTGCTAGAGTTTCGAGTAAAAGCGATGTGATGGGCGAACACAAAAGTGGTATAGCTTCTAAACTTGGCCTATGGACTGCATTTATAGTGATGGGCGCATTCGCCATAGCGCTATTGGTATCATTTTTGTAATTGTAAAAAATTTATATATTTAATTTTTATTCTCTAACAATTGTTATTGTTCCATCTTTATTTAATTTTAAAATTTTTGAGGCTTTGTTGGTAATTGTTCCACCATCTATATATAAGTCTACTGAGTCACCAAAATATTTTTTAGCCATATAAATATTTTCACTCGGTAGAGTTGTCTCCAAATTAGCAGAAGGAGCAATAAGAGGACCAACCTTTTTAAGTAAATCTCTAAGTTCTGATGAAATAGGTATTCTAAATGCTAAAGTTTTTGTTCCACGATGTAAATACTCAAATTTTCCTGTCTGCGCAGGCAGGTCACGAGGACAATCCAAAATAAAACTGGTAGGCAGAGAAAAATTTTTAATAACATTTTTTTGCTCTTCAGAAAGAGTTATTGAAAATTTTTTAAGCTCACTAATATCCCCGATGAGAATGATGCAAGGTTTATTGGGTCTTCTCTTGCGTAGAGCATAGATATGCTCTACTACTGCAAGATCCTGCGCTTTCCCAACAATCCCATATAAAGTATCCGTAGGCATCACTACCACTCCACCCTTTTCGAGGGTTTCTATTAATTCCTTGTTATCCCAAATACTTTTTTCTGTTTGCATAATTTATTTAAGTTCTAAAATTCTTTGCCCGTTTTCTTTATGTGAAATGTAAATAAATTTAGCATCTAAGGGAATAACTTTTTTTACATTTTCTGGCCATTCAATGAAAACCAGGTTTTCTTTATTTTTAATAATTTCTTCCCAACCTAAATGCATCAATTCTTTATAATTTTCTAAACGATAAGCATCAAAGTGGAACAAAAATTTATAATTAATATTTTTTAGAGGACCTGCCCCGTACCGAGCTTGCTCTGGTACGGGGTATTTTTTCATAATGACAAAAGTCGGGCTAGTGACATGGTGTTTTATTCCAAGATGTTTTGCCACCGCTTGAGTAAAAAGAGTCTTCCCAGCACCCAAATCTCCAGACAAAGCAATCACTAAAGCTCCCTTACTTTTATTTTTTTCCTTTAAAATTTTATCAAAAAATATTCTGGCGATTTCAGTAGTTTCTTTAGTATTCTTTGAAACTTTCACCATATTCTTTTTCATATTTTTATATTATCATATCTTCGTGTATAATGGTCTCTATGTTGATAAAAAAATTTGTAGACTTTTTTGATAAAACAGAAGATAAAATTAGAACAAAGTTAAGTCATTACCCTATTCTTTATGCATTTATTGGAGGTACCGGCATAGTGCTTTTTTGGCGTGGAGTCTGGCACACAGCTGATGATATGGGTGTAGGAAGTATCATCTCTCTTATTATTGGAGTTTTTATTCTTATTGTGGTTGGTTTGTTTGTCACCGAATTTCTTGGAAATCGTCTCATTGTTACCGGACTGGTTGGTGAGACAAAAATCTCGGAAAAAGAAGAGGGTGAGATAGAGACAGAAGAAACTCAGCTTAAAAATTTACAAAATACTTTAAGTAGGCTAGAAAAAAAACTAGACCATATTGATGAAGAAGTGGAAGAAAAAAAATAAATGGTGTTAGATTTATTCAATTTATTTCCAGAAACTTTTTTTCTATATCTTTATAATGATGAAGTAAAAAATGACAATTATGACACAGCCAAGATAAATTTGAGATAGAACTATTTTTTTTATTATGATCCATATGATGAACAGCTAAAACTCTTGCATCTTTAGTTTTACATAATCTGCAAATTTTTGGAACTTTGCATCTAAACATTATACTTCTGTATGAATGCTTGCCATCTTTCCAGTTAGCATGTAGTGGTCCAACAAAGACAGAATTTCTCCATTTTGTTTGGCAAGATTTTGTACAAAAATATGTTTTACTCTTAGAGACACGTAATGCTTTTTTTGTTTTATAAACTTCTTTACCGCAAGAGTGACATTTCACAAATTTGCCTGTTCTACTACCAATACGCATACATTTTTTTGAACAATATTTTGCGTACCCAATTTTTATATGATAGGGTTTTCCATAAAATTCTTTTGAACAAATTTTACATTCAATAATAGGCATTCTTTAGTTTTAACAAGAAAAATATTCCCTGTAAAGTGAACGACTTGTGGATAAAATCCAGAAACTATATTATAAACCTATCAAACTTAATTGGGTGCCTATTCGGTTATGCTCCGAATCTAAAAGCTCCACAAGCTTTTGTGCTACTATTACACCATAGGCACCATGTAATAGTATTTATACCAAAAAAAGTAGAGAAATGCCACTTAAAAAAATTTTTTAATTTTTAAGAGATTATAAATAGCAAATAAAGTAAAAATAATTTGCAAAACTATAAAAAGAGTATCTTTAATGTGAATACTGTAAACTTCCAAACAACAACCGCCAACTATGTAGAGAACATCTTCATATTTTCTGTTTTTTAACAACAAGCCAACAGAAATCAAAATAAGTCCAATAGCCCCTATTAATTTAAAAATATTTATATCCATAAATTTACTTTGTGCGCAGGAGAGGATTCGCACCTCCACGCCCTTAACGGGCACCAACACCTCAAGCTGGCGAGTCTACTGTTTCTCCACCTGCGCATATAATTTTTGCTGTTTCCCCTCTATAACTAAAGCTTTTTCTATTTTTAAACGTTTCCGGGATAAACAAACTACCTCAGGATTGTAATACATTTTTTTAATAACTTCTAGTGCTTCTCGTTTAGCAAACTTAAGTTGAAAAAAGGAATTATTAGTAGACATTGTAATATGACCAGCAATATTTGCTCTAAGTTGAATAACTTTTCTTAGCCAAAGAATATGTTTTTTACTTGCAGAAGCAAATACAACATAAAACATATGACTTGAACGCCATCTTGGGTCCCAATAGGAATAGAAACAACCATCTCCGTCAAAACAGCCCCGTAAAAAATCAAAAAAATATTTATCTGGTATCACCAATTTACCCATAGTTAATGATTTTCTTGGAGTTAATCCAACAGACAAAAGAAAATCATAAAAAATTCTATTTTTAAATTGAATTCTCAAATGTTTATCTCCATTACTGTTCCATTTATTACTTATCTTAAAATCGACTCCAAGGCATTTAGAAAAATTTAATAATTGCTCTCTATCTTTAGAAGTCAAATCAATCAATAAGCCATCACTAGACAAACATCCGTCTGTAGTAATTAAGCCAATTGCATAAGCTAAATTTGCATTCCATTTTTCATTTATGATTCTTTTCGGTTTTGGTCCCCTCTTTCTCATCCTCAGATTATATCACCTCAAGGTAGTAGCGTCTACTAATTATTACTAAAACAAAAACCCCATAAAATGGGGTTTTTGTTTTTTAAATTTATTCGGCAACTTTTTCTACTACTTCTGTTGCTTCCGCCACGGCGGATAAATCTTCTTGATTAGTGACTGAACGCATTTTTTTACGAACATCTTTAATAGCTTTAGTACGAATATAATAAAGCTTGGATCTACGAGCATGAGATTTTTTAGTTATTTCAATTTTGCCTATCATTGGAGAATATAATGGAAAAATTCTTTCCACTCCCACTCCCGAAGCGATTTTTCTAACAGTAAAAGTAGCACCTACTTCCGTCCCGTGTTTCCTTGCGAGAACAATCCCCTCAAAAGCCTGAAAACGAAATTTGCCTTTTTCATCTAGAATCTTTGAAGAAACAGAAACTGTATCCCCAGCCTTAAAATTAAGCTTCTTTCGTTCCTCAATATCTACTGGACTAAATTTTATTTTATTAATTTTATTTCCTGCCATAGTGGATTTAATCTAACATAAACCTTTTATCTTTGCAATTTTTACAAAAATTCATCTTGATAACATTTTACACAATAAACTATTCTAGGGTCTTCCGGTGCATAAGGCGTATAAATGTCGATACCACATTTCATGCAAATTCTATTATATAGTTTAGGTTTAGTCATTCTCTCAAACCTTTTATTTTCTCGACATTTTGGACATTTTCGAGGAAGAGGTAGATTCATCTTTTTCAAAAGATCAAATTCCAATCTCACAATTTTATATTTTCTTTTGCAAGAAATGCATGAAATTATTTCTTTTAAGATTGAATCATCTACCTCCTTGATGGTTTCTGGTAAATCTTCTCCAGCCATAGTTGCTTCATTCTGTTGTTCCACTTCTTCGTTCCAAGCATAGCCAAAAGCTAGTGCTTCTTCTTTGGTCTTTGGAAAAAATTTATAAGCGGTCGAATTATTATAAGCAAATTTACTAAAACCAGACTGAAAGAATTCCCCGTATTTCCATATTCTTCCTCTTTCATCTATATATGGATTATCTTTCATGTCAACAATAATTTTTTCTTTCAAAACTTTGTATTCTTCTTTAGAATATTCTTTATTTAAGATACAATAATTTTTACGTTTTAAACTGACACAACCAAAATTATTTTTTACTGCTATACACCAAAAAGAATATTCTGTATTTATAACATCGTTAAAACAATACATTGAAAATTTCACATTATTTACATTAACCCCAACATTTGCTGATTCATAAATAAGTTCCGCATTATTGCCCCAACCGGAATAATCCATACAATCTTTTGCGGGTGCAACCGTTATAAATTGGCACCATTTACAGTTTTCTGCACCATTTGCAATATACATTTCTTTCGAATTTTTTGACGTATACACATGTTCACCCGTCACATTTAAATTTAAAGAATGCCCGTTATATTCTCTATACGGTTTAGTCATCCAAAATTCACGAGTCTTTTTTCCAAATTCATGTAATTTTGTCCAGAAATCTAACCCAAGTTCTTTCAATTTTTTCTCATATTCCTCCTTCCCATATTTAATGTTAAAAATATAGTTTGAAGCTCCACGAAGGTTCACGCACCCAATACAATTAGTACAACCGTAACAATTTCGAGAAAACCATACGTCTACACAAGTATCACATTCATCTGAAAAAAAAGTCTTGTAATTTTTAGTAAAACCGATAGATTCATAGCATAGTTCAGAATTAAATCCTCGTATGCAATCTGCACTATATTTTAAACCATTTAAAAAAGAAGAAAGATATACACTTTCACAATAATCTGCCCAAGTCGCGAGAACACAATTTTTAGAAAAACCAATGGAATTACTATATTCACAATTTTTATTGTTTAAATAACCTGTTTCTAGGGCTGGATATGGAGTCTTTGCGGATAATTCTTTTACTTGAGCTAGAAATGGTTGCTTTGGATTATAATCCAAAGCATGCTCTGTTCCATCCCAATCATCTGCCCACCAACACGGCTGACAATAAACGATAATTTTCTGCGAAGGTGGATACATAGAAAGTGTACGCTTACCACATTTATCGCAATTACGATAAAAGAGATACCAACTATTTTGACATGCTATACGACGAATCATCCGACACTCCGGGCACCATGTTGGTGGAGGCACCTTTATTTTTTCATAAAAATTAAAGTCCTCCGACTCGACAGTGAAGTCTTTTTGGCAATTTTTACAATTCTTGATTTCAGCTTCCATTTTATTATTTTACCACTTCCTTAAATTCTTTTGGTATAACTGACTCAACTTTTACACTTTCCCCTTTCAAGTTTCCTGTCTGCGCAGGCAGGTTAAATTCTATGGATTTGGCATGAAGGGCTAAACGTTTTAAGCCTTTTGGACATGGATTATTCGGATTATAAAGCGAATCACACACCACTGGATGATTTAAATATTTCAAATGCACCCGAATCTGGTGGGTCCGGCCAGTTTTGGGTCTAACTTCTAAATACGTAAATTTATTATGTAAAAATTGAAATCTTTTTAAAACTTTATATTCAGTAATTGCTTCACGCATTTCTCCACGCGCTCCTCGTCCGGATAAGTATCGACGAAAATCTTTAGGACTTCGTCCAATTGGTTTATTGATCACCCCACGATCATTTTTTACCCAACCATTCACAATGGCAACATAATTTTTTTTTACTTCTCGGTCTTGGAATTGTTTCTTGAGAAATTCGTATGCTTTTTTATTTTTTGCTAAAAGCAAAACTCCGGATGTATCTTTGTCTAATCTATGCACAATGCCTGGTCTTTTTATTTCTATTTTTTCTCCTTTGTTTTCCAAGAACATTGGTTCTCCTATATTTTTCATTTTTGGATAATTTTTAAGCACCCAATCAGTAATAGTCTTTTCCTTGGTCCTACCATCCGGATGCACCGAAATACCAGACGGCTTGTCTATGGCTAAAATATTAGAATCTTCATATAAGACTTTTATTGTCATTTGGTCGCAAATATTTTTCTACTGAAAAATTTCGCAACCCGCTCCTCACGCCGTCGCGCTGCGGACTCACAAAACTTTCAGTTTTGTGCCCTTGGTAGGAATCGAACCTACATCAAAGCCTTAGAAGAGCTTCGTTCTATCCATTGAACTACAAGGGCAAAATGGATACATGTGCGCGGTAAGGGACTCGAACCCCTGACCTTCCCGGTGTAAACGGGTTGCTCTACCAACTGAGCTAACCGCGCAAAAAAATTCTGTGTAGAACCTATTTAAATTACCATTTTTACAGCGAAGGGTCAACGACAGGTGAAATAGAATTTAATATTTGCTGTGAATTATTTTCTCTTTCAGAAAAAATATTTAATACTTTTTCAATACGATTTTGGTTAACTAAAGGAAGTTGCCCATTGTCATTGGTGGATGACAAAACAGGTTCTTCGTTCATTTGGATAAAAAGACGATAGTTGAAAATAAAAGAGAAGAGAATGATGACTATGGCAATAGTAAAAACAATTATCCAACAAAGATTCGAGTGAAAAATAAAATCTTTTTTCTTAAAACTATTTTCTTTTTTAAAAAAATCTATTTTCATGAAATAAAACTTAAAAGTTGTATTTTAAAAACTGCTTCCCAGCTTGCATTTTTAACATTTTTATCTGATGTAACTGGCGATGAAAGTCTGTGTATATCCATCGAAGCAAAATCAAGCACATATGGAGAATTTTCTAATAGGGTTAAAAATTTATAAATTGCTTCAAATCTACCAGATGCTTTTAAGTTAACTATTAATCCTGAGTTGTCTACCTTGGTATCCACTGAATCAATTTGAGAAGAAACGCCAGCTTCCTTTGCCAATTTTTCAATCATATTTAAAAATGGAACAACGTCAGAACTCTTAATAAAATGACTCTCGAGTAAAGTCCTGTCTGGAACAATTTTTTGAAGGACTCGATCTAGAGAAGCAATATCGTCACGTCGACGCGCCTCCGTTTGCAAGCTTATAGTACTTTGTTGTGTTTTTTGATTATTGTCATTTATTTTTTGATATAAAAATATAAAAGCAAAGGAACCCAATAACAAAACTGCTACAGAAATAAAAAGTAAGGTTTTTTGAAAGTTGTTTTTCATAATTTTATTCTATCATCTTACGAAGGATTTAAACTTAAATAAAAATCGATGTTGGATCCTTTCACAAAATTTGAAATTGGCAAAACAACATTTTTAAAATTCGGGCTATCCTCTAGCGCCTGACGAAATAAAAGCAAAACCTCACGAGAAGGAGCTATCCCAGTAAGGTTAATGGTTCTACCTTTTGTCCCATTATTTTCATATAAAATTTGAGTGATTTTAATATCAGACATTTTGTTAAGAAGAATAGCGTTAATTACCTTCGTAGAAAGGAGAAATTTATTTACTTCAAACTTTTCAACTAAAGTAAGTTTGGTATCCATATCTTTAATCGAAGCTAGTGACTCTTGTCCTAAAATAGGTAATGGTTCTAACTTTTGGTTTTCTAATTTGGTGCTAATTAAAGAATATTTCATGGAAGTAATAAAATACGATGGCAAAATAGAAATAAAAGCGACTATGATACAAAAATCAAACATCACTATAAAAAAAATAGTAAGTCTAAGGTAAAAATCTATAACCATCTTCTTCTTTTCTTCTTTTGGAATTAGATTAATCATACAATTTAATTATCTTCATTAAAATCTCCCAAGGCTAATCCTAGAGCCGTAGTAAAAGAAAGTGACTGCCCAAGGCTCATTTCTGGAATATAATTTTCCGTATTGAGTATATTAGTCCAAACATTTGCCACCTCCACAGGACTTTTCATACTGATAGAAATGTATTCCGTGAGCCCTATTAGATTAGAATCACCACCACAAAAAATTATCTTTTTAATAGGTGGATTATTTCTACCCTCTTCATCTTTGTGCGTATGCCAATATAAAAAATGTTTAACTATTTCATCACGTAAAATAGAAACACTATTTAAAAGCACTGCAAATATTTCTTTGTTGTCAGTATTACGCTCTAACCCATATTCTTCTTTCATTTTTTCCGCTTCGTCAAAGCTTATGTTGAAATTTTTTTGAATCATATTAGTCAACGTCACTCCTCCCAGATCAAGAGTAAAGGTAAATACCACGATACCTCTCGAAATAATAAAAATGCCAGTTCTTTTTTTCCCAAAATCTATAATCATATAAGTATCCATATCAGTTTTTTTAATAACAGCCCTAGAAGCTGCTTGGGCTTCAAGTTCAAAAGATTTAACGGATAGCTGAGAACGTTTAAAAATTAATAAATAATTTTCAATTATATTTTTTAATATAGCCGTAACTTGAACTTCTAGATATTGAGCATTTTCACCAATCACTTCATAATCAAAAATTGCATCTTGGGCCGAGATTGGTATATGGTCTTCGATCGCAAGCTCAATTCCTTCTCGAACTTCTTTTAAACCTGATTTTTCTAACTTCATAGTAAAAAGGTATACTTGTTCTTCAGGTAAAGAAACTCGCACAGACTTTATCCCTTCTTCCTTTTTAAGCGTTGAGAGAATTTCCTCTATTTTTTTTGAGTCTTTAATTTTTCCAGATTCAATAACTCCAAGTGGAATGTCCCGCTCTCCATAGCGTCCAACCCTAATACCATTTTTAGTAGCAATGAGCTGTACAAATTTTAATGATTCATCTGAAATATCTAAACCAAAAGATGGCTCTGAGAGAATTTTAGGCAAAGGAAAAAATCTTAGAAAAATTCTAGTGAATGAATTACTAAACATAGTAACATTATATCAAGAAACGAGGAGCATAAACAAGCTAACTAGTTTGTTTAATGTCCGAATGCCATTGATATATGGTACTCCATATTCTATATTTAAATCTTCCTCGCTATCACTTGGCATGTGTCCCAGCTGGGATATCATCATTTGGTTCTAAAAGTGAAAATTTTCCATCTTCGGTAGAGATAGCCAAGATCATCCCATTGCTTTCAAGGCCTCGGATTATTCTAGGTTCTAAGTTTGCCACGAACATACATTTCTTTCCCACTAAAACAGAACAATCAGGAAAATGATTGGCAATCCCAGAAATAATTTGTCTAATATCTTTTTGAGCTTCCCCACCCGCCAGCTCAGGGACGGAACCTAGGTTAACAGAAAGCTTCAAGAGCTTATCTGTCTCTGGAACTTTCTCCGCAGATAAAATTTCCCCAACTACAATATCAATTTTTTTAAAATCTTCTATCTTAATCATCTTTGTTTATTTGTTCGATCTAAATACCTTTGTAATATAAGTGCTGCCGCTGATGCGTCTACTCGACCAGACTTGATTTGTTTTACTTTACTGTGTGATTGTGGTGAATTCAAACTTTTTTTATTAATTCCAGATTTCCGAGCTTCAACTGAGGTCAAAAACTCTTTTTGTTTATGGACTGGCAATTTAAACCTCTCTTTTAGTTCTAAGATAAAAACTTCAATCCTGCCTGATAAAACATTTAATTTACCTGAAAAATCAACCGACTCCCCAACCACGATTTCTCCCACCTTTTCCTTCTTGATAATGTCATTAATCTTTTGAAAAGTATTTAAATCATTTAAAATAATTTCTTTGGGAAAAGCTAAGGTGTGATTTTCATCTGAAATTGCTATTCCTATTCTCTTTGTTCCATAATCAACACCCATAAATCTAAGAAAATTTGCTTCTGTGGTCATATGAAGAATATTAGCATAAAAACTTATTGATGGTATAATACTTATTATGGATCAATATAATGCATTGTTTATATATAGTCGTTTGGGTTGGATTATTTTACCAATTTTAATTTGGTCTTTGTTTTGGAAAGGTTGTGCCTTGTGGATCGCTAGCAAAAACAACCAGAAAGTGTGGTTTCTTGTATTGCTTGTAGTGAACACTGTGGGAATTTTAGAAATTGTATATATTTTCTATGTTACCAAAAAGAAATGGGCTGATATTCAAGAAATTCTTACTATAGAAAAGTCATCAAATCAATAAGTAAAACTAAAATATCCCGGATAATCCGAGATATTTTTAATTTTTTTGTGGTATACTGGATGAGTGACTGAGCAATATAAAAGAAACCCGAATACAAATTGTACTATATGGAAAAATGATTATGTCAAAATTTAATAAAAAGACTTGCAATAGAAGTTGCGCAAACATACATAGAGCAGGAATAAAATACAAAATTGGCAGACCAAGAGATAAAGCAAGAACATTTCGAGTCATAAAATTGAGATTACTGGAAAAAAGAGGGAACAGTTGCGCACGTTGCACCTATAATAAATACGAAATTTTACAAGTTCATCACAAAGACAGAAATAGAAATAATAATAAACTTGATAATCTTGAGCTTATTTGCCCGAATTGTCACTATGAAGAACATCTCTTGGAAAAAAGCTGGTTGAAAAATACGCAAAATTTAGTATAGTAGGTTAGGTCCACTATAATATGGAGGGTTCGCCTAATGGTATGGCAATAGTCTTGAAAACTATCGGGAGCAATCCCTTAGAGGTTCGACTCCTCTACCCTCCGCAAAATTTTTAAATAACCAAACAAAAAACCACGCTACATAGTAGCGTGGTTTTTTGTTATTAAATAATAATATTTAGAATCCAAAAAGATGCGCAAAGAATGAACCAATTGAACCAAAAAATCCTTGGTTCGTTTTTTCATTCGTTGTTTGATCAATTACACTTGAAGCAACTATAGAATTACCATTTACTGTTCCCTGCACAATGATAGCATCGCCTACAGCAACACCGGAAATCGTGATGGTATCTTTGCCTTTAGTTATTTTGGCATTGGTTGTATCAATAGTATAAGTTACATTACTTTTATTTGTAATTGTTAATGTCGCACCATTTACAACAGTCACATTACCAGCAACCACAGGCTGTCCATTACCAATATCTACTATTCCTTTTGTGTTACCATTAGTATCTTTTTTGGGTAAAACTACGCCATCACGAATTTTTGTGGCTATGATGGAAGTTCCACTAACTGTTCCTTCGATTGAGATAATATCGCCAACGGCAATATTTGAAACCAAACTTGCTACACCATTTTTTTCTACTGTTGCATTGCTTGCATCAACAGTATAGGTTATTGAAGTTTCTGTTGTGGTGGTACTGATTATTTTTTTAACAGGATTTTTACTTATCACTGTAATAGTCGTACCACTTATAGCAGAAACAGTACCCATGATGTTAGGCTTTTTAATAAATGTTCCTTTTTTATTATCCATTTTGTTGTTTATTCCACCGACACCATCAATAACAAATGTCGCTGTGATGGAAGTTCCACTAACAGAACCTCCTACAATTAGAGTATCGCCAACGGCAATGTCTGAGACAGAAATTGTAACCATCTTTTTCTCAATTTTTGCATTAGAAACATCAACCGTATAAGTCGTTTCTCCTGTTGCTTCTGGGCCCTGTTTCCCTGTCATGGTAATTATGTTGCCATTTATGACAGTAACCTTCCCCAAAAAACCTGGCTTATTTTGCATTACACTGATAACTGGAGGTTTCCCCATATATCCTTCAAAAGGATTAATGGTTTGAGCCAAGGCTAATGTTGTAAACCCTAAACCGATTATCATTATTAATAATAATGATAGATATTTTTTATTCATAAATTTAAAAAAGCTTAGTAATAAAGGAATAAAACTATAGACAAATAATTTCATTCTTATATAGAGTATACGTTTAAAACTATTAAAAAGTTGCACAAAAATCATTAAACTCTTATCCCACAACAAACTAAAGAGTTAGCTACCCGTGTATTCTTATTTAAATATGCTAAAATAGAAGTGTAAAAATAATTTTTATACTATATGGAAGAAATAATTTCGCAAGAAGAAATAAGTCGATTGATGAATAAGAAGGGTGAGGTAAGAGGCATAGCTCTTATAAACGAGAATGATTTTATCATTAAAGAAAAAGGTAAAGAGGGGTTGAAAAAGTTCGAAGAAGCAGTAGCCCGTCTTGGTATTAAAAAAGAAGAGAAAGAATTAAATAAGTGGGAATTTTATCCGATAGGGCAAGAGATAATAGAATTACTTGTTATAAAGAAAATTTTTAATTTTAGTGATGACAAAATGAAAGAAATTGGTATTTTAGGCTCTAAGCTTTCTTATATTGTTAAATTATTTTTTCAATATTATATGGGCTCTATGAATTTTTTGGCCCAAAAGGCGCCTGAACTATGGAGGAAGTATTATACGGTTGGTGATTTAGTTGTTGAAGAAATAAATGAGGAGAAAAAATATATAATTATAGACATTAAAAATTTTAATTTTCATCCAATACATTGTTTACATCTTAGTGGTTATTTTTCAAATATGGTAAAGATGACTGCTGGCACTAAGACAACTGTAGATTGTCAGGAAATAAAATGCGTTCACCGGGGAGATGAGTATCATCAGTTTTTGATTAAATGGTAATTAAAATATGCTATAATAAAAGTATAAAAAATAATTCGTCAAGAAATTTTATGCCAATTAAAGTTTTAGACCAAACCTCAGAACTAAAGGACATTCTCGATAAAACTGCGTATACATTAAAGTTAAGATTTATAACGCTTGTCTCGTTTTTTTTGGGCGTTTTACTTGTTTGGTCACTACATCTTTTTCCTGATGCTCAATATGTTTGGCTTTCTGCCCTAATTATATTTTTTTGGATTATAAGCGCTCTTATCTTCAATATCGTAGTCAAGAGAATGGAAACTGTTTCGAAAATCAGCAACTTATATCTTGCCTATTCTGCTATATTTGAGTTAGGTTTTTTAACAATTATTGTCTATGCTAATGGTGGCATCGTGTGGATGGGAGCTATTTTTTATCTTTTTACTATTATTTATTGCAATATTGTTTTAACTAAAATAAAAGGAACTTTGGTAAGCCTAGTTGCTTTTTTATGGTGCGGAACATTAGCCTGTCTGGAATACTTTCAAATAATTCCCTATATTCCCTTTGCTCAATTCAGGGAAAATCTCTATCTGGACCCCAAATATGTTATCACCACCCTTTCTTTTATTTTCCTAGTATTTATTTTGTCGGGTATGGCAACCAGCGCTCTTACAGATATTCTTAGAAAAAGAACCGAGGAGTTAGAAAAAACGAAATTCCAATTGGAAAAATCCAAAGCTGTACTAGAAGAAAGAGTAGACGCTAGAACAAAAGAACTACAAGATATTGCCAATAATTTAGACCAACAAGTGCAAAAAAGAACCGAGGAGTTAGAAGATAAAGTGAAGGACTTAAAAAGATTTCAAGAACTTTCTGTTAATCGTGAATTGAAAATGATAGAATTAAAAGAAGAAATTAAAAAAAACGCTAAAATTAATTTAACAACCTAAAAAATTAATCTAATATTATGGATCAGGAATTAAATAAAGAATTAGTTGATAAATTAATGGCTTTGCCCGGAGAAGCCAGAGGAGTAGTTTTCATCACAGACTACAATTATGTTTTAAAAGAAATGGGTGAAGACGGATTAAAGAAATTGGAAGAAGAGATGACTGCTCTTGGTTGTCCAATTGATTATAAAAAAATTGATACGCTGTCTTTCCATCCTATAGGTTTACGCGTTATTTCTCTGCTAGCTATAAAGAAAGTTTTCTCTTTTAATGATGAAAAAATAAAAGAAATGGGAATGTTTGCCAGCAAAACATCCCTGATGCTCAAATTGTTTATTAATTATTTTCTTTCTAGACAAAAGGTATTTTTTGAAGAAGCACCCAAAATTTGGCATAAGCATTATTCTTCAGGAGAACTTATTCCTTTAGAGCTTGATGAAGAAAAAAAATACTCAATTATCCAAATAAAAAATAATTACAAATTACACCCTGTTTTCTGTATGTATCTGGGAAGTTACTTTTGCGGATTCTTTCATATGTTATTCAAGAGCGACGAAATAAATTTTCAAGAAACAAAATGTCTTTTCCGAGGAGATGAATATCATGAATATAAAATAACATGGAAATAAAAAACCTCACTTCAGAAAAAGATAAAATTTCTGTTATGCTGGATGATTTGGCATTGATGGAAAGCTACGCACGTGATTTATTTTCTTTTTTACCGCTACCAATATGTATGGTTAGTCCAACAGGCATTATTTTAGAAACCAATCCGTCCGTAGAAAAAATTTCCGGATATGAAGCGGAAGAACTTGTGGGCGGTACCCTGGAAAAACTTCTCAATAATTCAGATGTTGAACAAATAAACAAAACAACAATCGAGAAAGGATTAGTAGTTTCTCTGGAGGTTGTTTTGAAAACTAAAGAAAAAAATGAGATTCATGTCAGTGTTTCTACTTTACTGCGAAAAAATCAACAAGGAGAAATTATTGGTTTTTTTATAAGTTTTTTTGATCTTACGGTTTTTAAGGAAAGTGAAGGAAAACTGCACGAATCTCAGAAGGCTTTGTTGAATATGCTTGAAGATGTTAACGAAGAAAAGAAAAAAGCTGAAACAGAAAAAGAAAAAACCATGGCTTTAGTATCAAATTTTTCCACACCGATTATTTTTTTAAATAATTATCACAAATTAACGCTGTTTAATTCCTCAGCCAAAGAAATTTTAAACATTAGTGATACTGATCTAGGCATTGAAATATCGAATAGCGATAACTTTAGTTTGAATAATTTTACCAACATTATTCATAATAAATTCTCGATTGAAAAATTGATCGAAGAATCAGACGGCACTAAACTGGAAGAAGCTATTGTGACATATAACAAAGAACAGAAGGTTTATAAAGTGGTTACTTCTAAGGTTTTGGATAAAAATCAAAATTATTTGGGATTAATGAAGATCTTTTATGACACGACACGTGAAAAAGCGATTGATAAAATGAAATCGGAATTCATTTCTATTGCCGCTCATCAATTAAGAACTCCTCTCTCTGCTATTAAATGGATACTTAAAATGGTGTTGGATGGCGATATGGGCAAATTAAATACCGAACAACAGGAACTGCTCAATAAGGGATATCTAAGCAACGAAAGAATTATCGCGTTAGTTAACGATTTATTAAATGTTTCTCGTATTGAAGAAGGCAGATTCGGATTTAATTTTGAAAAAACTGATTTTCAGGAAATTTTGAATATAGCTATTAGCAACCTTGATAGCCTGGTAACCCAAAATCATCAAGAGTTGATTCTTGAAATTCACCCGGGGCTACCAAAAATATCTTTAGACAAAGAAAGGATGGTCATGGTCATGCAAAATTTATTAAGTAATGCTGTAAAATACACTCCCGAATACGGAAAAATTCAAGTTATTGCTGAAATTGACAAGCAAAGTTTACATGTTAAAATTAAGGATCAGGGAGTAGGTATTCCTAAGGAAGATCAGCCTAAAATGTTTTCTAAATTTTTTAGAGCATCCAATGCGATTAAGATGAAAACAGAGGGATCCGGATTGGGATTATTTTTAGTTAAAAATATTATAGAAAACCATAACGGTACAATTAGTTTGAAAAGCGAGGAAGGCAAAGGCACAGAAGTAGACTTTTTTATTCCTCTTGTTAGAAATATTTAATAAAATAATTAAAAATATAAATAAAAAATTATGAAAAAAGTATTAATAGTTGAAGATGAGGAAGT
>CAITSA010000010.1 GCA_903894955.1 uncultured bacterium
AATATATAACAAATATATTAGGAGAGCCAATTTCTGAAAAACAAAAAGAAGAAGTTGAAGACAAACAATTAGAAAAAAGATCCGAATTTAAAAAAGAAAAAAAAGATTTTTTATCTTTCACAGATTTTCAAAATGAGGTAAGAAATTTATATTTTGAACAAGGGAATGCACAAAAGTGGTATAATCAAGAACGAAAAAATCATTCCAATTGGCCATCCGCTCCAAATATAACATATAAAAGTAAGGGTTGGGAAGGATGGTCAGAATTAGTAAATAAAGAAAATTTTCTTAAAAAATCCTTTCTTTCTTTTGTCGATTTTCAAAATGAAGTAAAAAAATTATATCCAGAGAACGGAAGTGTGATGAGATGGTATAATCAAGAACAAAAAAACCACCCTGATTGGCCATCTTCTCCGGATAAAATATACAAAGATAAAGGTTGGGGAAATTGGCTGGAATTAATAGGGCTAGAAAAGAAAGAATTTTTATCTTTTATTGATTTTCAAAATGAAGTAAAAAAAATATATCCAGAGGATGGAGGAGATGTGGGTAAATGGTATAGTAAAGAACAAAAAAATCATTCCAATTGGCCTTCTACTCCCGATAGGGCCTATAAAAGTAAGGGTTGGGAGGGATGGCCAGAATTAGTAAATAAAGAAAATTTCCTTAAAAAATCTTTTCTTTCTTTTGCTGATTTTAAAAATGAAGTAAAAAAATTATATCCAGGGAACGGAGATGTGCAGAAGTGGTACCATCAAGAACGAAAAAAACACTCTAATTGGACGTCATACCCAGGTAAAATATACAAAGATAAAGGCTGGGAAAATTGGTCAGAATTAGTAAATAAAGAAAATTTTCTTAAAAAATCCTTTCTTTCTTTTGTCGATTTTCAAAATGAAGTAAAAAAATTATATCCAGAGGATGGAGGAGATGTGTATAAATGGTATAGCCAAGAACAAAAAAATCATTCCAATTGGCCATCAACTCCTTCTCAAAAATACAAAGATAAAGGCTGGGAAAATTGGCCAACATTAATAAGTAAAAAGAAAAAGAAATAAAACATCTATGCGTTTTCATATAATTACAATTTTCCCAAATATTTTTGATTCATATTTGAATGAGTCTATTATTGGCCGCGCTATAAAAAATAAAATTATTTCTGTAAAATTTTATAATCCAAGAGATTTTATAAAGGCGCCTAAAAACAATTATAAGCCAGTAGATGGCAAACCTTATGGGGGAGGGGCTGGTATGGTGCTTCAGGCTGAGCCGATTTTAAAAGCATTTTCGAAAATTGAAAGTAAAATAAAGAATAAAAAAAAGAAGATTGTTTTATTTTCTGCTAAAGGAAAAACTTTTAATCAAAAAATGGCTTATGATTGGGCGCAAAAATACGAAGAAATTGTTTTTATTACTGGTCGCTATGAAGGTATTGACGAGAGAGTTCGCATAGCACTTAAGGCAGAAGAAATTTCTATTGGACCTTATGTATTAACTGATGGAGATATTGCAGCTATGGTTGTTTCTTCGGCAGTAATTCGATTGATTCCAGGAGTTATTAGTTTAGAATCTCTGAAAGAAGAATCTCACTGGAATTTATTATTAAAAAAAGAAAAAGATAAAAAAGTAGGTGAAAATGGTCTCGAATATCCACACTACACTCGTCCAGAAATTTTGAAGTACAAAGGGAAAAACTATAGAGTTCCAAAAGTTTTGCTTTCTGGAAATCACAAAAAGATAGAAGAATGGAGGAAGAATCAATAACAAAATACCAAGGGAGACCTTAATATTTTTTAAGTTACACGTTTTCGTTACCTAAAAATATCAAAACGTTTTTCAGGCTTCACAAAAAAAATATTAGGAGGTATTTTTGATTGAATGTGTAGAACAACATCCCTAAAGGAGAGTATCGAGTAAGAATTATGCTTAGTACGTATTTTGAGTAAAACCACTGGACTGGTAACCTTCTTGAATTTTAGTGTATTTCGAAACGGATTGCCCTCCCAAGAGTAGAGGTTTTTTTGCCATATTAATGGAGTATCAAATAATGTACAAGAAACAATATCTTGTATGTTAAATTTTTTTATAATTCCAAACATAAGAACAAGTGTAATGATGCCGTATTGATCTATCGTTATATTTTTATAACGTGTAATATAGAGTTCAACTACCAAACTCAAAAAAACCAAGAGCGACATTATCAATAAGGTGTTTGAGTTTATAAGTTTAATTGAATTGGGGGGCAAGAAAAACAACAAAATAACAAATATGAAAAAAATACAAAGAAAAGACAACAAAAAAAATACTTCACGGTGTGCAAAATTTAAAAAAGATTTCTTTGTGTCCATGTTTTTTTTAGTATAACATACAAAGCAAAATAAGGAAAAGAGGTTTTATTTTTAGGTAAGGCAAACGGCTCAAATACTGGTAGTTGAGCCGTTCACCTCATAATCCACAGTATAAATTTGACCCGGTTAGTGAAAAATGACACTGCGCCAAAGGCGCGTGGTTATCCACAGTGTCATTTTCTACTACCGGGTTGACAAAAAATGAAAAAAGGAGTAGGGTATTTAGGATTCACTGATTGAGTACTGGATGCAATCCTGTGTATATATTACAAGGTTTTTAACTTAATCATATCTAAATAAATCAAGAAGGACTTAAGAGAAGCTAGAGAAAAGCATTTTTTCGTCTGTTTTTCCCTGTAGTCTCTTTGTTTTTTTTTATTTATATAGAGCAAACTAAATATGCCTAAAGAAATAAGTGTAACGAAGCGTCCGAAGAAGTATTTTGGTAGATACAAGAAGCCTTTGGTAGATTTTCCAAATTTGACTGAAGCCCAATTGAAAAGTTTCAAATGGTTGATAGAGACTGGTATTGGAGAAGTTTTTAAAGAATTTTCTCCAATCATAGATTACTCTGGAAAAAAGTTTCAACTGGAGTTTACTTCTTTCACTTTGAGTGAATCTAAAATTGATGAAAATAATTCTAAAATAAACAAACTTTCTTATCAAGGGCTTCTCAAGGCGCGAGTAAAATTAACTAATAAAATTCTTGGTACTGTTAAAGAGCAGGAGATTTTCATGTCAGATTTTCCCTTAATGACTTCGCATGGAACTTTTATTATCAATGGAGTCGAGCGTGTTATCGTACCTCAGCTTGCGCGAAGTTTCGGAGTATTTTTTACAGAATCCGAGAATAAGGGTACTAAATATTTTGGTGCAAAAATTATTCCAGCTCGTGGAGTATGGATTGAGATAGAATCAGAGTCAGACGGTGGAATTTATATCCGCATAGATAAAAAGAGGAAATTCCCTGCGATAGCATTATTGCGGGCGATGGGTTATGAGACAAATGACATGATCTTAAAAGCCTTTGCTGGTAATCCGATAGCCGAAGAAATAATCAAAGCCTCTTTAGCGAAAGAGGGAGATAAAAGTCTAAATGATTCTTGTATTGAGATTTACAAGCGTCTTCGAGATGGGGATATGGCTACGGCTGATAACGCCAAAGAATTTATTCATTCTTTATTTACAGCAGAACGTTATGACCTTTCTCCAGTAGGACGATTTAGATTCAATCAACGTTTTGAAAAGGGAATGGATGAAGCTGAGATGGCTCGTCGAATAATTTCTAAAGAAGATTTAGTGACAGTAATTTCTCACATTATTCTTTTGAACAATACACCGCTTGCTAAAGCTGATGACATAGACCATTTGGGCCAGAGACGAGTACGTTTTGTTGGAGAAATACTTCAACAAAAAGTGCGTACTGGGATGATGCAGATAAAAAGAAATATCCAAGACCGCATGTCTATTATTGATGTTGATACAGCCATGCCGATTGCTATTATTAATCAGAGACCACTGCAAGCCCGGATTAAAGAATTTTTCACCACTAACCAGCTTTCACAGTTCATGGCGCAAGAAAACGTGCTTTGTGAAATGGAACATTTACGTACTCTCTCCGCCCTAGGGCCCGGAGGTCTTACTCGTGAACGTGCTGGCTTGGAAGTGCGTGACGTACATCCTTCTCACTACGGAAGAGTATGTCCTATTCATACCCCAGAAGGACCAAACATTGGACTTATCTTACACCTTTCAACTTATGCAAAAATAAACGATTTTGGAATTATTGAAACTCCTTATGTAAAAGTTAAAAAGGGCATTATCACTGGTGAAATAGTTTACCTCAATGCTTTAGAGGAAGAAAAATACAACATTGCGCATGCCGGAACTCCCTATGATGACAATGGGAAAATAACAGAAGAAAAAGTAGAAGCGAGAATTAAAACAGAACCAGGAACAGTCTCTCGCACGGAGGTTGATTTTATTGATGTTGCTCCGAACCAAGCTTTCTCTATAGCGACTTCGATGATTCCATTTTTGGAACACAATAATGCAAACCGAGCACTGATGGGCAGTAACATGCAGAAACAAGCTGTGCCATGTGTCTTACCTGAAATGCCACTTGTGGCAACAGGGATTGAAGAATTAGCAGTGCGAGACTCAGGGAGATTGGTTATTGCAGAAGAAGATGGAATTGTTTCTTATTTAGATGCTAAAAAAATAATTACAAAGGGTAAAAAAGAAAAAACCTATACCTTAATTAATTTCCTAAGAAATAACAATTTTGCCGTTTTTCATCAGCGTCCATTAGTGAATGTTGGTGATAAAATCAAGAAGGGGGATGTGCTTGCTGATACGAGTAGCACGGTGAATGGACAGATTTCAATTGGTCAAAATATTTTTGTGGCCTTTTTGTCTTGGTCTGGATCAACTTACGAAGATGCTATTGTTATTTCTGAACGCTTGGTAAAAAAGAGTAAATTCACATCAGTTTATGTTGAAGAATTCGTTTGTGCCGTTCGTGATACTAAACTTGGACCTGAAATTACAACACGCGATATTCCAAATGTCGGAGAGCTTAGATTAAAAGATTTGGACGAAGATGGGATTGTCCGAATTGGAGCCGAAGTCAGAGAGAATGATATTTTAGTTGGTAAAATTACTCCTAAGGGTGAAACTGAACTTACCCCAGAAGAAAGACTTCTTCGTTCAATTTTTGCTGAAAAAGCACGTGATGTAAAAGATACATCTCTTCGGATGGAGCATGGTAAACGTGGACGCATTATTGGCGTAAAGATTTTTTCTCGCGACTTAGGTCACACCCTCGAGGCGGGGATTATTAAAAAAATAGTCATAGAAGTTGCCCAGATTAGAAATATTTCAGTTGGAGATAAAATTTCAGGAAGACATGGAAATAAAGGGATTATTTCTACTATTCTTCCAGAAGAAGATATGCCATATATGGCTGATGGTACGCCCGTGGATGTTATTCTCTCACCACTGGGTGTTCCTTCTCGTATGAATTTGGGACAAATTTTAGAAATACATTTAGGAATGGCTGCAAACAGTCTTGGTTATCAAGCAATCGTACCCCCATTTCTAGGAGCGAAACATGAAGAAATCCAAGAAGAATTAAAAAAAGCTGGTCTACC
>CAITSA010000011.1 GCA_903894955.1 uncultured bacterium
CAATTTGAAGAATTTGTAGCTCCGTTAAGAGTAAAGATTCACGAATTTGAAGATCAAATAGTTAAAGCTAATTTGGAGAAAACACCTAAAAATGAGATACTATTACCTAGCAGTTATGAAATTGAAGAATTTGCTCAAGAAGCCACAGAATGCTTAAAGAACTTGAGTTTTGAGTTGAAACAGGCTTTTATTAGAACAGTCGTCAATCAAGCAACCGCTAGTCGAAAGTCATTACAAGTTTATGGCATTATCAGTTTAAGCGAAATCTATGTCAAGTTCTTCTCTAAGTATAGGAATTGTCGGTTTGCCGAACGTTGGGAAGTCTACGCTTTTTAATGCCCTCACTAAAAAAAGTGTTCCAGCGGAAAATTATCCTTTTTGTACCATTGATCCATCAGTGGGTATTGTTCCGGTGCCTGATGAACGAGTGGAATTACTTTCTAAATTTTCAAAATCTAAAAAAGCCATTCCAGCTGTTATAGAGTTTGTGGATATTGCAGGACTGGTGGCTGGAGCATCAAAAGGGGAAGGATTAGGAAATAAATTTTTAACAAATATTAGAGAAGTAGACGCTATCGCACACGTCGTTCGAACCTTTGAAGATAATTCAGTAATTCATGTAGCTAACAAAATTGATCCATTACAAGATGTCGGAGTGATAAATCTCGAGCTTGTTTTAGCTGATTTTGAAACAGTCTCAAAAAGACTTGGGACCTTAGGAAAAGATTTGAAAAAAGGCGACAAAGAAGCCATTGCAGAAGAAAATATTTTGAAAAAGTTAGAGAAAGTTTTTGAGGAGGGTAAAATGGCGACGGAGGCCAATTTACATGATGATGAAAAATTTAAAATAAAATCTTTGAATTTACTTACCTTAAAACCCATGCTTTATGTTTTAAATACTTCAGAGGCAAATGAAAACGTAGATGTAGAAATTTCCGGACTATCCGTAAAAATAGATCCTGTTTTTGAAAAAGGTTTTGATGAATTAATAAAACAAAGTTATAAACTTTTAGGACTTGAAACTTTTTTAACCACTGGGGAAGATGAGACAAGAGCTTGGACTATTAAAATAGGCTCTACGGCACCAGTAGCAGGGATGGCTATCCACACTGATTTTAAAGAGAAATTTATTCGGGCGGAAGTAATAAACTGGAAAGATTTAATAGATTCAGGTTCTCATGCTAATGCTAAAGCTAAAGGCTTAATTCGTACCGAAGGCAAAGAATACATTATCAAAGACGGAGATGTGATAGAATTTTTAATATGATTAAACTTTTTTATTCAAAAGATTGGCCCTTCGATTCTACTGCTAATAAACTCGATTACGAACTCTTGGATACAGGTGAAGGGGAGAAGCTGGAAAGATTTGGCAAATATGTTTTTGTGCGTCCATACGAAGATGCTGTTTGGTCAAAGACGATGGGAATGAAAGAGAAGTGGGCAAAAGCAGATGCGAAATTTTGGAGTTCTAAAGTTGGAGCGAAAGCGGGGTGGAAAATGAATAAAAAAATAGAATCAAAATGGGAGATGGAATACAAGGGTATTAAATTTCTAGCTTCTCCGACACCTTTTCGACATTTGGGATTTTTTCCAGAACAGGCGAGTCATTGGGATTTTATTGAAAAGAAAATTAAAGAGTGGCAAGACGTCCGACGTCAAGGGAGCCCAGACGTCGGACGTCTGCAACCAATCAAATTTTTAAATTTGTTTGGTTATACCGGAGTGGCAAGTCTTTTTGCCCTGCGGGCTGGCGCAGAAGTGACGCATTTAGATGCTTCCAAGCAAACTCTCGCTTCCGCAAAAGAAAATCAAAAATTAAATACGGAGCTAGCTAAAGCACCCATGCGCGTTATCGAAGATGATGTCCTTAAATTTCTCGAGAGAGAAGAAAAAAGAGGAAATAAATATGACGCAATTATCATGGATCCACCTAAATTTGGTAGAGGACCAAAAGGGGAAATATGGAAAATTGAAGAAATGCTCCCTAAGCTTCTTTCACAAGTACGAAAAGTTTTAAGTGATAAACCACTTTTCGTTATTTTAACTTCTTATGCAGTGGATTCTTCGTCACTTTCTTTAGGATATGCGCTTGCCGATACAATGAAAGATTTTAAAGGTAGTATCGAAGTTGGCGAGCTTTGTGTTTTGGAAAAATCAAATAGTAGAGTTATTCCACTTGCTAATACTGCCGTTTGGAGTAGAGATATGGTATAATAGATGTATGTTTATTATAGGTGGTATTATTATAATAAGTATTGTAGCTTTTATTATTATTATTATTAATTTAACAAATATGGAAACACAAACAAAAACAAGTGCTAAAGATTTTTTTATAAATTTAGGTGCGATTATTGCTCTCGGTTTTTTTGTTGGCAACCTTCTTAGTCTTTTGTTTACTATAATTAATAAAGCTTATCCACTTACTACTGGTTATAATTATTATGGAAGTTATTCAATTAGCTTTCCAGTAGCTTCGCTTATTATTTTCTTTCCTGTTTATATTTTTTTGATGTGGCTTTTAGAAAAAAATTATTCCATAGAACCAGAAAAAAGGAATATAGGTATCCGTAAATGGTTGACTTATATTACTCTCTTTATTTCAGGGTTTGTTTTGGCTGGAGATTTAGTTACAGTTTTGTATTTTTTTATAGATGGTCAAGATATTACAACAGGATTTATCTTAAAAGTTTTGTCGGTTTTGGTAATAGCACTGGCGATTTTCTTTTATTATATTTATGATGCTTTAGAAAAAACAAATAGCACATATCGAAAAGTTTGGGCGGCTGGCTCTGCTGTAGTAATACTCGCTTGCATAATTTGGGGATTTTCTGTTCTTGGTTCACCTAGAACACAACAGTTATTAAAATACGATGCACAGAAAGTAAGTGATTTGCAAAATATCCAAAACGCTATTCAGAATTTTTATTCCAAAAAAGGGACATTGCCAAAAGATTTTGCTGAATTATCAACTTTGAATTATTATATCAATAAAATTGATTCTCAAACACAGAAACCTTATGAGTATGCAAAAACTGGGGTAACTACTTATAATCTTTGTGCAGAATTCAATAAAGAATCAAATGATAAAAATAATATAAATATTTATTCTTTAAAATCTTGGAGTCATCCAGCTGGATACTATTGTTTTTCAGAGAATATAAATTCAAACATTTATTCTAAGCCAGTTGTATATCCTGTACCAACCCAATAATACATATCTCAAAGAGATTCTTTTAACCAAAAAATCACTTTTGCAAAAAAGTGATTTTTTGGTTATGATGAGGTGATATGAATCCCGTTAGAAGCCGCGGTCGCAATAATTATAAGATTAAATTAAGTAGTCACGGATTGACCGCGACCTGCTTCTAACGGGATGAAAGAATATGATCATAAAAAAATTGAAAAGAAATGGCAGAAAGAATGGGAAAAAATTGGAATATATGAAGCCGAGAATTTTTCTAAAAAACCTAAATTTTATGGCTTGATTGAGTTTCCATATCCATCTGGCGCAGGTATGCATGTGGGTCACATCCGTAGTAATACGGCTATGGACATCATTTCTCGCAAACGCAGGATGGAAGGGTATAACGTACTTTATCCAATAGGTTGGGATGCCTTTGGTTTGCCGACAGAGAATTATGCTATCAAGACCGGCATTCATCCGATAAAGGTTACCAAGGACAATACAGACACCTTTAGGCGCCAACTTAAATCTATCGGTTTTTCTTTTGATTGGTCACGAGAAATCAATACCACTGATCCAAAATATTATAAATGGACGCAGTGGATATTTTTGCAGTTGTTGAAAAAAGGTTTGGCTTACAAACAGAAGATGATGATCAATTGGTGTCCAAAAGATAAGATTGGATTGGCCAACGAAGAAGTGGTTGGGGGATGTTGTGAGAGGTGCGGTACAGTGGTAGAAAAAAGAGAAAAAGAACAGTGGATGCTAGCGATTACTAAATATGCCGATAGACTTGATAAAGATTTAGATACTGTGGATTATCTTCCGCAAATTAAACTTGGACAGAGGAATTGGATAGGCAGGAGCGAGGGGGCAGAAATAGATTTTGAAATTAGAGGCAACCCCTCCCCAGCCCTCCCCGAAGGAGAGGGAGAAATGCCTAGATTTTTTACGACTAATCCAGAACTATGGAGAGCCTTGCAAGACAAGGCCCTAGAGATGAGAAAAAATCCTACGAGTGGAGAAAAAATAATGTGGGATTTATTACGTAGAGATACAACAGAATATCATTTCAGAAGACAACATATTATTGATAGGTTTATTGTTGATTTCGTCTGTGTTGAAAAAAAACTTGTTATTGAGGTTGATGGAGATATTCATGATTACAAAAAAGCAGAAGACTTGGAAAGAACTAAGATACTTAATCAGCTGGGTTTTGAAGTTATGCGTTTTACTAATGATGAAGTAATAAAAAATCCAAAAGATGTTTTAGCGAAAATTAGTTTTAAATTAAACAATATTAGCAGTAAAGTCCTCTCCTTTGGGGAGGATTTAGGAGGGGTTGAATTAGAAACTATAAAAGTCTTTACTACTCGACCTGATACTATTTTTGGAGCGACGTATGTGGTATTGGCTCCAGACCATGAATTGGTCCAAAAATTGAAATCTCAAATCAAAAATTTAGCGGAAGTTGAAAAATATATAAAAGAAGTAAAAAGCAAAACTGACATAGAAAGAACAGCTGAAGATAAAGTAAAAACAGGCGTGGAGTTGAAGGGGATTAAGGCCATTAACCCTGCCACTCAAGAGGAAATTCCAATTTGGATAGCAGATTATGTACTTGCTAGTTATGGTACTGGAGCAATCATGGCCGTACCGGCGCATGATGAGCGGGATTTTGAATTCGCGAAGAAATTTAAATTGGAAATAAAATATGTTATAGAGCCGGTTTTTATAGATAATCCAAAAGAAGATTTGCCGTTTGTTGAAAGAGAAGCAATTCACGCAATTGTAAAACATTGGGCAGAAGATAAATATTTAGCATTAAGATGGAAACAAGTAAATTGGCTTACTTTTATAACAGGTGGAGTAGAGAAAGAAGAAAATTCAAAAGAAGCAGCTATCAGAGAAATACGGGAAGAAACCGGCTATCAGAACCTAATATTTAAAAAAGAATTACCTCGTTCACACAGTAAGTTTTACCATGTGCCTAAAAAACAAAATCGCTTTGCCCATTTTTCTAATTTTTATTTTGAACTTGAAAATGGTGAGCAAAAAGAACTTTCTTCCGAAGAGAAAGCAATACATGATTTAGTCTGGATGACCATGTCTGAATTGGAGAAAAATATGACCATCGGTGGATCTTTAAGGGATTTAGAAACTATTAAAGGAAAAGAAAAAGTTTATGTAGAAAATGGAATACTTACTAATTCTGGAAAATTTAATGGTCTGGATTCAAAAGAAGCTACAAAGGAAATTATAAAATTTATTGGTGGGAAAGAAAAAACAACCTTTAAGCTTCGTGATTGGGTATTTTCTCGTCAACGTTATTGGGGTGAGCCGATCCCAGTTATTCACTGTGAAGATTGTGGCATAGTGCCAGTGCCAGAGAAAGATTTGCCAGTAGAGCTTCCAAAAGTAAAAAATTACCAACCAACTAATAGTGGAGAATCACCCCTGGCTAATATTTCTAAATGGGTCAATGTAAAATGTCCAAAATGTAAAGGCAAAGGGAAGAGAGAAACAGACACCATGCCAAACTGGGCAGGAAGTTCTTGGTATTTCTTGCGTTATGTTGATTCAAAAAATAAAAAAGAATTTGCCTCAAAGAAAAATTTGAAATATTGGACACCGGTGGATTGGTACAACGGTGGCATGGAACACACCACCTTACATCTTTTATATTCTCGTTTTTGGCATAAATTCCTTTTTGATTTAAAGCTTGTACCAACATCTGAGCCATATCAAAAACGCACTTCGCATGGAATGATTTTAGGCGAGGGAGGTGCAAAAATGTCAAAAAGTTTGGGGAATGTGATTAATCCAGACGATATAGTAAAAACATATGGCGCAGACACCTTGCGTCTTTATGAAATGTTTATGGGGCCGTTTAGTCAATCGGTTGCTTGGAGCGAAGAAGCCATTATCGGACCTAGAAGATTTTTGGAGCGTATTTGGAATCTTCAATATAAAGTACAAAAAAATAAAAAATATGTTGAGTTTGAAATTGAAAAGACAATAGAGAAAGTCAGTTCTGATATAGAAGAAATGAAATTCAATACGGCTATTTCTACTTTAATGATTTTTATTAATGAGTTTGGGAAGCTTGAATCTATCTCGCAGATTGCTTACGAAAAATTTTTAAAGATTCTTTCGCCGTTTGCGCCTCATATTACTGAAGAGTTATGGCAAAAACTATACCCCTACCCAACCTCCCCCTACAGTAGGGGGAGGAGAAAGGAGGGGGTAAAATTTAACTCTATTCATCTTTCTAATTGGCCAGTGCCTGATCTTTCAAAAATTCAAGCTGAGGAAATAAAAATTGTAGTGCAGATAAATGGTAAAGTTAGAACTGAAATTATGATAAAAATGGATGACAAGGAGGATGACATCAAACAGCAAGCTCTTTCCAATGAAGCTGTTGTGAGGCAGTTAGCTGGGAGGGAAGTGAAAAAGGTGTTTTATGTTAAAAATCGACTTATCAACATAGTATTTTAGTTGTTTTTAATGTAAAACTATATATAATTAGTACATTAAGCATAGTCGTTGTTTTTTTACTAGTTTATTTTTTATTTAAAATTCATGCAAACAAATATATTTGAAAGACTTTCTTTTTGGTCATTATTTTTAGTGGTAGTCTTGTTGCCACTTTTTTGTTTACCTTTTACTAATTTTCCGATTGAAACTTCCAAGGGACTACTTTTGGTTTTAGGACTTGCTTTATCTGTCGTTTTTTGGGCTATTGCTAGATTTTCTGATGGTAAAATAATTTTTCCTAAGTCATGGCTCTTGGTGTCAGGTTTTGGTATAGCTTTAGTCTTTCTATTATCTTCTTTATTTTCTCCTAATTCTCAAGTCTCTTTATTTGGGACAATGTTTGATATTGGATCTTTCTATTTTATTTTTGCCGGTTTTATTTTAATGTTGATGTCTTCTCTCGTTTTTAAGAATTCTAAACAAGCCAAAATACTTTTACTCGGAGCAATTTTGTCTTCGGTCCTTGTTTTAATTTTTCAGACCCTCCATTTATTTATGCCCACAGTTCTATCACTTGGAATTTTGGCTGGGAAAACAGGAAATGTTTTTGGTGCTTGGAATGCCTTGGGGCTTTTCGCTGGATTTGCTAGCTTGATGTTTTTGTTTGTGATTGAATTTTTCCCAATTTCTAAAATAGAAAAACTTTTATTAGAAATATTCATTTTACTTTCAGTTTTGTTTATCGCTGTGGTGAATTTTCAATTAGTTTGGATATTACTCGGAATCTCCAGTCTTATTATCTTTGTTTATAAGGCTTCCATTACCCTTCAAAGACATGGAGAAGAAGGAGAAAAAAGACATTTTCCCTTGGCGTCCTTTGTTGTTGTGCTTGTATCTTTTTTGTTCTTTTTGAATCCATTAATCCCTATGCCAATCTATGGTCCGAATTATCTCGACAACTTTCTTCCAAATCATTTACAGATATCAGATACCTCAGTTAGTCCTTCTTTTGGGGCGACTATGTCTATAACCAAAGCAGTGCTTATTAAAAATCCATTACTCGGCACTGGTCCTAACAGATTCGGAGAGGCATGGTCAATGTATAAACCTCTAGCCATAAACAATACTCAATTTTGGGATGTTTCCTTTGATTCAGGTTCAGGTTTACTGCCTACCTTTATGGCTACCACTGGAGGTCTTAGTATTTTAGCTTGGCTTATTTTCTTTATTTTGTTTTTAGTTATTGGCGTAAAGTCAGTTTTTTCTAGTATTAAAAATAGGGCAAATTGGGAGACGATGGCGTTTTTTATATTATCCCTTTACTTATTTGTTGCTTCATTCTTTTTTTTCACCGGAGTAGTAATTTTCTTGTTATCACTAGCATTTACTGGAGTATTTATTGGCCTAGCCACCTCTAATTCAGGCAAAGAAATATCGATGTCTTTTTTGAATGATCATCGAAAAAGTTTCTTCTCTATTCTTCTTCTGATTGTGGTGATGATTTTTTCTGTTACCCTTTTATTTAAATATACAGAGCGTCTCACTTCTGTTTTTTATTACAGTAAAGCACTTTCTGCAACAACAATTCCAAGTGCCGAAGATGATATCGATAAAGCGCTTTCGTTATATTCCAATGATTTATATTTACGTACCTATTCACAAATATATCTCGTTAAGTTAAATGATATCGCTAAAAAAGGCGCATCATTATCTGATGCCGAAAAAGCTGATTTACAAGCTAGTTTTGATCAAGTGGTAAATAGCGTGCAAATGGCAACGAGTTACGATCCTTTAAATTATTTAAATTTCCAATTACTTGGTTCCACTTATCAGACTCTTGGTTCGCTCGGAGTCAAAGATGCTTACAGCAAAGCTGTTACTGCTTATCAAAATGCTTCTAACTTAAATCCCTTAAATCCAGGTTTGAAGTTGGCGATGGCCAGTGCGTCTTTTGTTGATGGAAAAGTTCAAGAGGCGAAAGATTATGCTAACGCTGCCCTTACTCTTAACCCAGATTATATTGATGCTTTAATTTTTCTTGCACAAGTAGCTAAGAGTGAAAATGATAACAGTGCGGCTCTTTCTTATGCGCAGGCAGCCCTCGCTCTTTCTCCTGAAGATAAAAATTTGATACAGTATGTCGATTCACTAAACACTCCTGTTCCTCCTGTTACACCTGTTCCCACTTCTGATGCTTCGACTACCAAAAGTACTAAAAAATAAAATTATAAAGAATGGAGAAGATTTTAAAAATTTTTACTAAAGAGTCTGGAAGCATAAATCAGGCTGCTATTCTTTTAGGTTGTTTTACTTTACTTTCTCAAATTTTGGCACTTTTTCGTGACCGTTCTATCGCACATTTTATTGGACCTTCTCCATCACTGGATGCTTACTATGCGGCTTTTCGGGTACCAGATTTAATTTTTATTTCTATAGCATCTCTAGCTTCTATTACCGTGCTTGTTCCTTTTATCGTAGCTAAAATGCCTGCTCACCAATTAGCAGGAGGGAATGGCGATAAGGTGTCCGAAGCAGCTCAAAAATATTTAAACGATATTTTTACCGTTTTCTTTTCTTTTATGGTGTTCGTGGCTCTGGTAGCGTTTTTTCTTATGCCATATTTGATATCTTTTATTGCCCCAGGTTTTACTCCACTTTATCAAGCAAAGGTTATCTTACTTTCGCGGATAATGTTACTTTCGCCTATTTTAATGGGTTTATCGAATCTTTTTGGAACAGTTACGCAACTTTTTCATAAATTTTTCATCTATTCCCTAAGCCCAATTTTTTATAATTTGGGAATTATTATTGGTGTTATATTTCTGTATCCAGTTCTGGGAATTAATGGATTAGCCCTTGGCGTAGCGCTGGGTGCCTTGATGCATTTTGGTATACAATTTTTTGCGTCGCGTTCTTGTGGTTTTACTCCAAGATTTTCCCTCGGCCGTAGCAAGACAGGCGAAGCCTCTTTTCCTTTTACGATTAATTTTAAAGATATTAAAAATACAATCTTGACTTCACTTCCTCGAACCTTGGGTTTAGCTTTTAATAATATTGCCCTTATTTTCATTATAGCGATGGCCTCCTTCCTTAAAAGTGGTTCTATATCAATCTTTAATTTTTCATTTAATCTTCAGTCAGTGCCACTTAATATTATTGGGATATCTTATGCGGTGGCAGCTTTTCCAACTTTAGCTAAATCTTTTAGTAGTGGGAAAAAAGAAGAATTTAAAAAACATTTGAAAGAAGCATCACGAGCAATTGTATTCTGGTCTTTGCCAGTCATCTTTCTTTTTATTGTGCTTCGGGCGCAGATCGTGCGGGTGATCCTTGGTTCGGGATCTTTTTCTTGGGACAATACTCGCTTGGTCGCAGCTTCTCTTGCAATTTTTTCTGTCTCGATTCTGGCTCAGGGAATGATTACTTTACTCTCTCGGAGTTATTATGCGACCGGCAATACAAAACGTCCGCTTATTGTAAATTTTTCTTGTTCTGTTTTAATCATAATTTTAGCTTATGTATTTATCCATCTTTTTGAAAACATACAGATGTTTCGTTTTTTCATAGAATCAATGCTAAAAGTGGGTGATATTGATGGCACCGAAGTACTAATGCTTCCACTCGCGTATTCTGTTGGGACTATTTTAAATTTTATTTTACACTGGGTTTTTGTAAAGAAAGATTTTATGCCACATGAACCTTTTATTAATAAGACTTTTTTCCAAAGTTTAGGAGCATCATTTTTTCTAGGAATAACGGCTTATTTAAGTTTAAATATTCTTTCTCCAATTTTTGGCACGACCACTTTTTGGGGTGTGTTTCTCCAAGGTTTTATTTCTGGAATTCTAGGAATCATAGTGGCTATTATTGTTTTGTATTTGCTCAAGAATGAAGAATTAAAAGATTTAGCCAAAACTATTAATACTAAATTCTGGCGGGCAAAAATTATTGCCCCTTCTCAAGAAGAGCTTTAAAATGAAAAAGATTTTAAAAATTTTCATTCTACTTGTCGTTCTCGGAGTTTTCATCTATCAATTTAGGGTTTTGTTCGACACGCAGTCCACCTCTATTTTAGATACTTTAAAAAGTAGCTTCAATGGAGTTTTTCTAAAAGCTCCCTGTTCCGAGCCGATACCGTACACTCTCGGCACTTTTGATACGCAATTTAATATTTCAAAAAGTTATTTTTTAAGCGCTCTTTTAGATGCGGAAGCTGTCTGGGAGAAACCTTTCGGTAAAAATCTTTTTGTTTATTTACCAGAAAGCTCGGTTAGTGACGTTTCCGCTCAGACGAGCTATTCGGACGAGTTGAAAATTAATTTAGTTTATGACTACCGACAACAAGCGACAAGTAAATTAGCGAGTCTGGGTATTACCGTAAAAAACGATAGAGCTTCCTATGATATGTTGAAGGCAAAATTTACCGCTCTGCAAGCAGAATACAATACAGAAAAAAATGCTTTAAATGTACGGATAGACGCTTTTAATCAAAAACAACAAGCTTATGAAATAGAAGTAAACTCTTGGAATAAAAAAGGTGGGGCGCCTCAAACGGAATACGACAAACTTCAAAATGAAAAAGTATCGTTAAAACAAGAAGCGTCGGAATTACAATCTGAACAAGTTAAAATTAACGCCATGGTAGATGAAATAAATGCTTTAGTGGTGGCGCTCAATCGTCTAGTCACTATACTTAATATATCGGTGGACCAATACAATACCGTTAATGGTGCACGGGGAGAGAGCTTTGAAGAGGGGGTATATATTCAGAATGGATCAAATAGGGAAATAGACATTTATGAATTTAGCAGTCGGGCCAAGCTCGTGCGAGTGCTTGCACACGAGCTTGGCCACGCTCTCGGTTTAGACCATGTGGATGACCCAAAAGCAATAATGTATAAGCTTAATCAAAGTGCGAGTCTGACTCTTTCTGAGGCTGATTTATCGGCACTGAAAACGAAGTGCGGGGTTAAATGAGTAGCTATTTTTCTGGTCGGGTTTATAATTAATATATTATTAATAACTAACACCACGTTTTAATAGTCGTTGCGTGGTATAACTTTATTAAACTATATGGACTTCACAATTTTAGTTGCAAAAATATTAGGAATTTATTTAGTCGTAAGCGGTTTGTTTCTTATTTTCAAAGGTAAGACGGTTCCACATTTACTGAAAGATTTTTTTGACCATCCAGCCACTGTTTATTTAACCGGAGTGATTTTGATTTTCTTGTCATCAATGTATTTGGTTCAATATAATATCTGGGACGGAACTTGGAAAGTTGCCATAACGATTTTCGCTTGGCTAGTTATGCTGAAGGGTTTGAGCTATATTCTTTTCCCTCAAGCGCTTAATAAAGTAGTCGTGGCAAAATTCCGCAAATCGTTTGGTGTTTATGGTGCTGTGGCAATAATCATAGGTGTGTATTTATTTTTCTTAGGTTAATTAAATTGACTAATTATATTCATGTTAAAGTTTCTGCGGGGGTAAAAAAAGAATCTTTTGTCAATAAATCAAAGGATCATTTTGAAGTTTCAGTCAAGGAAAAAGCGCAAAGAAATGAAGCGAATACTCGAGTCTTGGAATTAGTAGCAGAATATTTTAAAGTTCCTGTTAAAAAAGTTCGTATTGTAAATGGGCATAGGCACCCAAGCAAGTTGCTGATTATTGATTAAAAATGCTATAGTCTTTACGTATGTTTCAAAATTTTTTACTTAAAAAAATGCTTAGGACACAAGGCGTGCCGGAAGCTCAGATTGAGATGTTCATCACAATGATCGAGAAAAATCCCGAGCTTTTTAAAACTATTGCTACAGAAGTACAAGAGAAAGTAAAAGGGGGAATGAATAAAATGAATGCTGGTATGGAGGTAATGAAAAAACACGAAGAAGAACTCAAAAAATTGGTGTAATTAGTTAACCTCGGTGAACGTAAGCCATAATCAACATACCGATAATCACTAATTTAGAAATCCAGTCACCAGAGGGGTTGAGAATCATTTTAGTGAATGGTGTATGAGCTTTAAAGATAAGGTGAGCGACTACAGCTATTGGCAAGGTGAGCCAGAGCCACTGTTCACGATTGATATGGATACCAACTAAAGCAAAAAGCTTTGATAAATAAGGAGCGAGAAAATACATTGCAATATATGAAACTGCGAAATCAAATATAGCAAAAGGTCCAATACGAAACGAACGTAAAAATGTGATTATCATATAAGTTAATTATAACATAGATAAAGAAATGAAAATTCGTACTGGCAAAGGTAGAGCTAAAAAGAAATTTAAATTTAAAAGCAAGGTGATTATTTGGAGAGAAGGGTATCAAGACAAAGATGATAGTGGGCTTTGGCGTTTTGCTCGGGTACCAGAAGATATTTCGGACAAGATAAAGGAGATGCAGAAGGGGAGGTTGAGGCGTGGTTGGGGCGCGATTTATGCGAAAGCAAAGGTAGGGAAAAGCGAATGGGTGACTTCCATCTTTCCAGATAGGCATTCTACTACTTATATTTTGCCACTAAAAAAGCAAATCCGTTACGCAGAGAATCTATATGACGGAATAGATATCAACATTTCCATTGCAATTTGGTTTTAAAAGTAAGATTATAATATTATGCGAAAACAAATTAATTTAAAAATTTATGGAAAAGTGCAAGGAGTGTTTTTTCGTGATTCTAGTCGTGCAGAAGCTATAGGGTTAAATTTATCTGGTTGGGCTAAAAATGAAATAGATGAAACGGTAGAGATAGTAGCTGAAGGGGAGGACAAAGATTTAATAAAATTTATTGAATGGTGTAAATATGGCCCTGATCATGCCGAGGTAGAAAAGGTGAATATAAAATGGACAGAACCGACAGGGGAGCTTGATTGTTTTACTGTAAGATAGGGCATAATTATTTATGTAAAACATACTTCTTAAATAACATACCAACAAACTCCAGTTTTTAAGGATGTGGTTAAATAAAATAAATTATTTTTTTTATTCTAAATCATTCCAGACGAGGAGTTTCCATTCGTCTTTTTTAAACCAATGAGAAGTATAGGAACAAATAGCCATACCCGCATTTTCGATTGGATTGAAATAACTTAAGTTGTTGTATTGTGAAGCAGTGAGACTCTCGCCGTAAATCATATATGACACTACCATCTTTAGAAAAATTTTATGGGTAACCATAATAATTCTTTTTTCCCATCTTCTTTTAATGAAGGATAATAATTTCTCTGCTCTTTTTTTAAGATCGGTGAAATTTTCTTCATCAGAAAATCGTAAATCATCAGCATGATAACTTTTATCAATGCGGTCGATGATTTTTTTGATTTCAGGATCTCTCCCAGAGTGACCTATAACTTCAGAAGGATTTCTTCTCTCCATTAAAAGGTTAGAATATTTGACTCGCATATTCAATTCCTTTCCAATAATTTCTGCTGTTTCCCTAGTTCGCTCGTAGGGACTAGAAATGATGATTTGGGGACGTCCTTTGTATTTCGGAAATCTTTTCGCAGTGGCTAAGGCTTGAGTTCTGCCCTTTTCTGTTAGGGGACCTTTCGACCCTTGCCTGATACCTAAGGCATTATTTTCTGTTTCTCCATGTCGCACGAAATATATTAATTTTGTTCCCATACCTATTAGGTTATCATTTTTAGTAAAGTTTAGCAATTTTTTTTATCTATATTTAATATTGTTTATCAATGTTTAGTAATGTATATTTATAAATGAAAAATAGATTAATTTGAATTCAAAAAGGCTGAGTGACGTTCGGTGTACTAGGTTTACTCTCTAAAAAATTGAGATAGGGATAGCAAACTGGCTACTTTAGAAAATCGATAAATAATTATCGATTTTATCAACTAGGAGGCATAAAGAAAATAATAAAATAAACAAAGCTCAGAGACAAGTTTTTACCTCAAAAGTTGTCCACATTTTATAGGTTTTTTCTTGTTCTTGGTTGTTTATTTTTGTATAATTAAGTAAGTAAATGGGGAAGTGAGAATTTTCTACTACCCCATAAAAAATATTTTCTAAACAAACAAAACTCAAAATAAAAAAATGGAAGTGAGGTCGTGACATTTTGTCATGGACTGAAATTGAAAAAAATATTTTAATGAAAGAAAATCTTTTTGAAAAAATTAAGAGAATTAATGAACATGATCAAGAGTATTGGAGTGCTCGTGATTTATATAAAGTTCTTGGCTATACCGAATATAGCAAGTTTTTGAGAGCCATAGAAAGAGCAAAAGAAGCATGTAAAAATAGTGGGCAGAATATAATTCTGCATTTTGCCGGCGTGAGCGAGATCCAAAAGTCTCGCAACCAGTATGGGGAAATTAATGGTCAAGCTGTTCAAGATTATCATCTTTCTCGGTATGCCTGCTATCTAATAGCTCAAAATGGCGACCCGAGAAAAGTTGAAATTGCAAAAGCCCAAACTTATTTTGCCATTAAAACTAGACAGAAAGAAATAGAAGATAATCTTATCGAAGATAACAAGAGAGTTTTTCTGCGCGGCGAAATGAAGGAGCATAATAGAAATTTAGCGAGTGTGGCTAAAAAATCCGGCGTCACTGATTATGCAAATTTTCAAGATTTCGGTTATATGGGACTTTATGGCGGAATGCGACAAAAAGATATCAAGATTAAAAAAGGTCTTCAGAAAAAAGATTTGATTTTAGATCATATGGATAGCGAAGAACTGGCGGCGAATCTGTTTCGCGCTACGCAGACCGAAGCAAAACTAAAAAGAGAAAATATAAAAGGTCAAGCTAATGCAAATATTACGCATGAACAAGTTGGCCGAAAAGTCAGAAATACAATAAGGAGCTTGGGCGGCACTATGCCAGAGAACTTACCAAAAGTTTCACATATTAAAGAATCAAGGCAAAGAATCAAAAAGTCGACTAAATTAAAAAAATTAAATAAAAAAATGCCATGATTAAAACAATAATAAAGCTGAAACTAAAAACAAAAACAGGATTAGAAAAATTAAAAAGTGGAATAAACAACAAAATGATAATTAAAAAAACAAAAACAGAATACCTAAACAAGCAGAAAAAAATATTTAATCCCATTAGAGGCAGATGGTCGCTGCGAGCCCTCGCGGCCTCTAACGGGATGAAAATATTTTTTTCTGCCAAGACTCTCAATCCCGTTAGAAGCAGGTCGCCCCAAGGTGACCGTAGCACTCCAGTACTCAGAAGGGCGGATTTGGGTTGGATTAATCCCTTTAGGACCCAAGGTGACCGTAGCACTCCAGTACTCTGGAGGGCGGTTTCTAACGGGACTGTTTCTGTTTTTATTTCTATCTTTATCTTAGGACAATTGTTTACTCCGAGTGTAGCAGAAGCGGCTACATACAACTTCACACAATCTTCTTGGGCTGGGGGAGTCACTGCCAACACGGCTGTGCATCCGACAAATGCAACTAACTGGACTGAATATTCGGCTAAAGATTCTACTGTTTCTGCTGTTGCTGGGGGAGTGAGTTTGACGTCGACAAGTGCGAGTGTGACGGATAATGGGGTTGCGCGAGGCGGACTTTCTTCTAAAACTGACTATGCCACAGGGTCAAGTCCAGGCTACGTCGCCATCTCAGCCGATGGCACTTCCGTGTATGTGGCGAACTATTACGGCAGCGCCGTCTCAATGTACAGTCGCAATACCACTACAGGCGTACTCTCTTCTAGAACCGACTATACCACAGGGTCCGGTCCAGACTACGTCGCCATTTCCGCCGATGGCGCTTCTGTGTATGTGACGAACAATAATGCCGCTACCGTCTCAATGTACAGTCGCAACTCTAACGGCACCCTCTCCGCTAAAACCGACTATGCCACAGGGTCCAATCCATACAGCGTCACCATCTCGGCCGATGGCGCTTCCGTGTATGTGGCGAACTTTGGTAGCGCTACCGTCTCAATGTACAGCCGCAACACCATCACAGGCGTACTCTCTTCTAAAACCGACTATGCCACAGGGTCAAATCCAGCCAACATTACTATCTCTCCCGATAGCACCTCAGTGTATGTGACGAACTGGAGCAGCAACACTGTCTCAATGTACACTCGCAACTCTAACGGCACCCTCTCCGCTAAAACCGACTATGCCACAGGGTCCAATCCATACTACGTCACCATCTCAGCCGATGGCGCTTCCGTGTATGTGGCGAATTACTTTAATGGTTCTGGTGGTAACACCGTTTCAATGTACACTCGCAACTCTAACGGCACCCTCTCCGCTAAAACCGACTATGCCACAGGGTCCAATCCATACAACGTCGCCATCTCAGCCGATGGCGCTTCCGTGTATGTTGCGAACGGCAGCAGTAACACCGTCTCAATGTTTAGCCGCAACACCATCACAGGCGTACTCTCTTCTAAAACCGACTATGTCACAGGGTCCGTTCCAGACAACGTCGCCATCTCAGCCGATGGCGCTTCCGTGTATGTGGCGAACAGTAGCGACAACACTGTCTCAATGTACAGCCGTAACAACAATGCTCCCGGATTTGGAGCTGGAACACTTTCATCAACAGCGATTTCTGGATCAGGGGCAGGTGCGACGGTGGGGCTGGCGGAAACTACAACGTATTCAACTACTGGTGGTTCTGTCCAGAGCTTTACTGTTCCTGCTGGGGTAACAAGTATTACAATAACTGCAAAAGGCGCAGACGGTGGAGCTGGCTATATGAATGGTGCAATTAACTATAACGGCGCGACTGGTGGTTCAGCTACCGGAACGTTAGCGGTTACTCCAGGACAAACTTATTATTTTTCGATTGGAGGCGCTGGAGCGAATGGAGCTTATAACACAGTTTCAGCTGGCGGGTACGGTGGTGGAGGCACGGCTTCAAAAGACAACACAAGTTATGTAGGCGGTGGCGGAGGAGGAATGACTTGGTTTTCAACTCATAATACTTTTGCCGGAGGAACCCCATTGCTTGTTGCCGGTGGGGGAGGTGGTTCATCTTCATATAGTGGCGGCGCCGGCGCCGGCGGTGGAACAACCGGTGCTAACTCTCAAGCATCTGGAGGTGTTACTGGAGCTGGCGGAGGGACGCAGAGCACTGGTGGCGCAGGCTCGGTGTCAGATTTTGGCAGTGGTTATAATGGAACTGCTGGCAGTGCCGGGCAAGGTGGTAATGGTAATCTGGCTTCTGGCGGCGGCGGCGGCGGTTATTATGGCGGTGGTGGCGGAGCTCCTGGCGGCAATTTCGCTATCACAGCTGGTGCCGGCGGATCTGGACACCTCGATTCTTCTCTTACAGCAACTTTAAATACTCAAGGAGGTGGTGCGGCAACTGGTGCTAATGGAAGTTTGTCTATCACGTATACTCCTGCAGCCACATACTTACCATCTGATTCTTTTGCTTATAATGGAGCTCTTCAAAGTTGGACTGTGCCGACAGGTGTTACGAGTATAAAAATAACTGAAAACGGTGCCGGCAGCTACTCTTCTAGTAGTGGTGCTGCCGGTGGTTCAAGTTCTGGAACATTGGTAGTTACTGCAGGACAAACTTATTATGTTTTAGTCGGCGGCACTAGTAACCTCAACACAGGAGGCTTCGGTGGCGGTAATGCTTGGCACGGTGGCGGCATGACAGCATTATGGCTATCTAATTATTCAACATCTGCAACTTCCGTTGCCATGGGAACAGGCAGTCAAACATTCACAGTTCAATCTGGATTATCCTATGCAACAGGCGGTGGCGATCATATAATGATTGTTGATTCGGCTGATACTACAAAATGGATGACCGGTTTAACAACTTCTTATAATGCAACCACAGGAGCATTAGTTGTTAATGTCACCCTTATAAATGGTTCAGGGACTATTGCTACATGGAATATTAGTCCTATTACAATAATTGCTGGCGGCGCAGGCGGCGCAGGCGGCGCAGGCAGGGGTGTAGCTGGTGCCGGTGGCGGCAGTACTGGTGCTAATGGTACTGGCGGTATTTATGGTTATGGTAGCGGTGGCACTCAGTCAGCCGGCGGAAGTGCTGGTTCTGGTGGCGGTGTTGGTAACGCCGGTGTTGGTGGCTCTGGTGCTGCTGGCGGCGGCGGTGGTTACTGGGGCGGCGGCGGCAACACTAATGACGGCTCTAGCTTTGGCGGTGGCGGAGGCGGTTCAGGATATATCGGGGGTACAGGACTCACTAACGCAGTCACAACCCAAGGAGCTGGTGCGGCAGCAGGAAATAACGGATCTGCATCTATTGCATATGGTACTGCATCTGGCACATTCACCTCGGGCGTTATTGATACTGGTGCAGCGTCAGCCTTTACAACTCTTTCCTATATTGCCACTCTCAACAGTCAGACCCTAACCATATATGCCAAGGCAGGAGATACGGCAACGCCTGATTCATTGTGGACCAACAGTAATACTTGGACTGGTCCTATCACTAATGGTGGAAGTAGTGGTAGCATTGCCTCTCTCTCCGGACATCGATATATCCAATATCAAGCAAGGTTTTCTACTACCGACACTTCTGTCACCCCAACCCTCTCCAGTGTCACCATCAACTACGCTCAATACAACCCTACCGGAACTCTCACTTCTTCTATCTATGATTCAAACAGTGCAGCCAATGTCATCGGGAATATGACTTGGGCTGCCAGTAACACTTCAGCTACAGAGACAGTTAATTTTCAAGTTCGATCTGCTTCCACTTCCGGAGGCATAGCAACAGCTACTTGGTGCGGACCAGCCGACACTTCTTCTCCCTGTAGTGGAACTTCATACTTCACTGTTAACACTGGCACAACTATTCCAGCTAACAGTCCTCTTAAAACAGGAGGAGATGATAGATATTTTCAATATAAAATGTTCCTAGCCTCAGGTGGAGCAGTTACGCCAACCGTGACTTCTGCCACCGTCCAATACGTAGTGAACGCTCCTCCAACCTTCGATGCCACCTATGGCACAAACGGAGTGACTGCTTCACAAGTAACCACCACTACTGATCCATACTATGGAGCCATTCCAATTTCCTACAAAGTCTATGACACTGATACCGTCAATAGTTTAATTACTCCATCTTTCGAATACAACATTGGAGCAGGATGGGTAGCAATCCCTGTCGGTGACATGGTGGCAGGCGATACCTCCCCAGTGAGTGTGTCGACCACTTCTCCCTCTAACCCAACCACTGTCCACTGGTATGTTAAAACTACTATTCCAAATACCTACTATGCGACTGCTCAAGTCAGAGTAACCGCTAACGACCTTCAAGGAGCGAACAATACAGCTCAAGCTATCTCAGCTCAATTTGCTCTCGATACCACAGTTCCAGTCGTCTCTGCGAAGCTTGATTCTTCAACCGGAGCTACTACCAGTACCATCACTCTCACTACTACAGATAATTCTCAAACTCAATATGCTCTCTGTAATGATAATGCCTTCCCAACCACAGATGCTCAAAGTAACTCTTGCGCTTGGAGTACACTCGCAGCTAACAGATCAAATGTGGCAGTCTCTACCACTTGGGTACCACTGAAAGATGCAAATGGAAATGCCACGCTCTACATCAAGGTACGTGATGCAGTTGGTAACATTACCTCAACTTCAATCGTCGCTCCAGCTACTCCGATAAATTTCCAAGTGAAAGATATCACCAACTTACCAGCCGGTGTCTATGGTGAAGCTTTGTCCTTTACCAAAGTGACTGATGTCTCTGGTACGACTGCAGCTAGTTATGAAATCTGGAGAGCCACTGATGCAGGAGCCTCTAGCTTA
>CAITSA010000012.1 GCA_903894955.1 uncultured bacterium
AGTTGTGGTCGGCAGTAAGCGCTTCATAACACTGGGAACTTTCTCCTCCAGGAGTAATATCATAACTATCTTTTACGTCATTGCTTCGTAATAAAAAACGTACATCATCACAACCTCGAGCCCAAAAAGAATCTTTAGCATTTTTACAATTCAATAATCCATCCCCAACACAATCAACACTATTTCTGATACTAGCAAAGCGATGTGGGTATTTTAAAATAAAATTCATAAATTTTTTTTTAGTTTTTTCACTTCCAGAATAAGTATCGAGTTTGTATTCTTTTAGCTTCTTTTCGTATTCTTCTTTTGCGTATTGAACATTTTTAATACAATATTTTTGTTGACGTAAATTTATACACATAAAACAATTTGAACATCCTTTGCAGTCATAGCAAAAGATACAATCATTTAGCCCAGTAGAGTAATAACAATTTCTACAATTATAACAATGTTCTAAAAAAATAGAGTCGTAAATAAATTGCGAATAAAAAAAGATATTTAAAGAATCTACAACATAACGAGTTTCCGGACCAGCTACAGCATAAGAATACATGCAATCTTCACCGTGCCAAGACATAGATAACATATAACAATTTTTTGCAAAAGTAACATTTTGTGTGTATTCGCAATTTACGCTCATTACCCCGTCGTCATTTATTAAAGACAATAATGGTACTTTATCTTGCAATTCTCTATATTGTTCAAAAAAAGGTCTTGAAAAATCTATTTCCTGTCCATAATTTTTTGGATCCCAATTATCTCCCCACCAACATTTATTACAATAAACTATAAGTTTTTTATCATTATGGTACAAAGAAATAATGCTGCGTCCACACAGATCACAATTACGATTATAAAACGAAAAATCATTACGCCACGATAAACGTCTTTGTAATCTACATTCAGGACAAAAAGTTGGCGGAGGAACCTTTATTTTTTCGTAAAAATCAAAATCTTTCAGCTCTACAGTAAAGTCTTTTTTGCAATTCTGACAGATTTTAGTTTCACTTTTCATTCCAATATTCTATAGAATGTTAGAATAACTAATTTTCCTCCGTATTGTTTTCATCTTCTAAATTTTTTGCAGCAATTTCCATAGAATAACTAACCCCTCCATAGTCTGGCAACTCTTCCACAGATTTTATTCCCATAAAAGACAACGTTTCGAAACTTGGTTTGTAAATATAACGTCTGTTGTCTTTGACGTCTGTTGTCTTTTCTACTAATCCGCGTACCGACAATGCACGTAAAGTAAAGCTTGAATTTACTCCCCTAATATAGTCAATCTCCGCTCGGCTCGCACCATTTTTATAGAGAACAATAGAAAGTGTTTCTAGGCTTGCCTTGGAAAGTTCTTTTTTTAATTCTTCTTTTTGTAATTCTTCAATCAGATTACTTAATTCGGGAGCAGTCCCAAGTGTAACTTCCCCGCCTGACGGCGAGGCAGGTTCGGACTTTTCTAGTAAAACTATTCCCCTATTTAAAATATTATTTTTCAAATTTGAAATTGCTTCTTCGATTTCTTTTTTAGAAACTTCCAAACCTGCCTGCGCAGACAGGATGTCTTGAAGTTTTTTCAAAGAAACCGGTTCCCCTTTAAAAAAAAGTATTGCTTCTATCTTTGATTCTAAATTCATTTGAATTAGATACTAGTTGCTAGGTTCTAGAAACTAGTCACTAGACCCTAGAACCTGTTTACTCATAATAATATCTCCCCCGTCGATCTCTTGTATAGCGTCGAGTATACCATTCCTTACCAGTTCTAGCATGGCCAAAAACCCAACAATGACTTCTACTTTTTCTTCCCGAGTAATCTGCTTTCCGTTGCCTGCCTTGCCGGCAGGCAGGCCACTGAAATCTTTAAAATTCATCTTGAGAGAATCATGTATCCTCTTTGTTAATTTATCTATCATTTCCTCAAGACTAATAACTTTTCTTACTTCTACTTTAGGTAAAAATACTTTTTGGGGTATGGCCCCCAATACATTTCTGGCAAATACCATCATTGATTCTTTGGTAATCTTATCATCTGGTAAAAATACCAATAGATCATTTTTCCTTTCCAGTGGCGCAAAGATTATATTCTCTCCAAAATTATTTTTTATATTTCCTCCCAATTTCGTAAAAAGTTCATATAAACGTAATCTTTCTTCTAAATTGCGTATATCTCCCTCCTCCTCATTGGTCAGATTCAAATTAGGTAGAAGCGATTTTGATTTAATTAAAAGTAAAGTAGACGCCACGAGGACAAAACTTGAAATTTCAGAGTAGTGTAATCCTCCTAATTTATTCATATACTTCAGGTAGTCTTCTGTCACCGCAGAAAGTGATACATCGTTGATAAAAAGCTTTCGCTTTTCCACCAAACTTAAAAGCAACCCAAATGGTCCTTCAAAAGTTCCTGTTTTTATTTGAAAAGTATCAGTTTCCACTTTATTTTTCTATATGTTGCTCAATAAATTTATACAGAAGTCTAACTGGTGTCCCTAAAGCTCCAACAGCGAGATTTTCTCCCGACATAGAAGTCATCCTTGGAGCAATATCTAAATGCACCCACTTTGGAGCTTTTTCATTTTTCTTTTCATCTTTAATAAACTGATATAAAAAGATTGCTCCATAAATTGCTCCACCATAACGCGAATCTTTATTATGAATATTTGTAAAATCACCAAAAGTTCCTTTTATCTCATTTTCATATTCTTCCCACATAGGCAAATGCCAAATATAATCTCCTGTTTTTTCTCCTATTTCCTCAAGATCTTTTGCTAATTTGTCATCATTGGTAAAAATAGCTGAAGCTCTCTCTCCGAGGGCCACCGCTGCTGCTCCAGTCAAGGTTGCTATATCTATCACCACTTCTCCATCGTATTTCCCCGCATAAGTTAAAGCATCTGCTAAAATTACTCGCCCTTCTGCATCAGTGTTTAATATTTCAATTGTTTTTCCAGACATTGAACGAATCACATCTCCTGGATGATAACTTTTTCCAGAAGCCATGTTTTCAACTGCTGGAATAAGACCGATCACATTTCTTTTTAATTTCATTTTCGCCACAAGAGCTAAACTATGAATTACCGCCGCCCCTCCTGACATATCCATATTCATCCCAACAAGACTACCAGAAGGTTTTAAATTTATTCCACCCGTATCAAAAGTCACGCCTTTACCGACTAACACTATTGGTTTCTCTTCTTTTTTACCACCCCAGTATTCCATAATAATAAATTTCGATTCTTCGTCTGATCCTCGTCCTACAGAAAGAATGGCTCTCATATTTAGACGCTCCATTTCTTTCTCACCAAGCACGGTGACTTTCACGGGAAGATCCTTGACCGCTTCTTTCGCTTTCTTAGCTAAAACTTGCGGAGTCATATCTCCACCCGGAGTATTTCCAAGTGATCGAGTCTTGTTTACTTCATCGGCAATAATATTTCCCTTTAAAATAGCTTTTTGTATTTCTTTAGAAGTTCCTATAATAAAAATTTCCTGAATCAAAGAAAAGCCTTCTTTAGGTACTGTTTTATATTCATTAAATTCATAATTGGCAAAATCAAGCTGAGAACCAATTATTTCTCCAAGCTCTGTGTCAGAGAGTTTTGTATTTTTAAATCTAAAATCACTGAAGCTAAAAGCTAATTTTTCTATTTTGGTACTTTTAGCCAAAATAATCATTTTGCGCACAAGTAAAAAAAGTTTCCTTAAATTCATTTTTTCTACTTCATCACATTTTAAATAGAGCGTTTTTACCCCGCCGTCCCTCACAATTTCGTCTTTGTTTTTAGGGTTAATAGACACAAAAAGTGCCTCTCCTTTAATGTCTTTAACATTATCTTTAAAAGTTATTTTCATTTTGATATTATACATCAAAACATGTTATAATCAAAAGGTGAAAACAGTAAACACCAGAACAACAAATTACGATATTGATGATGTTTTTCTAAAACGATATTCTCCCCGGGCAATGTCTGGTGAGGTTACCACCAAAGAAGAATTAATGTCTCTTGTTGAAGCGGCTCGCTGGGCACCATCTTCTAACAACAACCAACCATGGAGATTTATTTATGCATTAAATAGTTCTCCCGATTTTGAGAAATTTTTATCTTTCTTAGCAGAAGGAAATCGAGTTTGGTGCAAGAAGGCATCCGCACTGATTGTAGTCGTCTCTAAAGAAACTTTTGATAAAGGCAATCCTTCTACGACTCATTCGTTGGACGCTGGAGCATCTTGGGAAAATTTTGCCCTACAGGCTACAAAGATAGGATTAATTGCCCATGGCATGCAAGGGTTCGATTATACCTTAGCTAAAGAAAAACTTTCCGTTCCAGATGGTTATGTTGTTGAAATGATGATTGCTCTTGGTAAACCTGGAAAAATAGAAGATCTTCCTGAATATTTACAAGAGCGTGAAAAACCAAGTCAAAGAAAAAATTTAGAAGAAATTGTTTTTGAAGGAAAATTTAAAAAATAAAATATTATGCAAATAAAAAATAAAATCTTTATTGGGGCTTTGGCTGTCGTAGTGGCAGCTTTACTTTGGAGCTTAGATGGGATTTTTTTACGTCCGCATTTAGCTTCTGTCTCCCCTGTTCTCGTGGTATTTCTGGAACATAGTTTAGGATTTATAATCCTCTTTCCATTTTTGTTTATTTATAAAACAGAATTAAAAAAAATTACCAAAAAACAATGGGGAACGATTTTTTGGGTAGCTTTGTTTGGAGGAGCGCTTGGAACTACTTTTTTTACTAAAGCCTTGTTTTTAACCGGTTTTGTGGATGTCTCTGTGGTCGTGTTACTCCAAAAATTTCAGCCAATTTTCGCTATCTTATTATCGGCCATTATTTTAAGGGAGCGCTTCCCTCTCAAGTTTTATGTCTATGCCTCTTGTGCCCTAATCGGTGGATATTTTGTAACTTTTAAAGATCCTAGTTCCATAAATTTTGGCAGTGCCACGGCCATGATGGCTCTTTTTTCTTTATTGGCTGCCTTCTCTTGGGGGTCATCAACTACTTTTGGAAAATATTCTTTAAAAAATATTAACTACGGACTCCTTACTGCTTTACGTTTTGGTTTTACTATGATTATTATGTTCATTCCAGCTCTGCGGTATTTTTCTACTTTACCCTCAATTGAATCTAGTGTTTGGACGACTCTCCTAATTATAGTTTTTACTTCCGGAGCGGTGGCTATGTATCTTTATTATTATGGTTTAAAAAAAATCCCAGCCTCACTCGCAACTTTGTGTGAATTGGCATGGCCAGTCTCGGCTATTATTTTTGATTATTTTTTCAACCATAATGTCTTATCAAATACTCAGATTGTCGGTGCCGTTGTATTGATTGTGGCAGTTACTTTGGCTACTCGATTGAACAAAACAACAATCATTAGTGGGGTAGTTTTACCTGGGAATAATAATGGAGAAAAAACTGGTGCCAGAACAGCAAACCTAGATATTGCTTTAGCCAAAGATCTAGCCAAGGGACTTTATTCATGTAAGGTTGATTTAGATGATGCGTCTTACCGAGGACTCTTGTACTATGGATTTAATTCAATAACCAAAAAAGATTGTTTAGAAATTCATGTTCTTGAATTTGATGGAAATCTTTATGGCAAAAACATTACTGCTGTCACAGAAAGATATTTACGTTTTCCTAAAAAATTTAAAAGTGTAGAAAAATTAAGCGAACAAATAAAAAGGGATTTAGCTCAATCGTTTAATGAGTAAAGTTTTTTTAATTTATTCAGAAAGTCTATTGTCTATGCGAGTCATATCTCTAGGAAATGAAGTCGCTTCCTTAACATTTTGAAGTTCAAGCATTCTAGCGGTAAAACGTTCCAAGCCAGTAGAAGATCCTCCGTGAGGTGGCATACCACATTTAAATGTTTGTAAATAATATGAAAATTTATCAGGATCCATTCCTCTTTCTTTTATTTTAGCCACGAGCGTATCGTAATCATGAATTCGTTGTGAACCACTGTTTATCTCTAATCCCCTAAACAATAAATCAAAACCACGCGAATATGGAGCTTCACTTGGTTCTTCATAAGTATAAAAGGCACGCTTTTTTGTAGGAAATCTAGTTATAAAAACAAAATCAGAATGAATATTTTTCTTTGCATATTCGCAAATCTGACGTTCATCTTCTGGTGACATGTCGTCTGAACTTTCAATTTCACGCTTGAATTCTTTGGAGATAAGCGCTTGAGCTTCAGCTAAAGTGAAAATCGGAATTTCAGCAGGAATTTCAGGCACAGTTGTATTAAAACGACTAAATATATCTTTGTGTAATTCCCCAACCTTTTTGACTGTATCACGAACTGCATTTTCAAGAACTTTCATTGGTTCTCTTTCGTTTTCAATAAATCCCATTTCAAAATCCATTTGAGTTATTTCACTCAAGTGTCTAGTGGTTGCACTTTTTTCAGCACGAAATACTTTGGCAATAGTACACGAACGTTCAAATGCTCCCACCATTATTTGTTTATAAAATTGTGGACTGGTTGCTAAATACGCCTTATGATCCTTAAAATAATTTACTGAAAAGACAGCTGATCCACCTTCAGCATCACCACCCACAATCCCAGGAGACATAAACTCCGTAAATCCTTGAGATCTCAACGAAGAACGAAATGTTTCAAGAATACTTGATTGCATCGCAAAAATGTCTTTCGTTCGCTCTGATCGTAACGTATATGGAAAATTATCAAGATGGGTATCAAGATTTACAGACTCATTAAGTTCAAATGGTAAATCCATTGCTTTTGAAAAAACTTCAATCCCTGTCACTTCAAGCTCTACTTCCCCGTTTAATACTCCCGCTTTTATATTTTTCTCTGGACGCTTGTTTACGATACCGGTAATCTTTAAAACCCATTCTGGACGAATTTTTTTAGCTTCCTCAATTGCCTCTGTTCGGCTTGGCAAAGCTACACATTGCACCTTGCCTGTCATATCCCGCATATCAAAAAACACCATTTTCCCCTGATCACGTCTGACATCTACCCATCCAGCAATGATGATTTCTTTCCCCACACTGTCTTTTAAATCTTTAATATAAATTCTATTTTGCATTTCATTATTTTAACATAGATTAAATAAAATATCCCTTTTTGTTTTATTTTCCATTATTCCAAAGGTCTGTAACAGAATCTCCATTGTGTAGATTGTCTATTACTTGCGCAATTAATTTAGCCGTAGAAATAATTTCGAGTTTTTTAATTTTTTTACTAGACTCCTCGCTTAGACAAGAATCCGTAAGCCAAATACCAGCAAAAGGTGCTTTGTTTAAATTTTCTATCGCCTTACCCGAAAGGACTGCATGAGTAGCAGTAAAATAAACATCCTTTGCCCCATTTGCTTTTACTGTTTCCAAAGCTTTTACAGCAGTACCACAAGTATCTGCCATATCATCCGGAATAATTATGTTATATCCATTTGGGTCACCTATGACTTCTGTAACTTCACTATGATTTGCTTTCTTAGGATCACGGAATTTATTTATGATTACAATGTTTCCTGGAATTCCTAATTGTTGTGCAAGTTTTCTACAAGAAGGCGCAGCTCCTAAGTCAGGTGCTAGGATTTTAAATTTTTTCAAATTAAAATTCTTCGAAAGGATATGTTTTAAAATAAGTGAATCTGTATTCACATCTACTATAGGAATAGTTAAGGTATGAGCATTATAACTTGATGGATTGTGTAATTTTAAAACGACCAGTCTGTATGCCCCTGCCATCTGAAACCGCATGGGAATTTTTTGAGATAAAACTGGCTCTCGATGATTAGAAGATTTATCCTGTCTAGAATAAGGCAAACAAGGCATAATCACTGTTACCCTAGAAGGTTCTCCTTGTTTTATCGCAAGAATCAAAGACTCACATTCGTCTAAATCGTAAGAAAGTTTTTCTTTGTCACCAAAACGAGGCTGTGAAATTATATAAACATCTCTATCTCTAACTGATTCTGCGTGATGAATTAAAAACTCTCCATTACTAAATGTCTTATAAACAGAAGAGGCTAGTTTAGTTTTTAGTAACTTAGCAACTTTCAGAGCAAGGTTTTGGTGAGTGCCATTAGCATTTCCATATAACTTAAGCGGATAAGGGTTCAAATTTATATGTTTTTTATTTTTCATAATTTAAAAGCATTTTATCATAAAATAAATAAAAAAACAGCCGATTAAAAGATAGTTTGACTTCATAAAATCTTCGTGTATGATAAATAGTGATGAAGTCAAATATTAACAACAGCAGTTTCTTTTATTTTAGCTTCTGGACCAATGGTTCCAGAGCTGATTTCTGCTATTGTTAAAATAATTCTCAATTAATTAAACGAACAATATTAGAAACGAGCCCTGGAATGGCTCGTTTCTTTTTTTTGTTATATACAAAAAAAAGAAAAAAGTTCTTCGAAAAAAAATAATATAGGAGGAAATATTTATGAATAGCAGTAATCAAGCAGAAGAAAAAAAAGTAATAGTACCTTTTGATCAACTTCGTCTATTGTTTTTGTTAATAGGTGCAAAAGCAACAACATACGACGAAAAAAAGGTTGAGCGACTTCAAAAAGAAGCTGCTCAGGTAGGAATCAAAATGTAACATTTTTTTTTCTAAAGAAAGGAGGTGGTCCTATGATGCCATTGGGATGGGACATCGAAGAATGGTATTAGGCGAGCTCGGGCGCCTCTCCCCGAGCAAGATCGAGAGAATCAAATCTCTCACATCCAAAACCAGCAACGTCCGAAAGGAGGAAAACGTTGCTGGTTTTTTTATTTTTAATTTATAGAGAAAATTATACGTTCACTCCAATTTTATCTCTGACCTCTTCCATTTTTCTAGAAGCAATAATTTTTGCTTTTTCACTACCAGCTTTTAAAATCTTAAGAGCTTTAGGAATATCTTTGGCAAATTCTTTTCTCTTCTCTCTTAAGGGTGCGATAAATTTCTCTAAATCTTCTATAAGTAATTCTTTTAGTTCTTTATATTTACCAGATTTTTCTGCATAAATCTTTTTTAATTCATCTTCGGGACGAAAGAGTTTGTGAATAGCATAAACATTTTTTGGGATTCCCCCGCTGGAATCAGTCACGATGCTCATTACACACTTTTTTATTTCTTCATATTCGGCAAAAAGTGGAATAGTGTTGTTATAACTTTTAGACATTTTTCTGCCATCTGTACCAAGCACTATCGCTACATCTTTTAAAATCATCGGTTCTGGTAACTTGAAAGTTTCTCCAAAAATACGATTAAATTTCTCCGCTGTATCTCTAGCGTATTCAACATGCTGTTTTTGGTCTTGCCCCACAGGTACAATATCTGGACCATAAAGTAAAATATCTGCTGCCATTAACATCGGATAGTTAAAGGTCCCAACATTAATTTCTTTATTCTTCGCCTTAGCATCTTTGTAAGCATGAGCACGTTCAAGATACGGCATTGTGGTAAAAGTATCAAAGATCCAAGCAAGCTCAGTATGTTCAAAGATATCAGATTGTTTGAATATCGTTAATTTTTCTGGATCCAAACCAATTGCTAGATAATCGAGTAGAATTCCAATAATATTTTTTTTCATTTCTTCCTTGTCTTGAATAAAATTTAAAGCATGATAATCAGCTATAAAAACATAGCCGTCATGCTCTTTTTGAAGATCTACAAATTGCTTCATGGCACCAAAATAATTACCAATATGTGGTGCACCAGTTGGTTTTACCCCCGACAATAATACCTTTCTACTCATTAGTGTATTTTAACACACAATTTTTGAATACAAAACTGAGAAAACTAAAATATAACTTTTTGAAGGGGTAGGTGAATTTTGCAAAGAATTTTAAGAGTCGTGGGTTCCCTGTCCTTTTGACTCCGAGGGCGAAGGCTCAAAAATTCTTTACAAAATTCACCTTATTTCTCCACATTTTAGTAACATCTTTAATAACTTTCTCGCTTTGACAATTAACCCAGTGTAGTAGAGAATGGCAGAATGGCTAGGGCAATAAAAAACAATAATCTACGCATCCCACCCCAAAGTATCCCTTCCGAACAAGCAGTTCTAGGCTCTATTATGCTCCGCAAAGATGCCATGCATGAGGTTGAAGATATGATAACACCAGACTCTTTTTATGTTGAAAAAAATAAAAAGATTTTTCAAGCGATGCTTGATCTCTCAGTGAAAAATGAACCGATAGACATGCTTTCACTTTCTACTAAATTAGGAGAAAAAAAACTCCTTGAATCAATCGGTGGCAATCAATACTTGGCGGAAATTGTAAATGTAGTCCCGTCTTCTACCAACATTAAACATTACGCAGATATCGTTCAAAAAAAATATGTTCTCCGAAGCCTCATTGAAGCAGCAGATTATGTGTCAGAACTTGCTTTTGAAGAGGGCGAAGACCATATGGATGATATTTTAGATATGGCAGAAAAGAGAATCTTTGGTGTAGTCTCCTCTCCTAAAAATCAAAAATATGTAAACTTAAAAGATGCTCTGCCGGAAGCTTATGAACGATTAGAAAAATTACACGAAAACAAAGGAATGCTTCGCGGGCTCGCCACAGGTTTCAAAGATTTAGATACCATGCTTTCAGGTTTACAAAAGTCCGACTTAGTTATCTTAGCAGCCAGACCAAGTATGGGTAAGACTACTCTTGCCCTAGACATGGCGCGCATGTCAGGAGTATTACATGAAAAATCTATATTAATATTTTCTCTAGAAATGTCTTCTCAACAATTGGTTGATAGAATGCTCTCAGCAGAATCACGAGTGAATGCTTGGAATTTACGCACTGGACGTTTATCTTCTGACCGAGAATTTTCTCAATTACGAGACTCTTTAGATAAATTAGCAAAAGCAAAAATTTATATTGACGATCAACCTGGAAATTCTATCGTTAAAATGAAAGCTCTCTCTCGCAGACTGAAAGCAGAAAAAGGTTTAGACCTTATTATTGTAGATTATTTACAGTTGATGACTACTTCAAAGAATTATGATTCCATGGTCAATCAGGTAACTGAAATCAGTCGATCATTAAAAAGTCTAGCGAAAGAATTGGATGTACCAGTACTCGCTCTCTCCCAGCTTAATCGTGCAGTTGAGTCTCGTGGTGGCAGACCAAGACTTTCTGACCTTCGTGATTCTGGCTCCATCGAACAAGACGCAGACGTCGTAATGTTTATTCATCGTGAAGATAAAGGAAAAGATGAATCAGAAAAAACAAACATTGCTGAAATTTTAATTGAAAAACACCGCAATGGTCCGACTGGAAAAGTTGAACTTTATTTCGATGAAAAAACTACAACCTTCTTAAACCTTGAAAAAAGTAACTTAAGCGAATTCACTCCGAAGACAAGCGGTAATTTAGATGAGTTCTAAATTACCCCCACCCAGCCTCCCCCTACATAGGGGGAGGAGAAAGGAGGGGGTATAATAACAATTAATTATGGACATTATAGAAAAATTAACTGAAATTTTTAAAGAATTCCCTGGCATTGGAGAAAGACAAGCGAAACGTTTTGTTTATTTTCTAATGTCTAGAACAGGAGCCTATAATGAGAATTTATCTAGCTTAATTTTGGATTTAAAAAAAGAAGTAGCTCAATGTAAAGAATGTTTCAGATTTTTTATAATTGAAAATAATAAAAAAACACAAATATGTGAAATCTGCGCCAATCCACACGTTGATTCTTCTGTTCTAATGGTAGTGGAAAAAGATTCTGATTTAGAAAGTATGAAAAAAAGTAAAGTTTATCATGGTAAATATTTTATCTTAGGTGGGCTTGTTCCAGTCGTTGAAAAAAATACAAAAAGCCGAGTACGCATTGACGAATTAAAGAAAAAGATTTCCACTGAGGCAAGACCTCAGGGGTTAAAAGAAATCATTCTTGCCTTCTCTATTAGTCCACAAGGCGAACATACAGACCAATATGCACGTGAGCAATTAAAAGACGTTACGGAAAAATTCAATATTAAAATCTCCTCATTAGGCAAAGGCCTTTCCACTGGCACCGAACTAGAATACTCAGACAACGACACTCTCAAAAATGCATTAAAAAACAGACAATAAAAAAATAATCAAAATAAAGTTTTTAAGGGGTTTCGAGCGCGACGGCGCGAGAACTTCAGGATTTTTTAAGCTTCAAAAAATCCGTACCGGCAAAAACTTTATTTTGATTATTTGATAGAAGTAATTTTTACTTTAAAGAATGGCTGGCGATGACCGTTGCGTTTTAGATAACGAGATTTTTGTTTATATTTTATAACCATAACTTTTCTGGAACGGCCGATTTCTACTAATTCTCCTTCTACTTTTGCGCCTTTAATATAAGGTGTACCGATAGTGGTATCTTTGCCATCATCAACTAGTAAAACTTTATCAAAAGAAATCTTGTCTCCCTTCTTGTATTCACCTTTTATTTTCTCAATAGCAACAAGACCGCCTTCGGAGACTTTGTATTGCTTTCCGCCTGTAAATATAACTGCAAATTCCTCTTTGTTCACTTTATTCATATATGGCTCTATATTATACGATATTTAACAAAAAGGCAAGACTTTGCTATACTTATCACATGCAACAAAAAGTTATGGAAAAGTATTTTTTCTTCGGGCTCCTGTTTGCGACTCTAGTTTTCGCTTTTTTCATTTTTCGTCCTTTTTGGATTATCCTTATGTTAGGAGCTTCTATTTCTATAATACTTTATCCTGTATACACTTGGCTTAATAAAAAATATTTACCTAATTGGTTAGCTGCATTTTTAACTTTATTCTTCTTTATCATCGTACTTTGTATTCCACTTTTTAGTATAGGAACTATCGTCTTTAATCAATCTCAAAATCTTTATCATTCTGTTGTCAATGGTGGAAACATAACACCCTTTTTAAGCTCACTTGGAAATAAAATTAATTACTTCTTACCAAACGGAGTAAGCTTAAACATAAATGAAATAGTTTCGAGTTTTGTTTCTTTTTTGACAAACAATATCGCAACCATCTTCAGCGCCACCATGTCTGCTCTGTTTTCATTTGTTTTGTTACTTTTAGCTATTTTTTATTTCTTAAAAGATGGAGATGGGTGGAAAAAAGCGATACTTCAGCTCAGCCCCCTTTCAATTACCGCTGATCAAAAAATACTCGACAGACTTACCCAAACTATCAACGGAGTAATTAAGGGATATCTTTTAATTGCCTTCATTCAAGGTACATTGATGGGTGTCGGTCTTTATATTTTTCATATACCCAATCCAGCAATCTGGGGTGTTATAGCAGGAATAGCTTCCATTATACCGCCTTTCGGCACAGCAGTTGTCTCTATTCCCGCAGTGATTTTTCTTTTTATTACAGGACATATGGGTTTAGGAATTGGTCTATTGGCATGGGCAGTGTTAGTAGTAGGAGCTGGTGACAATGTATTAAATCCATATATCGTCGGACACAAAATAAATATTCCTCCGTTTTTAATTCTTTTTTCAGTCTTAGGTGGTATCGCTCTTTTGGGTCCAGTAGGTATTTTGATTGGGCCACTCACGGTGTCTCTTCTTTATACTTTAACTGATATATATCAAAACGAATTTAAGTAAAATGGCTTTAAAATTTTACAACACCCTAACGCGGGGAAAAGAAATTTTTACTCCGATCAACAATAATAAGGTAAATTTTTTTGTGTGCGGTCCAACTGTGTATGATTACCCTCATTTAGGACATGGGAAAACTTATACTCAATTTGATGTTCTTGTACGAGCTTTAAGATACCTTAGGTATGAAGTTTTTTATTTACAAAATATCACAGACATAGACGATAAAATTATAAACCGCGCTAAGGAAAAAAATATTTCTTCAAAAGAACTATCAGAAAAATTTGAAAAAATTTATTTAGAAGATATGGCAAGTTTAGGTAATACATCAGTTAACAAATATGCAAGAGCTACTGATTATATTCCACAAATTATCAAACAAGTTGAGACATTGAGTGAAAAAGGCTATGCCTATAAAACAAGCGACGGTATTTATTTTGAAACAGCAAAATTCAAGAATTATGGAAAACTCTCCGGCCAAACAGAATTAAAGGAAGATGATGCAGTGTCTCGTATTGATGAATCAAAAGAAAAAAAAGGTTGGAATGATTTTTGTCTTTGGAAAGCGGAAAAAGAAAATGAACCTTCTTGGAATGCACCTTTTGGTAAAGGACGCCCAGGTTGGCATATTGAAGATACTGCTATTGCTGAAAGTTTTTTTGGTCCACAATATGATGTACATGGGGGTGCAAGAGATTTAATTTTTCCTCATCATGAATGTGAGATTGCTCAAATGGAGTCTGCTTCGGGCCGCTCTCCGCTTGTAAAATACTGGCTACATACCGGATTTTTGAATATTGACTCAAAAAAAATGTCTAAATCAAAAGGTAATTTTAAAACACTTAGGGAAATGATCGAATTCGGTATTTCCCCTATGGCTTTCCGTTTTTGGGTTTTAATGGCCCACTATCGCTCACCCATGAATTGGAACCAAGAAGCTCTAGAAGGTGCGGAAATAGCCCTAAAACGCTTATATAACCTTTATGCCGACCTAGGTGCTGACATAGGAAGCGTCCATAAAGAATATCAAAATAAATTCAAGGAATATCTGGAAGATGACCTAGATACCCCTAGGGCACTATCGCTCCTTTGGGACGTTATAAAAGATGAAAATATGTCCGCCGGTGACAAAAAAGCCACCATTTTAGATTTTGATAAAGTGCTCGGACTTGGTTTTGAAAATTTGAAAAAAGAAAAAATTCCAGAAAAAATTTTGAAATTAGCAGACGAACGCAAAGAGGCTCGTGATAATAAGGATTTCAAAAAGTCCGACGAGCTCCGAAAAGAAATTAATTCTCTAGGCTATGAAATAAAAGATTCTTCCGACGGATATAAAATAAATAAAATTTAAATTGTTTTCTGAAAAAGTCTTTTTTTGCGTATAGAAAAAACTATTGCTAAGTTTATAAATACTAAATAAATTCCAAAAGAATAGATTGGAAAAGTCCAATTTTTTATAATTAAAACACCAACAATATTATTAAAAACACCTGACCAATAAACACCAGTTTTTTCAGTTTCTGGAAATTGCCATCCTTTTACAATCGTTGGTATTGTCGCTAAAGCATCGCTTAGTATGGCAAGGGTAATTGACAATACCAGATTATGAGCAATTAAATAAAGTATTAAAGCTATCAAAGATAATATTCCACAAATTATGTCTAATTTTGTAATCTTCCAATATCTATTTTTATTCCACAAAGAAATTATTACCACGAGCAGTGGACCAAATCCAGCAATAAAAACCGGCAAGACAGAAAGCCCGGCCCCTGCTTTAAGTTGAAAAAATACACCAAGAAAAGGCGGAAGCATCCAAAGAAACCATGAGATCAGATTGGGTTTGGTTTCTCCACTAATAATACCCCTAAAATATAAAGAATATCCTATTATACTGGAGAGAATCGTAATAAAAATTATATTTTCAGGAAGCATACTATATCCCCTCTTTTTTAAGTTCTTCTATTAACTCTCGTTCTTTGCGAGAAAGTTTGGAAGGAAGTTTTATGTTAAGTTTAATCAATAAATCCCCTCTCTTATTTTTAGACATTGGCACACCTTTTCCTCTTACTCGAAGAATTTCATTAATTGTCACCCCTTCTGGAATTGTTACTTCAATTTCTCCATCCAAAGTTTGAATTGGATATTTAGTCCCAAGGAGCGCATCTGAGAGTTTCAAATTCAAATTCATTACTAGGTCATTGCCTTCTCGTTTGAATATGTGGTGTGAAGCCACATTTATTTTTATATAAAGATCCCCCGTTGTTCCCTTAGAAATGGCTTCACCATAACCAGTCATTCGAACCATTTCCCCATCTCGAATCCCTGCAGGAATAACAATGGAAACTTCCTCTTCTCGGCGGAGCACTCCTTTACCTTTACATTTATCACAAATTTCTTTTGGTACTTCACCTGATCCTAAGCAAACTTCGCAAATCTTTGTATTAGTAATATTTCCAAAAATTGTTCTTTGAGATTCACGAATCTTTCCTTGACCATTGCAATGTTTGCAAGTTTCCATTTTAGTACCAACCTTAGCACCAGAGCCATGACAAGTGAGACAATTGGAATTTTTGGTAATTAAAATTTGTCGGTTCGTACCAAAAACAGAATCCGCAAAAGAAATTTGAAGTTCTGTTGAAATATCCCGACCACGACGTTCTTGCCTTCTTCCTCCCTCTCCGCTTGCCCCTCCGCCAAAAAAATCACTAAAAATATCATTTAGATTACCAAAGTCAAAGTCTGTGCCAGCGTTTGAAAAACCTCCAGAAAAACCAGAAGTGTCAAACCCTCCAAAACCACCTTGCGAGCCTCCTCCATATCCTCCTCCTACGTTTTCAAATTGAGATCCATATTGATCATATTTTGAACGTTTAGCGTCATCCGAAAGCACCTGATAAGCCTCATTTGCTTGCTTAAATTTTGTTTCATTGCCACCTTTTTTGTCGGGATGATATTTTTGTGCTAGCTTATAAAACGCCTTCTTGATTTCATCTTTAGAGGCATTTTTACTAACACCTAATGTTTCGTAATAATCTTTCATAAATTAGTTTCTAGGTTTTAGCTTCTAGGTGCTAGACCTAGCTACTAGCACCTAATTCTTTATATCATAGGTTCAGCTTCTTGTGAAGTTCCAGCATTTTTAGATTGGGACTCTACTTCCACATCTTGATTTTTATCGCCATTTTTCTCTTCAATCTCTCCCTTTTCCCTTGCTTTCCTTTTTGCCCTTCCTTCAATAATTGCTTTTTCCTCTGCACTGCGAATAATCGTAGCTTCTTCTTCGGCAATAAGTTTAGCTGCATCACCTTTAGGTATTGAATATTTATTGCGAGAAGCAGCTACAATTTCTTCTCTAAAAGAAGGATGGGTTGGGGGTAAAACACGTAAGGTTTCTGCAGAAAATGGATCGTAAGATTCTCCATCAATTGTCATTTTAATATAAAATTCTCCAACCGCTAGGTTAATCATATCTTTAACATCGAATAACGGCGCAAATTCAGGCTTCATTTTGACTGCATCTTCACCGCCAATACGAAAAGTGATAACACTCCCACAATTACCTAGCACGGCCTGATGCACTTTCGGTAAAATCTGGCCAACATATTGATGAGCAATGGTTAAGTTTAGGGCATACTTTCTAGCTTCAGATAAAATATTTTCAAAGGTCTGGGTCACCACATTCTGAAACTCATCCACATACAAATAAAAATCTGTACGATCTTTCTCTGGAATAGCAGCTCGTTCCATTCCAGCTTGTTTTATTTTTGTTAAAAACATTGAACCCAAGAAAGAAGAATTCTCTTCACCCAAGCGTCCCTTTGAAAGATTAATTAAGATTATTTTCTCTTGGTTCATTAGCTCGCTAATATCTATTTTATTTTGTTTTTGTCCAAAAATATTTCGGAGTAACGGATCAGAAAGAAATTGTCCAAGCTTGTTCACTAATGGAATAATGGCGTCAGTGTCAAATTTCTCGGACCAATCAGCGAATTCGATAGCGAAGAATCTTTTAACCATGTCATCAGTGATATATTCCACTACTTTCTGTCTATAATTTCTATCGGTTAACATGGAAATCATTCCACGCATCGTGGCATGTGGATAGTCGAGTAGAGCTAAACAAGTAAATCGAAAAACGTGTTCCAGGCGAGGTGTCCAGTTCGCACCGAATTGTTTTTGGAAAACTTCAATTAGACCTTGGGTTAATTGAAACTTAAACAAAGGATCGACATTTGCCAGAGGATTGAAAGAAGCTGGAAAATCCAAATCTGTCGGATCAATAATGCAGACATCTTCAATGCGTTCTTTTGGTATGTAGTCGAGAATTGCATCTATCTCATCTCCGTGCGGGTCAATTAAACAAATCCCATGACCATAGGTTATGTCTTGACGCATAAAAAGCTCAAGTAATTTACTTTTCCCAACACCAGACTTCCCGATTATATAAAGATGTCTACGTCGATCTATTCGCTTGATACCAAAAACAAATTTCTTTTCTTCGAGCGAAGCAACATAATTCGTCCGACCAATAAAAGAAACCTCGTCAGGATTAACTTTTCCAAAGACAGGTAATTCTGGTGGTGGCGGTCCATATTTTATTATTTGAACTCGATTTGACTTAACCATACACTCTTTATTTTACTATAAATTCAACCTTTTTTCAATCCTAATACACCTCCTGCTGATAACATTTTTCGCAATAAATTATTTCCGGTCTGTCGAGAGAATAGTTGGTACTAATATCTTTCTGGCATTTTGAACAAGTACGATTGAAAAATTTATATGGACCTCGGCGAATAACACGATCTTGATGTCGACAGTAAAAACATTTACGAGGTATAGGAATATTCATATTTCTATAAAACAAAAGCTCTGGCATTATAATTTTGTAATTTCTATTACAATCTATACATTTCAAAATTTCTTCTGTGATAGAATCTGGCACGTCTTTTATATTATCTGG
>CAITSA010000013.1 GCA_903894955.1 uncultured bacterium
CTGCATGATTTTTATTTTTCCGTCTAACAGCTTATGAAAAGATTTTAATTGTTCTTTTATTGCATCGACGCTTGATTCAAGATGAGAAACCTTACTATCTAATCGTTCGTCAATTATAATTCTGACCTCGCTTCTGGAGGCAAATTGATCTTGTTTGTTTATAATATCTTCAACTCTTCCCTCTAAGACCTTTATTTTATTTGCTTTTTAAATTATAACACAATGACAAAAAAATGATAATACTTTTTTATATTTTTTCATGTTGCCTGTATTATTTTATGTCCTTCTATTATTATCCCACTACATCCTTAAATAACCAAGTTGACAAATATCTTTCCCCAGTATCAGGCAATATCACTACAATTGTCTTACCTTTGTTTTCTGGTCTTTTAGCAATTTCAATTGCCCCCCATAGTGCAGCGCCACTTGATATGCCAGCTAAAATTCCTTCTTGTTTTGCCAAGTTTCTCGCCGTCTCACCAGCATCAACTTCTTTTACTCTTATTATCTCGTCAATAACACTTTTATCAAGCACAGAAGGAATAAAATTTGCCCCTATGCCTTGTATTTTGTGTGACCCTGCCTGTCCAGCTGATAATAATGGAGAAGCATCTGGTTCTACCGCAATTATTTTTATGTTTTTATTCTTTTTCTTTAATGTTTCTCCTACTCCAGTAATTGTCCCACCCGTTCCTATTCCTGATACAAATATATCCACTTTTCCATCTGTATCTTTCCATATCTCTTCGGCAGTGGTTTTTCTGTGTATTTCCGGATTTGCTGGATTATCAAACTGCCCCATAACTATAGATCCTTTTATTTCTTTACTCAAACTTTCAGCTTTTGCAACTGCACCTTTCATACCTTCTACTCCTGGAGTTAAAACAAGCTGTGCGCCCAATATTGCAAGAAGTTGTCTGCGTTCCACACTCATAGTATCAGGCATAGTAAGTATAAGTTTGTATCCTTTTGCTGCTGCCGTAAAAGCCAATGCCACTCCTGTATTTCCACTTGTAGGTTCTATAAGAGTGTCTCCTGGTTTTATTCTTCCTTTTTTTTCAGCATCCTCTATCATTGCTACGCCGATTCTATCTTTTACGCTTGATAAAGGATTAAAGGACTCAATCTTTACAAGTACCTGTGTGCCTGACTGTATTCCTACTGTTAATTTATTTATTTTTACTAACGGAGTGTTTCCAACTGTCTGAGTGATATCATTAAATATTTTCATAAATCCTCCTTTTGTAGCCAAAGCCTAAACCCCAGTGGCATTTCTGCCACTTAGGGCATAAGTTATTAGCCAAAAATTATATTTTACCCAGTGCCTGATCTATGTCTACCTTTATATCTTCTATATTTTCCAATCCTATTGAAAGTCTGATAAAATCATCAGTTACTCCTGTTGCCAACCTTTCGTCAGCCGTTAACTGTTGATGAGTTGTTGTGGCTGGATGTATAGCAAGCGTTTTTGCATCTCCTATATTTGCTACATGTGCTATCAGCTGAAGAGAGTTAATAAACTTCTTACCTGCTTCTATTCCACCTTTTATACCAAATCCAATAATACCACCAGCTCCGTGTTTTAAATATTTCTTAACTTTTTCTTTTTCTGGACTGTTGTCAAGTCCAGGATAATTTACCCATGCAACTTTAGGATGCTTTTCAAGATACTTTGCAATTGCAAGTGCATTTTCAGAATGCTTTTCATATCTTAAATGTAGGGTTTCAATACCTTGTAATATCTGAAAAGCATTA
>CAITSA010000014.1 GCA_903894955.1 uncultured bacterium
AATTTTTACCCGGAAATATTTTCCACATTTATAATCGTGGTAATAATAAAGAGAAAATATTTTTTGATGATCAAGATTATCGAGCTTTTCTTTTTAGACTTGGGCTTTGTTTGGGATTTACTGAAGAAGAATTAAATAAGGAAAAATTTATTGCTATACCCTACTCTAGAATTAGAATTACTAAAACAGATAAAAATAACTTCAAGCTTCATGCATTTTCATTGATGCCAAATCATTTTCACTTATTAATTGAACAAGTTGGAGATATTCCAATTTCAAAATTAATTTCAAAAGTATGCACAAGCTATGCAAAATATATTAATAAAAAACATAAAAGAGTCGGGCATACCTTCCAAGATAAATTCAAAGCAGTACTAATAGAAAATAATCCCCAGCTAATGTGGACATCAGCTTACATTCACATGAATTCAGTAAAAGATAAACTAGTGAAACATCCTAGTCAATACGAATGGAGTAGCTATAATGATTATGCAAAAGAAAGAAATTTACTAATAGTTGATAAAGATTTATTGCTCTCAACTTTTGAAAATAAAAAAAACTTTATAGAACAAACACTAATTTACGATGTCAAAGACCGTCTTTGACATATTGTAATCAAGATTTTTTATATAAAACCCCAAAAGTATAACTTGTGAGATTTGGAACTTTATTTAATCCATCTGGAGATTTCACATCTATCTCTTCAGCTCTACATGATCTTGATCATATATCCTACTATCAAAAACTTGAGAAGACAAAACAACATCAAATGATTCATCTGGAAAAGGTAATTGTTCTATGCGAGAAATAACTTGGGGTGATTTTTTACTTCCGCGAGGATAAATATCAACTCCTACAACATCTACTCCTTTTTCTCTAATATAATCTAGAAACTCAGCATCACCACTCCCAACTTCTAAAACTTTCGCACATTTAGTTAAATCTATTCCGTATTCACCTAATACACTTTGAAGCACGACAAAACCAATATCTGGAGGATTTCCACCATTCTCAAACCCTCTCCCCATAAAATTTCTTTTAATTTTATAAATCTTTTGCCCTGAAAGATTTTAGGTTCTTGTTCTATATTTTAAATACAAGCAAGCGAAGCAATACCGTCACCAGCACGCAAGCGCATGATCGTTACCCCTTGGGTCTGGCGACCAAGAGAAGAAATATCTTTTAAGGCCGTTCGGATGACTTGTCCCTTTTTAGACATGGCAATTAATTCTATTTCTTCTCCTGTTAAAGCCTTGGCTACGATAAGCTTGCCGGTTTTGGAAGTTACTTTCGCTGTCTTTACACCCGAGCCACCACGTTTTTGAACTTTATATTCTTTTAAATTAGTTTTTTTACCAAAACCATTGGCACTCATAGTGAGGAATGCGCCTTTTTCGCTAGTTTTTTTTATAACATCAACACCAATAACCTCATCAGCTTTCTTTAATTTAATACCACTTACCCCTCCAGCTGTTCTGCCCATTTCACGCACATCAGATTCTTTAAATCTAATGGATTGGCCATCCGCTGTGGCAATCATAACTTCATCACCTTTTTCAACCAAAAGGGCTGAAATAAGCTGATCATTCTTGTCTAGGCGAATGGCAATGATGCCACTTCTGCGAACGTCTTTGAAGCTTTCAGAAGACATTTTCTTGGCTGTGCCATTTCTAGTAACTAACATAAGTGAAGATGGGGATTTTCCTAGATCTTTAGGTAAAGCAAGGATTGAAGTCACTTTTTCTTCTCCCGAAAGTGCTAGAAAATTCATAATGGATTTACCTCGAGTAGCTCTGCGACCTTCTGGAATATCATACATTTTCATTTGATAAACTTTGCCGAGATTTGTGAAGAAAAGTAAATTACTGTGAGTCGAACCAGAAACAAGCATCGTCACAAAATCTTCTTCTTTGGTTTCAAGATCCACTACTCCCACTCCGCCTCTCTTTTGAGCACGATATTCGGAAGGATCTGTGCATTTCACATAACCACCGGCCGTGAGAACAAGCATCGTCTCTTTCTCTGGAACTAAGTCCTCGTCGGAAATTTCCTTGACTCCGCCTTTTACTATTTTCGTCCTTCTTTCGTCGGCATATTTCTCACGTATTTCTTTTAATTCATCGGCGATCATCTTAAGAATTTTTTTAGGGCTAGCTAGTAAATCTTTCATGGCAGCAATAAAATTCTGTTTCTCTTTCAGTTCATCTTCTACGGCCTTTCGTTCAAGTCCAGCTAGTTTCGCCAATTTCATTTCCAAAATAGCTGCTGCTTGCAAATCTGAAAATTTAAATTCTTTCATTAAATTAACTTTGGCGATTTGAGAATTTTTGGAAGCACGAATAACCGTAATAACCCGATCTATTTTATCCAACGCCTTTTTTAAACCAAGTAATATATGCTCACGTTCTTGCGCTTTGCGTAAATCATAGGCAGATCTACGCTTCACAACCTCTTTTCTGTGTTCAATGAAAAGAGCGAGAATGGACTTAAGAGATAAGGTCTGCGGCACGCCGTCAACTAGAGCCACCATATTAAAATTAAAGTTTGATTCAAGTTGAGTATTTTTATAAATATAGTTTAAAACTTTTTCAGGATGAGCACTTCCTTTTAAGTCAATAACAATTCTGATATCTTTGGTAGATTCATCGCGAAGTCCTTTGATACCTTCAAGTTTCTTTTCTTGAACTAATTCTGCAATATTAACTATTAAATTAGATTTATTTACTCGGAAAGGAATGGAAGTAATAATAATGGAAAAGTTTCCATCTTTTTGTTCAACTATTTCTGCCTCACCTCGGCAGACTACCCCACCTCGTCCTGATCCATATGCATGAAGCATATCTTTATATCCATAAGCAATTCCACCTGTAGGAAAATCAGGTCCTTTAACAAATTGCATTAAATCTTCTGTTGTTGCATCACTATTTTCAATTAAATAATTAGTAGCGTCCAATACTTCTGCTAGATTGTGTGAAGGAATGTTCGTCGCCATCCCAACAGCGATACCAAGAGTCCCATTCAAAAGCAAAGACGGAACCATCGTTGGAAGCACTGTTGGCTCCTTGCGAGTTCCATCATAGTTTGGACGAAAATCAACTGTTTCTTTTTCTAAATCTCTCAATAATTCATTTGATATCTTTGTCATTTTTGCTTCCGTATAACGCATAGCAGCCGCACTATCTCCGTCAATTGAACCGAAGTTTCCCTGCCCCCAAACTAGAGGGTAACGATAAGAAAATTCTTGCGCCATTCCCACCATCGAATCATAAACTGCCGTGTCGCCATGTGGATGATATTTCCCAAGCACATCTCCGACGATAGCTGCAGACTTTCTAAAACGAGCAGAGGCAGTCAATCCCATTTCATTCATGCCAAACAAAATTCTACGATGAACTGGCTTTAATCCGTCTCGAACATCTGGCAAGGCACGCGAAGTGATCACAGTCATAGCATACGCAATGTATGACTCTTTCATTTCCGCCACAATATCAACTGGCAGAATTGTATCTATTTTTTTTTCTTCAATTGGTTCTGATGAAAACTTTTTGGCCATAAATTATTTTTATTATTGTCCTGTATTTGAATCTGGTTCTTTAATACTATTTAATTCATCTGTGATATTGTCTTTTAAAACAGAAAACGGTTTTAAATCTTGTTTTATTTGTGCTCCTGTGTCTGTGCTCGTCAAAGTTGTTCCTAGAGAATAAGTCCATAGAAAAAATAAAATAAGAGCAAAACAAAAAATAAGAATATGTAAAATATGTCTCTTTGTTTTTTCTGGCTGTTTTCTAATGTGATGAAATATCCTTTTCATTTGATTTTAAGAAATCATGTCGCGCAATCGTCCATTAAAGCGCGACGCTACTTTATAACTTTACACTGGTTGTAATACAATCACCTCTCCTTCTTTGTTTTCTAAATCTTTTCTCTTTAAGGTTAACTTGTCCGTTACTTGCGCTTTTTCTTCTCCTATTTCTTTCAAAAATGCTTTCAAGGTGTTCGCATTGTAGTCCATCGGAATTATTAATTTCGGCTCAAGCGATGAAGCTAATTTGGCTGCCATCTTAGTGTCTAATAAACCTGCCTCTTTCCCCTTTCCTTCTTGCGTGGGCAAACCACCTATCGGAAGAAAAACAATATCTGGACTATTTAGTGCTTCACGTGATTCTTTAGAAAGTTCTCCTTCAGACAAGGCGCCCAAAAAAGCAATATTAATACCGTCCACTGTTAATAAATAAATTGTATTAATATATTTTTTCCCAGCAATAATTCCATTTGAAAGTACTCCTTTAATAAAAATTTCTTTTATCTCATAATCTCCTGGTCCATTAATAACAAAAGGAGCTCGCTCGCCATGGCTTAATTGTTCTATGCCATTATAATCAGGATGATTAGTAGTGACAAAAGCAATGTCCGTACCAAAATGGGCAGAAATATCAGTTTTAGAACTTTTACTAACAGGATTAAAAGCAAGGACCATCTCCCCTTGCTGAATCTTAAAAAACTGTTTACCGAAATATGTGATTATCATTATATTTGCATTCTAACATATTTTTTGTTAGAGTAAAAGTATTAAAAGCAGGATTTGGGGTAACCCTATTGAGTGCCTGCCTCGCCGTAAGGCTGGGTAAGTAACCTCTTTAGAACCTAAACCTTATATCCGCTTCATGGCGGATGTTTTAATTTTATGAATAAAAATACAGAAGAAATGACAGAAGAAGGTCTAAAAGAAAACTTAGTGTTAAACTCTGTCACTGATCGTAGCCTTATTAGACCAGAAATTGACTCTCTAGTAGAAGGTCCAGTAATTTTAATAGAAAAATCTTCTGTCTATGTGGACTTGGCGCCCTTTGGTGCAGGTATTATTTATGGCCGAGAATTTATCAATGCAAAAGATGTTATAAACAAGATCAATCTAGGTGACATCATCAAAGCAAAGATTGTTGAACTAGAAAATGAAGATGGCTATATAGAACTTTCCTTAAAAGAAGCCAAGCAAGCTCTTTCTTGGAACGAAGCAGACAAAGCAATCAAGGCAAAAACGATTTTAAATTTGGAAGTAAAAGATGCTAATAAAGGAGGTCTTATCTTAGAATGGCAAGGCATTCAAGGGTTTTTACCAGCTTCCCAGCTTAAAGCCAATCATTATCCTCGCGTCCTAGATTCAGATAAAGATAAAATATTAAAAGAATTAAAAAAGCTTGTTGGAGAACACATCTCAGTGATGATTATTTCCACCCTTCCCAAAGAAGGAAAATTAATCTTTTCTGAAAAAGATAACAACCCTGAAGAGAAAAAGGAAATTCTAAGTAAATACAACATTGGTGATAATTTAGATTGTACTGTTGCGGGAATAGTTGATTTCGGTGTTTTCTTGAAACTAGAAGACGGATTAGAGGGATTAGTTCATATTTCTGAGCTTGATTGGGGTCTAGTAGAAGATCCACGAAGTATTTTCAAAGTTGGTGATAAAGTAAAAGCTAAAGTAATTGAAATAAAAGATGGTAAAATATCTCTTTCGATCAAAGCTCTCAAAGAAAGTCCGTGGAAAGAATTTGAAGGAAAATTGAAAAAAGGAGATATTATTAAAGGAGTGGTTATTAAATATAACAAACACGGCGCGCTCGTATCCATCAAAGAAGGCGTAGCTGGACTGGTCCATAATTCTACCTTCCCCTCCGAAGCCACACTCCGCACCAAACTAGAGCTCGGGAAAAATTATAACTTCCAAATTACCTTATTTGAACCAAAAGATCAAAAAATGACTTTGATATATTTGGAATAAAAATTAAGAAATAGTAATACAAAAAATCCCGCATAATGCGGGATTTTTTAATTTATGTAGTAGTTGAATTAGAAACGAGAGCCAAATCCTCATCACCTATGTCTTTCATTATAGACATTACTTGCTGTGCATAATGAGGAATGATAGAAGGTGGATTGTATGCCTGTAAAATTTGTTTACTGGTCTTGTTGTCGTAATGTTTAGCGGTATTTGGGTTATTTCCACCCAAGTTCTTTGCCACCACTTCAATAGCCTCTTCATTGGACTTAAAACTAATTTTACAAGAACCCCAACCAAAAGGATTATTTGAAACTTTTTTACAATCGTTTTTCCCTCCAGTAGATTCTCTGATAGCAATAGCAGGCAATAAACGCCAATCAAGACCATTTTTCTCGGCTTCTTCTACCATTTTCATCCCAGTTCCTTCTAAGGGCATATCATGTTCAGCAAAATAAGCATCAATGGCTTCCACCTTAGCTTTTAGAATTTTAGCATTTGATTCTGCTTCCATGTCCACTGCTTGATTAATAGCAAGTGTCCTAAGGGAGTTAATATTTTGTTGTTGAGCTAATATGTTTTGAGGAATTCCAGAATTAATACCAGTTTTATAAGCAGTCCCAAGCGGGAGAGCCATAGTCATAACAGGTAAAAGGACTAGAGATTGAAGAAAACGTATTAGATTGTTTTTTTTCATATTTGAGCGGTATGTGCTCCGCCAACGCCTGTATTTCTATTTCAGCCAAACTTTGACTTACCTATATATATTGTCATAATTATGCCTAAAAGTCAATCGTTATGAAACATTTTTATCATATGTCAAATCAAAAATACCTTGTAAAATAAGGATATTTAAAGATATACCTATTGACAAACACGACTAAAAATAGAATAATCAACGACCTGTGGATAAGTCCCGACGCTTTTTGGGTCGGGATCCCGACTTTACGTCGGGATTTTATCAATTTTGAATACTTTGTCAGCTACCTTATAAGCTTCCCCTGCTCCCATTGTTACAAATACATCATTTTTACCTAAGTTTAGAGTTTGGATATAGCTTTCAGCGCTCTGAAAATCTTGAAAGCTTTCAACTTTTAATCCATTTAACCTAATGGCTTCTGCTAATTTGTCGCTCGAAATACTGTCATCTTTGGTTTCTCTAGCAAAATAAATGGGTAAGAGTAGTACTTGATCGGCCTCATTAAAACTTGTCGCAAAATCAGCAAAAAGTGCCTTGGTTCGACTGTATAAATGAGGTTGAAAAAGAATGGTAATGTTTTTACCTCCTTTTGGGTAAAGTTCTCGTAATGCTTCTAGGCTAGCTTTGGTTTCAGTCGGATGATGAGCGTAATCATCATAAATGATTACACCTTCTTCTGTCTCCCCTTTTTTCTCTAAACGTCTCCAAGTGCCAGAAAATTCACTTAAAGCTTTTTGCGTAACTTCTTCATTGATGTTTAAGATATCTGCTACTGCCATAGCCACGGCTGCATTCATCCTGTTGTGGACTCCAGGGACAGAAAGTTTTGGTACTTTTTCTAAATATTTAGTATAGTCTGTAATTTTATATTCACTCTGTGAAAGAAATTTATCAAAAGCATTTTTAATATCCGCCAAATCTTTATAACAATCCAAATGATCCACTTCAATATTTGTAACCACTGCTATAAAAGGGTTGAAATTCAAAAAATGTCTATTATATTCATCGGCTTCAACCACTAAATACCCACCTTGACCGCCGTCAGGCGAGGCAGGTTTACTTTTCCCAATCCTAAAATTACTATTAAATTTTTTAACAAAAGAACCCACAATCACAGTAGGATCCAAGCCTGCTTCAATAAGAATTTCTGCCACCATGGCTGTCGTCGTCGTTTTTCCATGAGTACCAGCAATCGCTATAATTTTATATTCTTTTGCAAATTGACCCAGCGCTTCAAAATAACTCAGCACTGGCTTGTTTGTTTCTCTCACTTTTTGTAATATTTCTGGACCTCGAAAAAGCCAAGCGTCACTATAAACATATAAATCTGCTCCCGCCTTCGCCAAGGCTTCGGCGGGCAAGTCTGATAAAAGAAAAATATTTGCACCTAGTTCGCGAAGAGGATCAAGAGTTTTAGGACTTTCATCGTCATTTACCCCGGAAACGTTTATTCCTTTAGAAATTGCCATTTTAGCAAGAGCTGAAATACCAATTCCCCCAATTCCAACAAAAAAGATTTTTTTAATTTTTGATAAATCTAGATTCATAAATTATTTAAAACTAATTACTGTGACTAATCTTTTAGAAGTTTTATCCCTACGGAAGCTTGGCAAAGATAAATCTTCAAAAGTATTTCTGGCATCCACTTCAATATTTTCTGGCAATAATGACATCATAGCATCCTTGAACAAAAAAGTTATTATGCCATGGTTTTCAATAAAGTATTTATCTCCAAACTTTTTTTGTATCTTATCGAAACAAAAATCTTTTTTTATTTCAAAAGAATGATTAAATGGACCAATAAAAAGATGCAATTTTGAGAAATCAAACTGAGTCAACATTTTCTCAATAAGTGGTAAACACAACCCACGCCAACCTACATGAGCAATACCTATTTTCTCCTCGTCTGTAAAACAAATAGTTGCACAATCTGCTGTTTGTATTCCTAGTGAAAAGTTTCTGTTTTTTGTAATCAAAGCATCGCAGTTATCAAGCTTTTCATTTCCTGTAATAATTTCAATTATATTGTCTCCATGAACTTGTTTTGGCAAAATCACATTATTCGGCATGTCTTCTAAATTTGTATAGACAAAGGTAGACATACCATCAATATATCATAAACATTTAATATGCTAAAATAAGAAAATGAAAATTGGAATTTTTGATTCTGGAGTAGGAGGTTTAATAATCACTAAAACAATCAGAGAATTAATGCCAGAATATGATTATGTTTATCTGGGAGACACAAAAAGAGTGCCCTATGGTGATAAATCTCACGATACAATTCTTAAGTTTACTAAAGAGGCAATGAATTATTTTTTCCAGAAAGAAAACTGTGCAATTGTAATTATTGCCTGCAATACTGTTTCCGCACGAGCGCTAAAGAAAATACAACAAGAATATTCATCAAAAAAACTAAAAGATAGAAAAGTTCTTGGTGTACTAATTCCCACAGCGGAAATAGCGGTTGATTATAAAAAGATTGGTATTTTAGCTACCCTTGGTACTGTAAATTCAAATACTTTTCTCAAAGAAATCAAAAAACTTAATGACAATGTTACGGTTTTTCAAAATCCAGCACCGATGCTTGTACCTTTAATTGAAGAAGGAGTTAATTTAAAACTAATAAAACCAATTCTTCTAGAATACCTAAATCCATTACTAAAGAAAAACATAGATACTTTAATTCTTGGTTGTACTCATTATCCTATATTAAAAAAAGAAATAAAAAAAATTATGGGAAAAAATATTGAAATTATTTCTCAAGATGAAATAATCCCTAAAAAATTAAAAGAATATTTAAAAATACATCCAGAAATCAATAAAAAAATTTCAAAAAAGAGAAGTATAAAAATTTCAGTCACAGACTACACCCCAAACGTAAACCGACTAGTGAAAAAATGGTTTAGTGCCTCGCAAAAAGTGCATCTGGTTAATTTATAACCTTCTATTGCAGATTCTTCACTAACTTCACAAATAAATCATTTCTTTCATATTCGTTATTAAACATTCCAAAAGAAGCAAAAGCTGGAGAAAATAAAATAGTGTCCCCTTTTTTTGCATATTTAACTGATTTTTGTACTATTTCTTTCAAATCTTTTCCAATTTCATTCGAAATTTTTAATTTGTAATTCTTCAGCCAAACATCTGTTCCAGTACCTGGAATCATTACCACTGCCTTACAATTCTTGTTTACAATTTTTGTGAAATTCGTTAAAGCAAGTTTCTTATCTGCTCCACCACAAACAAGCACAATATTTCTACTGTTAAAGTCTCGCCTCAGTGCTTTGATTCCAGCAATGGTTGCTTCAGGTGTCGTCGCATTATTATCGTTGTAAATTTTGATTCCTTTATAATTTATCAGAAATTGTAATCTGCCTTCAACTCCCTTAAAGTTTGTAACTACCTTTTTAATTTTACTTACAGGGATTTCAAATTGCTCTGCAACCTTTACTGCATAAGCTAAATTTTGTCTTTGATGATCACCAGGAACAATAAATTTAAAACCAGAAACATCCTTTTTATCTGCTAAAATAATTTTTGATTTTAATTTTCCAGTAATCCTTTTTTTTACCTCTTTATTTGTAATTAAAATATCTTCAACTTTTTGATTTTTAAAAATAAAAGCTTTATCATTAAAATAATCCTCCATACTATTTTTATAGTAATTCATGTGATCGGGCATAAAAGAGGTAAATACAGAAATATGTGGAGAAATTTTTGCTTCACCGAAACCTTGTAATTGCCACGAATCAAGTTCACAAACTAAAATATCACCTACTTTAACTTTTTTCAGTAACGGAAGAGTCGCTACCCCACGAACATTGCCTCCAATATATACTTTTCGATCTTTTAAATTTTGAGAAAGAATTTCATATATAAGAGCAGTCGTCATTGATTTTCCTCTGGTTCCAGTAACACCAATAATTATGATCTCTGGTGCAAATTTAGCAAAAAGTGATACATCCATCTCAATCTGAGCTCCATTTTTCCTAGCTTCATTTATATAAATAGAATCCATTGGCACACCAGCCATTTTCATAATAATATCCCTACCTCTAAAATCTTCTAGTCTGTGTTCACCGAGAACAAATTTAATGTTCCTATACTTACTTAATGATTTAACAGAAGTCGTTAATTGTTCTTTGGATTTTAAGTCAGTGACAATTAAATCTGCACCGCACTCTGCTAAGAATTTAGTGTAGCCTAACCCTCTCCCCAAAAGCCCCAATCCCATTATTGTTATTTTTTTTCCTTTAAAATCTTTTCTAAAATTATTCATATAACTTTTTTAATTCTTCCATGTCATCAAAATGATGTTTTACTCCTTCGATTTCTTGATAATCTTCATGCCCTTTACCAGCGCAAAGAATAATGTCTCCCTCTTGAGCTATCTTTACCGCCTCTTTAATTGCTTCATGTCTATTGGTAATAGTTATCACTTTTTTCATCTCTTCTATAGATAATCCTTCCTTCATTTGTTTAATAATTTTTTCAGGATTCTCACTTCTAGGATTGTCCGATGTAAAAATAGCAATATCAGATAAGTTCATTCCAATCTTCCCCATCACAGGACGTTTTAATGGATCGCGATCTCCCCCACAACCAAAGACAGAAATTATCTTGCCTCTTTCTCTTATGCCTTGCGCAGTTTTCAAAACATTTTGAAGCGCATCGGGAGTATGTGCATAATCAACAATAGCAGTAACACCTGATGAGCTTTTAAAATAATCAAATCTACCCTTAGGTGGTAAAACATTTTTAAGCTGCTCTTTTACTTTTTCTTTATTCATGCCAAGAAGTACTAAAGAAGCATAAACAGCCAGAACATTATACATATTAAAGTCACCAATTAGTTTTGTTTTTAGTTTTTCATTAAAATCAGCTTTGTGCTTAAAACCATAGGTGTATTTCTTGGCTTGAATATCTTCTAGCATTTTGCCTCCGTATTCATCATCAATATTTGAAAGCGCAAAAGCTTTTTCATTTAGCATTTTGAAAAATTTCTTCTTCGCTCCGAAATAATTTTCAAAATTTTTGTGATAATCCAAATGGTCGTGCGTCAAATTTGTAAAAATTCCCCCAACAAAATTTATTCCCGCTACCCTATTCTGGTCTAATGCATGTGAACTGACTTCCATAAAAACATACTCACATCCTTTGTCTGCCATTTTATTTAGTAACTTATGTAAAATTATAGGATCAGGGGTAGTACCTGGAGTTGGTCTATTGTCTACGGTAGTAACAACCTCTCCGTTTATAATATTTTCAACAGTACTAATAAGCCCAGCTTTATAGCCGAGAGCTGTTGTAACTTTATAAAGAAGTGTCGCTGTCGTCGTCTTGCCATTGGTTCCCGTTACCCCAACGATCTTCAACTTGGCTGACGGATTACCATAAAAATGCATACCAGCCAGTAACGTAATGCCTCGTCTTTTTAGCTTTAGATTTTTCAAAAGATTTTTCATTTTAATTAATATCTATCCAGTATCGACGCTTAAGCTTCCCTTCATTTTCTATCATGTTCTCAAGAACTCCTCCATTACTTTCAATTATTTTTGCTGACCCAGGATTATCGTCATCGCAAGTTACTAAAACTCGACTAAGATCAAGCTGTTTTACAAAATTCAAAGCAAGTTCTAAAATTCTTGTACCATTACCTTTTTTTCTTTCAGAAGGCCTTATAGCATAACCTATATGACCTCCTTGTTTTAACAGTGATTCGTTTAATTCGTGTCTTATTTTGACCCAGCCTATGAATTTATTTCCATCTACCAACCAAAATTCTGACTGAGGAACGAACCCTTCTGCTAACTTGGCTTTTTCTTCTTTATCTTTTATATTTTTGATAAATTTTTCAAAATTATTCTCCAAATCAGAAACATCGATTCTTAAATGCATATAAATATTCTCTCCTTCAGTCTGAAATTCTTTTTTAGCTTCTAAAAAACTTTCTTTATATTTTAACGAAGGCTCGGCTAATTCTCCTGTATTTTCTTGTTTTACAAATATATTTTTCATTTTAATTTACTCCCTTTGTATTTTAATCTAAGTATAAGTAAAACAGTTAAGAAAGTAGAAAATAGTGATCTAAGTCCGTAAACCATTGGAAGAAGATCTCTGTTCAAAATTGGATTAATACAACCAACAGCCGAAGCAAGACATTCCAAAGACCAATTTCCTAGGGACTCAGTATTCTCTTTTGCTTTCCAAAGATAAAATACCATTGGGATATAAGCAATAAACATAATTGCCTGAATAGATAAATGCGCAAGAACATTTAGACCACTAAAGAACCAAAAAATACCGATAGCGATTACCGCTATTAGGCATACTGTCTCAAGTTTGTTAAATCCTTTATTTACGTTTTTCTGAAATAAAAGAATAAAGGCAAGAGTAATAAAGGTCCCTAAAGCATCTAATATATTGTATGAATTTGCAAATAATCCATGAATCCCAGTTTCTCTAAAATCAGTCACAACACTTAAAAACGTAGCAAAAGCAAAAAATATCCAAGTTGAAAGAGTTGGTTTAAATTTTCCACTTTTTATACCCTTCAAATAAATAAAAAGGTAAGTTGCTATAATGATTGTTAAGGCTATGTTGGGTAAGAATTTTAACATATTATTTTTTAATACTTGTTTTTACCAAAATAATTTATTTTACTTTTTGAAATCTTTCAATTTCTTTTCCATCTAATACAATATTTTCTAGAAACATATGTTTTGGTCGAGACCAAATAACTCCATCTTCTAAATGCATATAAATAACTAAATGCTCTTTAGTCTCACTATCAATCGCCTCAAAAAGAACTTTTACTCTAATCCCCTTGTAATGTTCATAAACTCCTCCAATTTCTAAGTTTTTCATAAGAAATTTGACACCTTTACCTTTTTAATTCACCAACGACTTCCGGTGTTGGGGAGCATTGATGAGACCGCATTTTTTGTATTTATAACATTCGCCGGTGGCTGGATTAATAGCGCCACAAGGACAAGGGTCATTGCGGCCGATGTTAAGCTCTCTATTTTTTGAAAAATCAGTTTGCGCGCTTTTTATATCTTCACTTGGTTCGTCGTGACTTGTAATTAGGGTTTGTTTCGGTGTATTATCTTCTGTTTTTACATTTATAACATTTTCAGTCTTTATCGTACCAATCAATGAAAAAACTTGTTCTTTGAAAACTTCTTCCATTTCTTTAAACATCATTAATCCATCTTTTTTATATTCGACAATAGGTTCTCGCTGTCCATAAGCTCTTAAATTGACCGAACCACGCAAATAATCCATCGCTTCCAAGTGTTCCATCCAAAGAGTATCTGTCGTATATAAAGCAATTCTCCTAACCGTTTCAAAAAATGCTTCGTTGCCAAGTTTTTGTCTTTTTTCCTCAATTATTTTCTCTCCCCCTTCTTTGTTTTCTCCAATACTTTTAAGCAAGGATTCGATTTCTGTTCTGTCTGCCTGTAACATTTTCTGTCGTCTTTCGTATATTATTTTACGCTGATGATTCATCACATCGTCATATTCAAGGGTATGCTTACGGGCATCAAAATGAAAACCTTCTATTTTGGCTTGAGCCCCTTCAAGTGTTCTATTGATAAATCGATTCTCAATCGGTTGGTCTTCTGGTATCCCAAATCTCCCCATCATAGTTTTAATTTTCTCCGAACCAAACACGCGCATTAAATCATCTTCCAGCGACACATAAAATTGAGTCGCCCCTGGATCACCCTGTCTACCAGAACGACCTCGAAGCTGATTGTCTATTCTACGCGCTTCATGTCTTTCTGTGCCTAAAACAAAAAGTCCACCAACACTTTTCACAAATTCATATTCTTCTTTTACGAGAGGATTGCCACCAAGCTTAATGTCTATTCCACGTCCAGCCATGTTGGTCGCGATAGTCACCGCTCCACGACGACCGGCCTGCGCAATAATTTCTCCTTCCTTTTCATGATTCTTGGCATTTAGAATTGTATGCTGTACCCCTTCTTGTTTTAAATACACAGAAAGAAGCTCATTTTTTTCAATTGAAATTGTTCCAATTAAAACAGGAGTTCCTGCTGTACTTAATTCTTTTACTTTCTTAGCGATTGCTTGAAACTTGCCTTTTTCACTTTGAAAAATTAAATCGCTCTGATCTAGGCGAACGACAGGACGATTAGTAGGAATAATAATAACATCAAGTCCATAAACTTTTAAGAATTCTTCCGCTGAGGTTGCCGCTGTACCAGTCATCCCAGAAAGCTTTTTGTAAAATCTAAAATAATTCTGAAAAGTAATAGAACCCGATGAGCGAGTTTCTTTTTCAATTTTTACCCCTTCTTTTGCTTCTATGGCCTGGTGAATACCTTCAGACCAACGCCTGCCTGGCTGGAGACGTCCAGTAAATGGATCGACGATAACAACTTCCCCCTCTTTTACAACATAATCTTTATCTCGTTCAAAAATAGCTTGTGCTTTTACTGCTGTTTCTAAATGATGCACATATTTAATCCCTTTTTCAGTATAAATATTTGATATTCCAAGAAGTTTCTCTGCTTTATTAATTCCTTCATCGGTAAGAGAAATGGCTTTTAGCTTTTCATCTACCTCATAATCTGTATCGCGTTTTAATTGTTTAGCAATTTGATAAAATTTAATATAAAAATCAGAAGAGTCCAGAGAAGCAGAAGAAATAATAAGTGGCGTACGTGCTTCGTCTATTAAGATAGAGTCCACCTCGTCAACAATTGCAAAATTGTGTCCCCTTTGAACCATATCGGCAAATGAAGTCACTAAATTATCCCGCAAATAATCAAAACCATATTCGTGATTTGTGCCATAAGTCACATCCGCCATGTATGCTTCTTTTCTAGAACATGGTTTCAAAAAATCATAAACTATTTTAAATTCTCCAACCTTGTCTCGTTCCTCGTCTTTCCCGACCACTGTCGGGATCCCGACTTGAGTCGGGACTTCTTTTAAATGTTTTTCATCATATAAATAAGAAACGTTTTGTGAATTGATAACACCTACGCTTAATCCTAAAAAATTATAAACTTGCCCCATCAAGACCGCACCGATACGCGAAAGATAATCGTTGACAGTAACAATGTGAACACCATCACCTTCGAGTGCATTTAAATAGGCTGGCAAAACAGCCACGAAAGTTTTACCTTCTCCAGTCTTCATCTCAGCAATTTTGCCCTGATGTAATGTCAATCCACCAATCAACTGCACATCAAATAATCGCTTGTTGTCTACGCGCTTCATCGCCTCCCTCACCAACGCAAAAGCTTCCGGTAGTATTTCATCTAATGTTTCCTTCTTGTTTTCTGATTTGAATAATTTATCTTTTAATTCCAGCGTTTTCTTAGGAAAATCCAAATCAGACAACTTTGAAATAGACTCTTCGAGGGCGTTAATTTCAGACACTATTTTTTCGGTATTTTTGATGAATTTAGAACTCTCATCACCGAATATTTTACTATATAAACTCATGTTTTACATTCTAACATAAATTCTCACTTATAATAAATCCGCCTCAACGGCGGATGCGCCGAAGAGGCGCAATAAAAAAACTTCCGACTTTCGACGGAAGTTTTTTAAAAGACCTGCCTACCGGCAGGCAGGGAAACTATGCTCGCTTCTTTCCCTTTTTTGCTGCCTTCTTTACTACTTTCTTTGCTTTCTTTTTTGCTGCCATATAATTTTTAAATTAAACTATTAAATTAGTTTGCAATAAACCGACCAAAATATTTATTGCTTAGAACTACTTTAATTATCTCGCATATTGAAACATAATACAATACTTTTTCCACAAAACTGTGGATAACTCCCAATTTTCTTTTTTCTAAAAAAATTAGAAAATTTAGGACACTGAGTGAAGAGAAGTATTTTAAAAAATAAAAAGTCGCAAAAATAAAATTTCTACGACTTTTTATTTTATTCTTTTCATTTGAAGCGGGTGGTGGCGAAACTCCAACATATGTGCCTATGTGAGTGCGATCACCCGCTACAGATAAAAATAATTTAATTACTTTAATAAGTGTATCACAATGTCGGGCCGTCGAGAATTGAACTCGATCTACATCCTCCCGAAGGATGCGTACGACCGGTATACTACGGCCCGAAAAAAACACAGTGGGCACGAGAGGATTTGAACCTCCAAGGATTACTCCATACGGTTCTGAACCGTACGCGTATACCAATTCCGCCACATGCCCATATTTTAAATTATAAAGCTTGTTCTAATATATGCTCTATCACTTGGTGTGTTTTTGCCCCAACAGATTCACAAACTTGGGAAAAATGTGAGCCTACTTTTAAATCTGGCATTGATCCAATCGAAAGGAGGTAAACCTTCCCTCGAGGAGTTAAAACAAAATCTGATTTTAAATAATACTTAGCACCGATGTGTTTATGTAAAATTTTTGTTAAATTAACTAATTTTTCTTTTTCCTCAAGAGAAAAATTACCAAAAGTATTTCCTAATGGAAAAGTATAAATATCTCCTGCCTGCGCAGACAGGTGTCCCCGAAAACCCAGCACAGAATGCGTCGAGGCCACTTTACCCGCAATAAATTCTTCAACTAAAATACTTTTTTCGTGCTTCACTCCATCTTCGATTGCATTCACTAATTCAGGAAAAGTTTTTGCTAAATGTATTCCCATGTTTGAATCTTCTGTAAAAGATTTCACAACCCAAGGAGCACAAAATTTTCCATGAATCTCTTTAGCCTTTTTTATAGCATATTGTTCTTGTTGTCCCCGCCCGCTTTCGCCTGAGCGAAGCGATGGCGGGCGGGCATCAAAATCTTTTTGATAGACAGGTAAAATTACAGATTTCGGCATTTGTAAATTTATACTTTTTATATGTTCATGTAAAAGATCTCTGCTATTTTCTAATCCCGAAACAAAAAATGGAGTGCCGACGTTCGGGATAGATAAACTGTCGAGAATATTAGAAAAACTGGTATGAGAAGTATTCCAAACTACATCAATTTTATTTATTAAATCAGCAGGAAGGATAGGCACACCATTGATATGCCAAAGATAATCTTGATCAATTAAAATATCAATTATTTTATATTTATCACTTAAATTTTCAAAAATGTGCGTTATAATCTCCCCACCTTTTTTAAGTGAAGACGCATAATGCTTTCCCGCCCCACCCCGCAATATTCCGATTCGTTTTTTATTTTTATTTTCAATCACTATTTTATTATAACACCCATATTAAAATATCAAGGACTACCCTTGATATATTTTTAACCATTCATTATACTTTTCCATACTTAATTCATCTTTTAATAAATAATCTGGGGTCATTGATAAATCCAAAATTTTTGATTCGAGTCGATCTATGCCTTTATATTCAAAAAAACTTGAATACTTGTAAAATTTCAAAAAATCTGTAGCTATATTTTTATTTCCAATTCCATTAATTTTGAAATCTTTCTTTATAATTCCAATCGGATTCAGATGTATGTAAGAAAAAATCCATAAGTATTGAGCTTCGTTAGAGATATGTTGTGAACGAAATGGATGTGTTAATAATGGACCACTCCGTTTATATTTAGTATTGAAATACATAGAATATGCCGTAAGTAATCTCGACATAAATTTACTAATTCCACCTTCCTTGTTCTCGTAAACTAAAATATGAAAATGATTAGGCATTAGAGTATAGCTTAAAATAGAAACGAGACTTTTGTTCTTTGGCTCGTTAAAAATTTCTCCAATTTTATTTTTCTTTAAGAAATTAGTAAAATGAAAAGATTCAGGCTGATTCATTACATACAAAAGTGCCATAAATCTTTCATAATCTTTTGTGTTAAGAAATATTTTTCTTTTTTCTACACCACGACTATATAAATGGTAATATTCTCCTGGTACAAATTTTATTTTTCGTTCCATCTTTAAAGTATACAATAAACAAAAACAATATATCAAGGGTAGTCCTTGATATCTTTCTGAGAAATCATTGTAATGTCGCCAACCTTTCTACTCTTAATTTTTCTAAAGTTCCTTATAGTGTAGTCTAGTATCCCAGCTTGAAACTCATTAGTTGGTTTATTTTGCTCAAGAAATTGTGAATATTTATATCCATCCATAAATTTTATTATATAATAAAATTACAACAAAAAACACCCCGCTTGCGCGGGGTATTTTGTTGCTGTGCTTTGTTTTGTTTCGTTCTTTTTTAACTTTTTTATTTTATATGTCTTTCCATATTGTCCGGCTCATTTTAAGTTTGAGCAAAAACTATTGTGTCGTCAATTGAGCGACACAATACCGACTCAATAGGTCCGGCCTCTCCGAGGCTTGGGTTGCACTTGAGGTGCGACCCACAACTTTACAAAATTTCTTTTGTAAAGTTGGGACATTTTTCAAATTGAATTATTCCACGACCAGCTTCCGCTAGCCGTGCCTTGTTACGACTTCGTCCCTGTTACCGAACTTACCTTAAATCCCACGAATGTAGGATCTTCGGGTACTCCCGGCTCCCTTGACGTGACGGGCGATTATCTTTTCTGAACTGAAAATTGATGTTCCCCTAGAATTAAAACTATTTTTTATTCCTAGCCCCAC
>CAITSA010000015.1 GCA_903894955.1 uncultured bacterium
AAAAAGTATATTGATTCTTTGGCTAATTTTTGGGCTTGTTTTCTTTGTGGTGCCGATGTTGTCAATAAAGGCGTTGAAAGAAGCACCTCTGACTCTCAAAAGTCTTTAACGGAAATTGAAGACTTTCTAGAATTAGTTAAAAAAGAAAATCCTGAAGAGTACGAAATTGCTGTTGCAAAAGAAAAAGAATGGTTGATGTTTCCTTTAGAGATGTATTTGTCTGGCAAAGAACCATCTTTTTGCCCAAATAATAAGCCCAAGTGTTTATTTATTATGATGCTTGGAGCACTAAATGAAATCAAGAGACTGGAAACGCTCAAAATTTACGCCCTAAAAAGCAGTTCGGCTAAAGAGATGTTGAATTATTTAATGAGAAAGGACGGCCCGTGAACACGATCGTTTTCAACGAAAATTAATAAAAAGGAGGTGTTTATGTATTTTCTTCCAGGTAATTATTGCGGTTCGGGTGATGATTTTAAGAAAAAAATTCAAAAGACAAAACTTGAAGCTGGGGATGTTATTGTTTATGACAGGGAAAAAGGAGCATTCAGTGTTGTCCGTGAGGAAGGGAATCTGTGCTTATTTTGGGGGAATGTGGCAGATAAACTGAATGTCATTTTGCAAGTTAAACCAGCTGTTTGCCTTAAAATTATTGAAATGTTGGCATTGGCGACTGGATTAAGCGGTAAACTTAAGCTTTTGAAGAAAAGTATGAAGCTTTCCATTGAGGTTGAGCTTCTTCCTTGAGAAAAAAGATTAGCCCTAGCAATTTATCGCCAGGGCTTTTTTATTTGACAAAACAGTTTTAAAGTATTACTTTTAGGTTTCGCACATTTTTTAGTTAACCAAATAACATAATTGGAGGGGAAAATGGTCCATCTTATTATTTACGGCAATGGTCTGTTGTCTGACGGACGAGAGGGGGCTCAAAGCTTCTTGAAACAAGTCGAGGAGAGATTGGTGGAAGTGCTTGATAAGGAAACATTGGTGACCATAACTGATTCTGCGGCGTTAACTTTTTCTGTCGGCGGAGACAGAAATAAGCAGATTAATAGTCTTATTGGTCTTTTTTCCAAGGAGGATGAGGCCAGTGGTCTAAAGAAAAAGATCACTAAAGCGTTGAGTGGCCTTAAAAGTCCAGTAAAATGGGTAAAATTTTCTTATTAATGTAAAAACAGTGATTCGCAGTAACCCTTGGTCTTGTAGACGGCTAAGGGTTATTTTTTTGTTTGTTAACATTGCAGCAAAGGGGTTTACACTTTTAATGGCTAAAATATAATAGATATGTAATTATTTATTATATTATTAGCCAATATGAATAGTTTTGACCCCAGATATATGCAATTATTAATTTCTAAGCTGGAAAGTGTTGTTAAAAAAGAACAAACTGTCGTGTCGGTTGCTCGTGAAATGTCGCTTTCTCGGCAAACAATTCACAAACATCTCTTGCGGTACAAACGATTTGGCGAAGACGGAATCAGACAAGCCCAGGCTAAAAGAAGATATCAACCTGCTCATAACAAGACAACTGAAATTCTAGAACAATGCGTAATTAATCTAGCTGATCGGAATTCGGCTGACGGCGTAGAAACACTGGCTGACAAATTGCAAGATGAATACAATGTCTCTCTTCACCCCACGACTATCTATCGCATTTTGAAGAGAAACAATATTCGCTACACAAAATATTACGAGGCAACCAAGAAAAGATGGAAAAAGCAATTATTCAGCCATCAAATACCAGGGCAAGAATTGCAGATGGATACTAAATATCCCTTCGGCTACAAGCAAGGCAAAGTGATATATACCATTATTGATGATGCTAGCAGATGGGTATTTGTCTGGAGCTACGAGACAGCCAATGCTATCAACACAGAAGATTTTGTAAAAATGGTTATCAAGCGAGCACCATTCACAATTCAGAAAATACGAACCGACCAGGGCACAGAATTTGTAAATGAAAAATTGAAAAAATTGTTAAATGAACACGATATCGTCTACCGAAAAAATACGCCTTACTGCCCAGAAGAAAATGGTAAAATTGAACGCTTCCACGGTACCCTAAATCAAAAGGCGCTTTGCTATGGATTCTATCCAAATCAAACTATTGATCAACT
>CAITSA010000016.1 GCA_903894955.1 uncultured bacterium
AATAGAAGTTGTGGCTGGAGACATATTAGAGTCGTTTTCAATAACACAAAAATAAAATTTATGATGCAAAGAAACGCCCTGCCTGCCGGCAGGCAGGAAAAAGTAGCAAATCAAATAAAGGAACTGGCGGCAAGCTTTTTAGGACGGGAAAATAATAGAACTTCTCTAATTACGGTTACTTCCACATCCTGTTCCCCTGACCTAAAAAGAGCAACCATCTTTATTACCGTCCTTCCTTCTACAAAAGAAAAAGATGCTCTAGGATTTATAAAACGTAACCTCGGAGAACTGCGAGGATTTATTAAAAAGAACATAGAAATAAAAACGATTCCTTTTCTGGATGTAGCCATAGATCAAGGAGAAAAAAATAGGCAAAAAATTGACGAATTGCTTCGAAATGGTTAGACTTCTTTAAATAGTAAGGTTTGATTAAATAAAATAAGGCCTGGTAGCCAAGTAGTAAGGCATTCCTCTGCAAAAGGAATATACGTGGGTGCGATTCCCACCCAGGCCTCCATCTAAAGTATGTTAAAATATTTTAGAATGTTTGCCCGAGTGGCGTAATTGGTAGCCGCAATCGACTTAAGATCGATCGCCGTAAGGCATGTGGGTTCGATTCCCACCTCGGGCACACAATTTAATATAACCGCCCTTAGCTCAGCTGGTAGAGCAGATCCCTCTTAAGGATAAGGTCGGAGGTTCGATCCCTCCAGGGCGGACACGCGTGAAAGAAATTTCCACTGCTGGAAATTTCTAGCGTGGACGAGACGGAATGATGTTTTGCGAGTACGCAAAACCATGAGCCGGGGCCGAGAAATTTTCGAGCGACGGCGAGAAAATATTCGTGGCGACATTGAATTGCTGGGATGGCGGAATTGGTATACGCGCTAGTCTTAGGAACTAGTGGGGCAACCCTTGGGAGTTCGAGTCTCCCTCCCAGCACATAATATAGATTAAATTTCAAGATATTTTTAAGCAATTAAGCTTGTTGAATATTTTGAGATTCCACACTTTCATTTTTTGCTATGTTATTAAAAATTTCTTTATAGAGATTTGGGTCTTTTTTTATTATCAACATGAATTCTTTTGCATCTTTTGCGTCTTCAGAAAATAAACCTTTTTCATAAGCATCAATCACTTGTTTGTAATGCTTTTCTGGTATAAATTCTTCACCATATTTTTTTATTCCCAATCTTTCCATTTCCCTATCCATAGCCTTCTTTCTTTCTAATAATTCTAAGGGGTGCATAAAATATTTGTCTATCCCATTTCCTGATGGCACATATGATTTTTTAAAAATTTCAATTGCATTATTTGACATTTCTCCATACTTTCCTGTGGCAACATGAGTAATTTCATGTCTTAATATGTTTTCCAAAGACACACCAAGCTCATCTTTCAATATTTTTCTCATTTGATCAGTTATTTCTATACCATTTATTATGTTTAGTTTACTAATTAAAATTTTTGCTTCCATTATTCTCTCATTAATATCATAAGGTACCCTTACTTTATCATCATATACACCTAATAAAAAAAGATTTTTTGTTCCATCTACATTTGTCTTTGTAGACTTAATTTTATCTGCAAATTCTGCATAGCTAAGAGACGTATCTATTTCGACTGTTTTTAAATTTGCCACTCTTTCTGACTGCACTTCTTTGGCTCTTTTTTCATTTCCCCCATATTCAACTACCAATCTATCTAAATATTCTTTACTGCTATAGTGTTCGATCTGTTCCTGTCTTATTTTTTCTGCTATTTTTGATGCGTGTTCTTGTAGATTTTCTTTTTCCTTTTTTTGATACTGTTCTAATAATTTCTTTTCAAGATCTACTCTCTTCACATTTTCTTTTGATTTTGTATTTTCAATAGAAGAAATTTTTCCTTTGTCTTCTCCAGCAGTACCAGCTTGGACTTCTTTAACTCCCAATCCTCCTGCTCCCCCAAACACTACCGTAGCTGCGCCAATAGCAACGGTTTTCTTCGCTACATCTTTTATTTTTTTAACATTTAAATTTTCAAGTTTAAACATTTGTTTCCTTACTACTGAGGGCCATGATTATTTTAATAATCGTGTCAGGATTTAGTGACATACTTTCTATACCTTCCTCTTCGAGGAACTCTGCAAAGTCTGGATAGTCGGAAGGTGCTTGACCACAAATACCTATGTACTTCCCTTTTTCTTTGCATTTATGAATAATTTCAGCTATAAGTTTTTTCACTGCAGGATTATTTTCATTGGCAATATGAGTAACTATTCCAGAATCACGATCGAGTCCGAGAGTGAGTTGAGTCAAATCATTTGATCCAATAGACATTCCATCAAAAATTTCTAAATATTCATCTGCAAGAAGAATATTAGAAGGTATCTCGCACATCACATAGATATGCAGAGAACTGTCCTTGGTGCGGTCTAAACCAAACTCTTTCATTACTTCTACCACATTTTTACCCTCTTCTGGAGTTCGGCAAAATGGAATCATTGGAACCACATTTGTAAGCCCCATATCCTCTCGAACAATTTTCATTGCCTGACACTCTAAGCTGAACGCTTCTTTAAATTTAGGATCATAATATCGCGAAGCCCCACGCCAGCCCAACATTGGATTCTCTTCGTGAGGTTCATATAATTCACCACCCAACAAGGTACGATATTCATTCGTCTTGAAATCAGAAAAACGAATAATAACTTTTTCTGGAAAAAAAGTAGCACCAATCTTTGCAATCCCCAAAGCAAGTTCGTCTACATAAAATTGTGCCTTGTTTTTATAAAGAGGTGTTAAACGATCAATTTCTTTTAGTAATTTTGTTATATATGGAGTTTTCCCATGCCTACCGGCAGGCAGGTTTCCTGTTTTTAATTTTTTATAATCTATCAAAGCATTTGGGTGGACCCGAACATTTTCAGCAATAATAAATTCCAATCTCCCTAAACCAACTCCCTGTGCGGGAAGATTGTGGTTTTTGAATGCTTCATCTGGAGAACCAATATTTATCATTATTTTTGTTTTTACTTTAGGTATTTTATCAAGGTGATGTTCTAAAATTTTAAATGGAATAATTCCTTCATAAACATTACCAACTTGACTAGAGGCATCCACTGTCACGTTTTGTCCATTTTTTAATGCTTTAGTCGCATTATTTGACCCTACGATGCAAGGAATACCGAGCTCACGGGACACAATAGCAGCGTGAGAGGTGCGTCCACCCTTATCCGTCACTATGGCGCTAGCAATTTTCATGATTGGTTCCCAATCTGGGTCAGTAATTTCTGTCACCAATACTTCTCCTTTTTTAAATGCATTAATATTTTTTGCGCTACGCAAAATACGAACTTTTCCACTGCCAATTTTCGAACCAACAGCAATACCACTTACTAATACTTTACTTTTCCTCTCTAATTGATATTCTCTTAAAACATTTTTGTCTTCTCCTGAAATAACTGTTTCTGGACGCGCTTGAACAATAAAAAGTTCACCTGTTTTTCCATCTTTAGCCCACTCAATATCCATCGGTTGATAACGTCCATGTTTTTTTGAAAAATATTTTTCTATTTGGAAACACCATTTTGCTAATTTAACAACTTCCTCATCTGTAAGACAAAACTTCTGCTCATCCGCTAGAGAAACTTTTTCTTCCTTCGTGCCGTCTTTTGCATAGACAAGTTTAATATTTTTCTTCCCAATATGTTTTCCAATAATTGGATTTTTGCCACTTTCAAGGTTCTGTTTAAAAATTATAAATTCATCTGGAATAACTTTTCCTTGCACAATAAATTCACCTAGGCCATAAATACCAGTGATAACTATAACTTTATCGAAACCTGTCTCTGTGTCAATAGTAAAGGCCACCCCGGAAGCAGAAAGGTCGGAACGCACCATACATTGAATACCGACAGAAAGAGCAGCGTCAAAATGAGAAAATCCCTTATCAGCACGGTATGAAATAGCTCGATCAGTAAAAAGCGAAGCGATACATTTCTTGGTGGCAACAAGTATATTTTCTATGCCATGCACATTGAGATAAGTCTCTTGTTGACCAGCAAAAGAAGCCCCTGGAAGATCCTCGGCCGTAGCTGATGAACGAACAGCCACGTCATTATTTTTTCCATATTTCTTCCCTAATTCTGCATATGATTTTGTAATTGCGTCTTGAAGGTCTTGTGGCAAGTTAGCTTTCAAAATAGCTTCCCGAACTTTTTTACCACGCACTTGTAAATTACGAATATTTTTTGTATCAAGATCAGCTAAAATTTCTTTTATTTTTTCATCTAAACCAGTTTTTTTAAAAAAATGTCGGTAAGCATCCGCTGTTAAAGCAAAACCATTTGGTATATTTACACCAAGTGGCACAAGATTAGAATACATTTCCCCCAAAGCTGCATTTTTACCTCCTACGATAGGAACATCGGCAATTCCTACCTCACTATACCACTTCACAAAACTCTGTTCTTTTTTTTCTTCTACCATAAATAATTCTAAACTTTAACTAATAAATAATATTTAATCCAAGATATGCAGTAATTATAACATATTTTATAAAAATATTTTAAAACAATAATCTAATTTTATTGCCCCCAATCTACTAATTCAGTAAAACGAATATAAAATCCAAATGGGTCTACAATTCGAAAATCCCATTTATTCCAGCGTTTTAGCGTTAAAGGTTGCGCAATTTGTTTTTCAGTGAGTTTATTTTTTACTTCTTCCCATAACTTTTTTACGTCAGAAACAGGGATAGTAATTTCTACTGCATATCCACGAGGTGTATTAGGTGAAAAATCTCTAAAATGAGAGTGCTGAGCAACTTTTTCTTTATCTCCGTAAAAATTTAAATGAGTTTCTCCTATTTCATCACTTCTTGATAAAACTAAATACCCTAAATCGCTATTACCCCCAGAGACTGGATCGTATCTGAATTCAGTAAAACCAAACATACTATAAAAATCTCTAGCTAATTGAAAGTTAGGAATATGCAATTCTATTACTAAATTATTTGTTACCTTACCTGGGTTTGGGTTATTCATAATATTATTATATCAAAATTATAAAAATCCATGTGCTCGCTGATAACCTTCGTACTTAAGACGAAGTTCCTCTACTATATCATCAGTAGCATTTTTATAACCATATTTTTCTAAAAACTTAAGCCCATAACCTGATCCCATATTATATTGAAGACTCCAAATTGCTGCCGCTAAGTCAACTTCCATATTTGCAAGTTTAGCATCAGCTAAATCTATAAAACCAGAAAAAGAATCACCATTAAAAATAAAGTTAGGAAGACAAGCATCTCCGTGCACTAGTATTTTCCTAGAATCATCTTTATCAAAAGGCCATCCTTGTTTGTTGACCTTGTGAAATTGACGCAATGCTTCAGCTAGTTTGTCTACAACTTTTTCAGATGACCATTCTTTACAAAGTACTGCAAGATTTTTCCCTTTTAATGCAGTTAAAAGAATCGCACTTATATTATCTTTTTCTATAAAACCAACGATCTTAGGAACTGGAAGTTTATTTTGAAACCATGCGAGTCTCTCACTTTCTTTTTGAAAAGTAGAGCCCTTTTTAATTTTTAGAAAATAATTTTCTTTTTCACTATCAATTTTATAAACAACACCTTCATCACCATGATGTTCTTTGCTCACGGTGGTATTTACATTAATTAAATTTTTTGCCCAGTTTATAAAATATTGACTCTCAGTTTCCGATACTTCTTTTTTCATAGTTTATTTTCTGAAATTTTTATCAATCTATCATATTTCACTTTTCTTTCAGGTTTTGTGGGGGCGCCGGCTTTCAGACCAAAACAATTGAAAGCATAAGCCAAATCGGCTATAAAATCATCATCGGTTTCCCCGCTTCTATGGCTCACGATAAGTTCAATACCGTTTTCACGGGCTAATTTCATAGTTTCCAGAGTTTCAGACAATGTCCCAATCTGGTTTGGCTTTATGATCATAGCATTTATGCTTTTTTCTTCTATTGCTTTTTCTAAAAGAATTTTATTCGTCACAGTTAAATCATCACCTACCACTAAAAGATTCTTGTTAGTTTCTTTTAATTCTCTGAAACTAGCAAAATTTTCTTCATCAAAAGAATCTTCTATGGAAAGTAAATTAAATTCAGCAATTAAAGAATTGTAAATACTCATTAATTCTTCTTTTGATATTTCTTTACCATCAATCCCTCGTTCATTCTCGGGATCTGCGACTTTATATTTTCCATTATCGTAAAAAGACGAAGATGCTACGTCGAGCGCTAGTCGTACTTTCTTTTCCAAATTATTTTCCTTTAAAGCAATATTTAAATATTCTAATGGTTTTCTGATGTTACTTATTTTTGGAGCGTAGCCACCTTCGTCTCCTAAAACAAGAGAATCTTCACCTAAATCTTTCCTAATTATTTCCTTTAGAGAATTTTGTATTAAAGTACCCATTTCAACTGCTTCTTTGATATTATCAACATCGGGTACAACATGATATTCTTGAAAAGCGAGTGACTCGTTATTCGTCCCGAAAGAATTTGAGGGACTTCGAGATACATGTTTTCCTCCATTTATTAAATTCATGTATAAATAAGGTACTTTACGCGATGGCTTTATCTCCGCCAAAGTTCGCAAATATTCATATGTTTCAATTTCAGAAACCTTTGCTGCTACTTTAGCACAAGCAATAGAAACACCAATGATAGAATTGCCACCTAAATTATCTTTATTAGGAGCGCTATCTAACTCAATCATAATTCTATCTATTTCTTTCTGGTTTAAAATATTTTGACCAATTAATGCTTTCGATATTATTTCATTTACATTAAAAATTGCTTTACTATTTTCTATAACATGCGCTTCATGAATACCCGCAGATGCTCCAGAAGGCACAGAAAAGCTAGCCGATACGTCTCCACCCTCCTGCGCTAAAGCTATGGACGAGCAAGCAAATACTGTCACTTTTATGGTTGGATTTCCTCTAGAATCTTTAATCTCTTGCGCAAGAATTTTAGTAATTTTATTCATTATTTATTGATTATACTATAATTTTAATACTGTGGATAACTATTGATTTTTGTATTGCACTTTGATATACTTCAGAGATCCTTACGAAGAAGACCCTTATGTGGCTCGTCCACGTTGGGGGCTTTTTCTTTCTGTGTCCTTCTTGAGAATATTTTTTTGCTCAGAAATATAAGATATTTTCACTCCCGTTCTTTTTAATAAAATTGAACATTTTTTTGTTTCATATGGTGATAAAACAAATCCAATTTTATTTTTCTCTTTTAAAAATTTCACCAGTGGAGCATAATCACCATCACTAGTAATTAAAATGGCTTTTTCAAATCTATTCTCATAAGCATTTTGCATAGCGTGAACAACAATGTCTGCATCACAATTGCCTTTTGCTTTTCCGTTACCATCAAAAATAACTTCTTTAAAAACTAAGGTGTATCCTTGCTCTTGTAATTTTGTGTAAAGATCTTTATATTTTGGAATTAATCCTAAAAATAAATATGCTTGATTAACACCATATTTTTCTTTCAACCAAACTCTAAAACGTCCATAGTCAAATTCCCAATCTAAAGTTTCTATGCCTTTATGTAAATTCGCTCCATCTATATACGCAACATTATTTTTTTCTCTTTCCATTATGCTTTTCATTTTACCATATTTTTGCTACCATCAACATATGCTAGATAGATTAATTGCTATTAGAAACTGGATAGTCCGAAAAAAATATAAATGGATTTTAAAGCCTATTTTTTTTAAGTTTGACCCAGAAAATATACACGACTTAATATCCAGTTTTTTACGTTTTTTTAGTAAATACACGGTAACCAGAAAAATCGTTTCTCTTTGTTTCAGTTATTCAAATCCAGTTCTAGAACAAAATATTTTAGGAATAAATTTCAAAAATCCAATTGGTTTGGCCGCTGGTTTTGATAAAAATGCAACTTTAATTGATATTATGCCTTCTTTAGGTTTTGGTTTTACGGAAATTGGTTCAATTACCAAGGATCCACATGGAGGTAATCCTAAACCCAGATTATATCGTTTGCCTGAATCTAAAAGCGTACGAGTGAATTATGGGCTAAAAAATTTAGGGGCAAAAATTTTGCACCAACAGTTGAAAAATAAAATTTGGTCTTTGCCGGTTGGTATCAATATTGCAAAAACTAATACGATAGAAACTTCAGAAATAAACAAAGGAATTGAAGATTATTTTTTTACTTATAAAACTTTTCAAGATATAGGTGACTATTTTACCATCAATATTAGTTGTCCAAATACTTGTGAAGAAAAACCAATTTTTATGGAATCTCAAAATCTGGATCTACTTTTAAATAAAATTTTCTCTATTCCAAAAAAGAAACCTGTTTTTGTAAAATTATCCCCTGATTTAAAAGACGCAGAACTAGAGAAAACTCTAAAAGTTTGTCAAAAATATCCGGTAGATGGTTTTGTTTGCACAAATTTAACAAAAATAAATTCATTAGGTCATTCTGGCCAAGGCGGGTTCTCTGGTAAAGCCATTGCTGAATTATCTGACAAGCTTATTAGAAAAGTATATAAATTTTACAAAGGGGAAAAAATAATTATAGGTGGTGGTGGAATTTTTAACGAAGAAGATGCATATAAAAAAATCAAAGCAGGAGCTACCCTGCTAGAACTCATCACCGGTATGATTTTTGAGGGCCCTCAAGTGATCAGCGATATAAATCTCGGACTCGTCAAACTCTTAAAGAGAGATGGCTACAAAAATATTTCCGAAGCAGTGGGAAAAGAAAACTTATAAATAAACTTTTTTATTTTTTCCTCAACAAAATCATTAAATCAGAAACATTGGCGCCAGTAGGACCTGTGATTATTAAGTCTCCAGTTTTTTGGAAAAAATCATATGAATCAAAACGATTTAAAAAATCATTAGCATCTAGCCCTAATTTTTCAGCTTTTTCTATGGTATTTCTATCAACCACCGCTCCTGAGACATCACTATTGTCCATACCGTCAGAGGCAAAAGATATAAAAACAGAATTCTCTAAACCTTCTTTTTCTATAAGTTTATTTCTAATCACCGAAAGTCCCATATGAAGATTCCTGCCACCCTTCCCCCCATTCTCAGGAACGACAATCCTTGGCTCCCCAGCGGCTAAAGAAACAGAATTATCTATTTGTTTAGCAAATATTTTTTTAAGCGCCTCACCTACTTCGTCGTATAAAGTAGTGGAAATAATATTTACTCCTAAATTAAATTCTTCTGCTTTTTTCGCCATCGCTTCAACGGCTGTTTTATTGGAAACTAAAACAAAGTTGTGTACTTTTTCAAAATATTTATCTTCTTTAGGTGTTTCTATTAAATCAAATTCTCCCAGACTATTTTCAGTAATAATTTTTTTAGCATCCTCTATAGTTGTGATGTCTTTATAAGTCGGACCAGAAGCCACGTCTTCAAAAACATCTCCTGGAACATCTGAAAAGATAATACCAATAATGGTCGCAGGATAAGCAATTTTCGCCAAATTTCCACCCTTTAAAGAAGGAATATGTTTTCGTACAGTATTTAACTCTATAATTGTTTCATCTGATTTTATAGATGCCTCATATAGTATTTGCTCTTGAGAACACTCATCTAAAGAAGAACACAATAAAGCTGAACCTCCACCAGAGACAAGCACAATAATCAGATCTTCTTCAACAGAATCTTTGATTATTTTATATATCTTTTTCCCAGCAATAATATTAACCTCGCTCGGTTCTGGATGTGTACCGGCAAAAGTTTCAATGTATTTAGTGGAGGCTTTTTCTAAACCAATCACAGCCCCTTCTGTAATTCTAGATCCTAAAATATTCTCCAAGGCTAAAGCTGCCTCGCAAGAAGATTTACCAAAACCAACAACTTTTATATTTTTAAATTTATTTAAGTCAAAACTTTCATCATTGATAAATAAAATATTATTTTCAAGTTTTATTTTGTTTTTTATTACTATTTCTGTACTGATAGACTCAAACCCAGCTTCAACTATTTCTAGAGCCATTTTACGATTTACAGTCGTCGCTAAATCATCAAAGTTTTTAATCCATCTCGTTTCCATTTTAAAGATATTGTCTGATTATTTCCGCTGATTTTTTTAATTTTTCTTTTTCTATTGGATTTAATTCTATAGGCCAAAGCTTAACTACACCTGTGTTTCCAATAACTGCTGGAGTTCCAAGGCAAATATTATCAACTCCATTCCAATTATTTAAACGAGAAGAAACAGGAATAATTTTATTTTGATTGAGTATAATAGCCTCAACAACATCTGCCACAACCATCGCAATGCCGTAATAAGTCGCCCCTTTTCGATTGATTATTTCATAAGCCTCTTTTTTAACAGTTTCTTCAATACTATTCATTTCTTCTTCTTTGAGCATATCCTTGACCATCTTTCCTCCAATACTAACAGTGCTCCAAGCCACAAACTCACTATCACCATGTTCACCAATAACAAAACCTTCAACTTGCTCGCTTTCAATATTAAAACGTTTAGCTAAATTTGAACGTAGTCTAGCAGAATCTAATCCCATACCAGTTCCAAAAACTTGATTTTTGGGTAGCCCAGAAATTTCCTGCACCAGATAAGCGATAATGTCCACTGGATTGCTGACAACAATTATAATAGTGGATGATTTTATTTGTCCTATTTCTGTAAAAATCGAAGTAATGATATTTTTATTTTTTACTACTAAATCAAGTCTAGTTTCTCCTGGCTTTTGTGCCACCCCGGCTGTTAAAACTATAATATCCGCATCAGCAACATCTTTATAGTTTCCAATTTTTACATTTTGGGTTTCAGAGAAAGACAACCCGTCATTAATATCCATAACTTCGCCCCTAACCTTTTCTTCGTTTATATCTACCAATATAATTTCAGATGCTAAATTTTTAACCATTAATGTATAAGCAACGGTTGAACCTACTGCCCCAGCCCCTATTACTGCAATCTTTTGTTCTAAATTATTTTTATTATCCATATTAAAATTATAACATATCATTTAAACAAATTCTCAAAAAAAGAAAAAAACGAGGAAGAAGTGTTTTTTTGAGCCTCGGGTGGATTTTTGTCTTCCACTACTATGGTTACATCTTCTCCCTCTTTCACTAAACCTAAATTTTCTCTAAAAAACTTTTCTTTGCCTTGATCAGTATTTAAACTATTTATTTCGGACGAAATATCTTCTTTTTGCTGTTTCAAGGCGGTAACCTTATCTTCAATTATTTGTTTATTTTTACTAGTTTCTTGCATTTTATTCCAAAAACTAAAAACATTCCAAGAAAAAATTATTAACACAATACCAAAAAGTATCAAAAATGGTTTTGATTGCACTATATTTTTCCAACCTCTTTTTTTTTCTAAATTTCTCATTTTATGCTATACTCATTGTATGCTTTTTAATAAAAAACATCAAAAGAGAATCCAAATCGCTTGGGCAGTAGTTAGTGTCTTGATTATTGTCAGTATGATATTGCTTTATTCTCCAATTTTCAGATAAATAAATAAACACCTTTTTCGGGGGTTTTGCGAGCGACGGCGAGCAAACTTCAAAATTTTTTAAGCTTCAAAAAATTTGTACCCTAAAAAGGTGTTTATTTATTTATCTCCTGCGCGCATCATTTTCAAAAATACATCTTGAGGAATATTTACTCTGCCTCTTTCCTTCATCTTTTTCTTTCCTTTTTTCTGCTTTTCTCTAAGCTTCATTTTACGCGTGATGTCACCTCCATACATGTGCTGAGTCACATCCTTTTTCATACTAGACTTCGTGCGAGAAGAAATAATACGTCCAAGCGCACGACCTTGAATTTTTAAAGTGAACATTTGTCTAGGTAATAATTCATCCAATTTTAAAACTGCATTTTCCGCTTCAATTTCAGCTCTTTTTTTAGCTACCACCCGAGAAAAAGCTGGCACCACTTCGTCTGCCACTAGTAAATCAAGTCTAGTGACATTTGCCTCTCGTAATTCCCCTATTTCATAAGAAATAGAAGCATAACCAGAAGAAACACTTTTTAATTCATCAAAAAAATTACGCATCAACTCTCGGAGGGGCATTTTCACAGACAAAATGGCACGATTACCTGCCTGCCGGCCAGGCAGGTCTCCAAAATTCTCTGTATCACCTACCTCCCCTTCATGGTCAAAAAGAAGTTGCATAATATTGCCAACATATTGAACAGGAGTAATAATTTTTAAATTTACCCAAGGCTCAAAAACATTCTCGATTAAACCATCATCGGGAAAATGAAATGGTGAATAAACTTTTTCTTTTTTTCCATTTTTTAATAAAACCTCATAAGTGATGGAAGGTGTGGTAATAACTAATTCCAAATTAAATTCGCGCTTCAGTCTCTCGGTAATAATTTCTAAATGGAGCATTCCTAAAAATCCACATCTAAATCCCCGACCCAAAGATCCACTTGATTCTTCTTCGTAAGAAAAGGCTGAGTCAGAAAGTTTTAATTTTCCCAAAGCAAGTTTTAATTCCGCAAAATCGTCTGCATCTTCTGGAAAAACAGAAGCCCACACCACTGGCATCGGTTGCATATAACCTGGAAAAGCTGGTAATGGATTCTTGAACATAGTAATAGTATCCCCGACCGAGGCAATGCCCGGTTTCTTTATGCCAGTCACAATATAACCTGTCTCTCCTGAGGAAAGAAAATCACGAGAAGTTTCTTCTGGAGAAAAAGTTCCAACTTCAAGAGCAATAAATTTCTCACCAGAAACTGCAAAAACTAAATTGTCACCCTTCCTAACTTTCCCATCAAACACCCGCACAAAAACTATCACTCCTCGATGATTGGAATACTTAAAATCAAATACAAGGGCTCGAAGTACCCCCTCCGCCTTCGGCACCTCCCCCTTACTAAATGGGAGGATGGTAGAGGTCGGCTCTGGTACTTGTTTGATAATTTCTTCTAAAAGTTTTGACACCCCTTCTCCTGTTCGTCCAGAGACTAGTAAAATTTCATCTGGATCACAATTTAAAAGATTGACAACTTCTTCTTTTATTTCTTCTACCCTAGCCAAAGGAGAATCTATCTTTGATAACACAGGAATGATTTTAAGGCCACTACTACGCGCCATAGCGAGAGTGGTGAGAGTTTGCGCCTGTACCCCCTGAGTTGAGTCTACAAGCAAAATAGAGCCTTCTACAGCCTTTAAAGCTCTGGAAACCTCGTAAGAAAAGTCTATGTGTCCAGGAGTATCAATAAGATTTAAAATGTAATCTTGCCCCTCTCTTTGGTCAGAACTATTCGCATGATAAACCATGCGAACGGGTTGCATTTTAATAGTAATTCCCCTTTCACGTTCAAGGTCCATAGAGTCCAATACTTGGTCCCGCATTTTACGAGTTTCGATCGTATGGGTAATCTCGAGCATTCTGTCCGCCAAAGTACTTTTACCATGGTCAATGTGCGCGATGATTGAAAAATTTCTAATGTGTTTTAAATCCATCAAGTTTTTTTATTTTTAATCTAAAAATCCTCCCGCTTGAAGATCCCATAATTTTTTATAAAATCCATCTTTTTTATTTGCCAACTCGTCATGAACTCCATCTTCAACAATTTTCCCTTTCTCTAAAACAATAATCCTATCCATTTGTCTAATAGTAGAAAGTCGATGAGCAATGACAATGGTTGTTTTACCAGCAATTAGTTTTGTAAGAGCATCTTGAATCAAAGATTCAGAGTGAGAATCAAGTGAAGACGTCGCTTCGTCCAAAATAAGAATCGGAGCATTTTTAATAATAGCACGAGCAATAGCCACTCTCTGACGCTCACCACCCGAAAGCTTTATTCCCCGTTCCCCTACATACGTTTCATAACCAAATGGCAAAGAATCAATAAATTCATCACAGTGTGCAAGCGTAGCAGCTTTTAAAACTTCTTCATCGGTAGCATCTCTTCTGCCGTAACGTATATTTTCCATTAAAGTACGATGAAAGAGCACTGGATCTTGTGGAACAAAAGAAATTTGTTCTCGAAGATTTTTTTGAGAAATTTTACTAATATCAATTCCATCAATTGTAATTTCACCAGAAGTGATATCAAATAATCTCATTAAGAGACGAACAATAGTCGTTTTGCCAGCGCCAGATGAACCGACAACGGCAATTTTTTGTCCAGACGGTATAGTTAAGGAAAAATTATCCAATATTTTATTGTTATTATTTTTATAAACATAAGTTACTTTATTAAAGGAAACTTCTCCTTTAATATTTTTTGCAACTTTTTCTGCCTTATCGATAATCTCATACGGCGTATTTAGAATAATAGCCATTTCTTGAGCATCAGCAAAACTATCATAAAAAGTACGAACGATACCTCCAAAACTCCACAAATTATCAATCAGACGAACTAGATAACTTTGCAAAAGCACCATGAAAGGCAACGTGACAGTACCAAGTTCCCAATCATTTAAAGCAATCCATAAAACTAAAGGTCCAATTATTAATGAATAAAAACTTTGGATAGTGTTCAAACCTTCCCATAAAAACCAATTGAAAACAGTAGCTTTTCTCTGTTTTTGAATTATTTCTCCGGTACGATTTTTTTCATACTTATGACCAGTAAAAAGTTGAATTGAGGAATGATTGCCGATGGCATCTGCCAAAACTCCGGTAGTTTTAGTGTCGGCCAAAGCAGCAATTACGTCATATTTAATTTTAAATTTAATATAAATAAGTGCAGTCAACAAAAAAACTAAACAGAAAATTCCTAAAATGTAAGCATACTTAGGAAACAAGGAATAAACAGCAATAAACATACTGACACTACGAACAACAAGAGGTAAACCATCGGCAACCATTCGATCAGTCAGTCTTTCAAAAGCACGAGCATATTTATTTATCTTTTGAGTTAATGATCCTACAAAATTGTTTGCGAAAAAAGAATAAGGATGACCGATCATATAAGAGAAGGCCTGCTCCCTGAGACCAGCCATAGTCTCCGCTTCAAAATAGGCAAGAGAAAATCCAGAAATCCTGGCAAGAATCCATCGAAAGAATCCCAAGATAAGGATAAAAATAATTATCGATCTAGCAGTTGAAATAAAAGAAAAATCATTAGTGCTTAAGACATTCCAAAGTTTCAGGAATTGAAATGGTATATAAACATCTAGGATAGAAAAGAGTGAGGTAGCAACAAGCACTGCGAAAAATGACCACTTAAAGCGTCTAATCACTTGCCAAAAATATTTAAGCACCAATTTCAGGTGCAAGTTTGCATAATCTTTTTCCATATAAAAACAAGACAATTTATGCCTTATTTTTATTCTAGCAAAAAAAACCTTTATTTCAAAGCTTCAAATTGTTATTCGTCTAAAATTTCAAAATCATTCGCTTCTTCTCCTGTAACCCTTTTTCGACGAATAAAATAAACAGCAGATGCCGAAGCTCCAATAAAAATAACTGAGCCAAATATCGGTAAATATGAATGATTAGAATTAATTTTTTCCACACCGCCAGAAATAGCTATATCTGAACTAACATTATTATTTTGTATTTCAAAAGGTTTTTCAGTAAAAGCTAATGTTTTGGTTAAAGTTTTTACTTTCATGGTATGGTTTTCAACTGCTTTTGTTTTTATTTCTGTAGTGTTTGCGCTTGAGGAAGAACTACTGCTAGAAGAACTAGTATTGGAAGAGTTAGTACCACTAGTATTATCAGTAGGAGATGTTGATGGTGGGGTTACCACTGTTTCATTGACTGTTCCAGATGTTGGGGTCGAAGATATCCAACCATTTTCAGTTTTTTGAATACTTTGTCCATCGGGTGGATTATCACCCACCGAAGATTCACCGCTTCCCCAACCAATTTTATCTACTACTTCTCGATTTGCATTTTTTAATTGAATTGTATTTGATTCTGTAAGAGTTAAACTATCTAAAACAATATCAGCATTTTCCATTATATTTTTAGAAATTAGAAAATAACCACCAGCCTTGATTGTCTTATTCTCAAAATATGTTTTCGAAATTAAAGACCCAAAATCACTTCCGTTCGCGGTTTTTCTTTGGATATACCAATCGGTTAAATCAACTGCTGAACTACTTCCATTATAAAGTTCTATGAATCTTCCTTCAGTGGGACTCAATTGAACTTCATTTATCACCACTTCTGCTCGTGCTAAATTAGCCCCTAAAAAGAAAAAAACTAATCCCAGAACTAAAATTAATTTTTTAGACATTACGATTTTTTAATATTTTATAATATGTTACAATAATATCATGAGTGAAAATGAAAACAAAGAAAAAATAGATTTTTTAGCAATTGGAGATATCGTCATTGATGCGTTTATAAAATTAAAAGATGCAGAAGAATTGGTCAATCATGGCACCCTTGAGCTATGTGTACGTTTCGGGGACAAAGTACCCTACGAATCAGTAACTGTCATTCCAGCAGTCGGCAACAGTCCGAATGCCGCTGTATCATCTTCTCGTCTTGGCTTACGTTCTGCTCTTGTTACTCATATCGGGAACGATAAACATGGAGAAGATTGTTTAAAAAGTTTGAATAAAGATAAGGTTATAACTGATTACGTAATCACAGAAAAAGATAAACTCACAAATTATCACTATGTTCTTTGGTATGATATTGACCGCACAATTTTAATTAAACATACAAAATTTAATTATGAATTTTCAAAAATAAAAGAAGCAAATTGGGTTTATTTAAGTTCAATGGCTGAAAATTCTTTAGAGTATCACGATGAGATATTAAAATATTTACAAAGTTATCCTAATACCAAACTCGCTTTCCAACCTGGAACTTTTCAAATAAAATTTGGCACTGAAGCATTAAAAAATATTTATCAAAGAACAGAAATATTCTTTTCTAACGTGGAAGAAGCGGAAATAATTTTAAAAATACCTGCCTCGCCGAGTCAAGGCGGGAAAAGTAAAGATATCTTAACTTTATCAAAAGGTATTAATGCTTTGGGTCCAAAAATAGTTGTTGTCAGTGATGGACCAAAAGGTGCTTATCTTTATTTGAATGATGAACTCTGGCATATTCCTATCTATCCAGACATTGCTCCACCGATAGACCGAACTGGTGCCGGAGATGCTTTTTCTTCTACTTTTGTAGCAGCTCTGGCTTTAGGTAAAACTCCCCTAGAAGCCTTTGCTTGGGGCCCCATCAACTCTATGTCAGTGGTTCAAGAAGTTGGTGCTCAAAAAGGCCTCCTCTCAAGAGAAAAAATTGAAGAATATCTAAAAAACGCTCCAACGGATTATAAGGCGAGAAAAATCTAGAATAAAACTTTTTCCGGTACGGATTTTTTGAAGCTTAAAAAATCCTGAAGTTCTTAGCTCGACAGCCTCGAAACCCCTTCAAAAGTTAATCTAGATTTTTCTTTTTAGCATTTTCCTCACCGCTTCTTTGATAGAATTTTTACCCATACCATAATATTCAATGAGTTCATTGGGTGTACCAGATTGACCAAATTTATCTTGGACTCCTACAAATTCTATCATGGTTGGATAATGGGCCGCCAAAACTTCTGCCACAGCAGAACCCATTCCCCCAACAATTTGATGTTCTTCGACAGTTACAATTTTTTTACATTCTTTTGCAAGAGCAATCACGGCATCATTGTCCATAGGTTTAATAGAAGATAAATTCATTACTTTTATTTTTATACCTTCCGCTTCTAATTCTTTCGCAGCAAGGAGTGTACGATGCATCAACCCACCAGTAACAATTATCCCTACTTGCGCGAGTCCCACATCTGGCATCCAATAAATTTCCGCCTTGCCTAATGCAAAAGGAGTTTCCTCTGTAGTAATGATGGGAGTTTTTTCGCGAACTAGACGTAAATACGCCGGCTTGTTAGTCTTACCTTTTTGGGCAACAGCTAGAGTCGCTTTTTTTGCCTCGATCGCATCGCACGGAGAAATAACATCCATATTTGGCATCACTCGCATCAAAGCAATATCTTCTAGAGCTTGGTGTGATCCACCATCAGGACCAACAGAAACACCTGAATGTGAACCCGCCATTACGACTTTCTGATCATTATAAGATATCGTTGTCCTGATTTGTTCCCAGTTTCTACCCGGAGAAAACATCGCATAAGAAGAACAAAAAGGAATCTTGCCCATCGCAGCCATCCCTGAAGCTACTGTTACTAAATTTTGTTCAGCCACTCCGACTTGTATAAATCTTTCCGGAAATTTATCTGCAAATAAATTCATCTGCGTGCTTTCTGTAAGGTCAGCGCTAAGCCCGACAACGTTAGAATCCATCTTTCCCGCCTCCACTAACCCTTGTCCGAAACCTTTACGAATCGGAACTTGCTCCACATCTTCATTAAATATCTTTGGATTTAATTTTAATTTTGGATTTAACATTTAATTCTGCAAACTTAGAATCTTATTGCTTGTAATTCTTTTATCGCCATCTCTCCTTCTTCTTTAGAAGGAGCCTTACCGTGCCATTTATAATTTTTCTCAAATTCTTTAACTCCTTTACCAGGTATAGTATGCGCAATAATGACTGTCGGCTTATCCTTTATTGTTTGCGCTTCTTCTACGACTTCATCTAAGGAACTAAAATCATGTCCAGAAACTTCGATCACATGCCAATTAAAAGATTTCCATTTACTATGCAATGGCTCGAGAGGCATAACATCTTCGGTCATTCCTTCAATTTGGATATTGTTTCTATCAATAATAGCTATTAAATTTCTTAATTTATTTTTCCCTGCTAGCATTATTGCTTCCCAAGTATTTCCTTCATCAAGTTCCCCATCGGACATAAAACAATAAATAAATCTATCGACGCCTGCCCCGTAGGAAGCTTGCTTTCCTTCGGGGTCTTTTTGGTCTATCTTGTCCGCAAGTGCCATACCAACAGCTTGCGATAAACCCGACCCAAGCGGACCTGAAGAATTCTCCACATAGGGCAAATATTCTCGATGTGGATGACCTTGAAGTCGAGTACCAAATTTTCTTAAAGTTTTCAATTCTTCCACCGGAAAATATCCGGCATGCGCCATTGCCGCATAAAGAACTGGGCAAATATGACCATTACTAAGTACTACTCTATCTCGCTCCGGCCAAGCAGGATTCTTTGGATCATGTTTTAAAATATGAAAATAAAAAAGTGTAAAAATATCCGCCATCCCAAGAGCTCCAGCAGTATGTCCAGACTTAGCCTCTACCAACATCTCAATAATAGATATCCGAATATCGTTTGCTTTCTTTTCTAGTTTTAAAATTGTTTCATCAGTAAGTAACATTGTATTAATTATACTCCACAATAAAATATTTCCAAAACATATGCTATGATTATTTACATGAAAGAAGGTAAATCTTACGAAGACTTATATAAAGGTGCTCATAGAGGTGACACATGGACTCTACCTGAAAATTCGAACTTAAACCCTAGATTAAGGGCAGTTGAAATGGTTAGATCAAAATTTGAAGGTCCAGTACGAATTCTCGATATAGGTTGTGGTAAAGCAATAAATACAAAATGGATAGCCGACAACAATGATGGTAGCAGTTGGGTTGGCATTGATGTGATATCTAAAGAAAAAATGGGTCTTAGGGTAGAAAATGATAAAAATCATAGGTTTATTGAAGGTAATATTTTCAGCAAGGATTTTAGAAAAACAAATAACTTAGAAAAGGAAAAGTTTGATATAATAGTTGACCAAGGGACAGCTTTTTTAGAAATTGATAATCCTACTGATTTAGATAACTATTTAAAAATGACCTATAATCTTCTCAACAATAACGGCATTTTAATTATTCTCTCTCCGATTGGTAAACCACAAGTTGTCATTTTTCCAGATGGTCGCAAAAGAGTATTTCGCTCTCCAGAAGATTTTCAAAAAGAACCCTTTAATAAATATTTTGGTATTGAAAAAGATGTACAGAATAACATATTTACCTATGGTGGTTATTCATATTTACCTGATTTTGACAGTAAGGAAAGTTCTAAAAATCCTATGAGTACAAAAGTTGGTGACGAGTTACAACTTCAAATAGCACAAATTCCATTAAGAAAGAAACCTGTAACAAGAACTAGCCAACTATCTACTTAAAAATTTCTATTGTTAAATCTTGCTTAATATTTTTTACATTTACATATTTACGCCATGGCTGAAATGTGTAAATTATGATTTTTGAGTGTTAGTATAAGATTTTGCTAATTTAAATGTTTTAAAGTTGTCCTTAATTTTTATCTCTTTCAAATAATCCAAGAAATCGTCCGGCAGTGGCGACGGCCCTACCCAAACACTTTTTTGAATCATGATATAGCCAAAATTTACCAATTGCCGACGAAACCAATCTCTTTCTTTTTTCTGTAAATGAGGAATATCATACATCACAATTAAATTCTTTGGGGAGTCTTTTTTAAAAGGAGTAGAGAATGTGGTATTATAGAAAGATTTTTTTCTACCTTTCGTTTTTATGCGACTTTTTCATTTACCGAAAAAGTCGGCAAACCGAAAGAATTTACTCGCATCCCTTTGTAAAATAATTTCCTCATAAAATTTATAAATGAAATATTCTCACTTTGCATATTTCAGCCATGGCATAAATATGCAAAGTTTCTAAAAATCAAAACTTAATCAGTCAATCCTATGCTAAACTTTGGAAATCTTGGAGTGCACCAATTGGATCTGGACTTTTCCAAATACTAGAACCCACCGCAAAACGATCTGTACCCGCATCTAAAATACTCTCTGTATTTTCTAAATTAATACCAATATCTACAGATATTACAATTCCAGGCAATTCTTTTTTAAGAAATTTTATGTCTTCTAAAGCTTTAAGAGAAAACTTCTCACCTTGAATACCAATCTTGTCAGAACCCATACATTGTAAAAAATCTACTTTATGGGAAAGCCTAGACACGATAGATAAATCATCATTCGGTTTAAAAGCAAGACCTATTTCCACATTATCTCGTATATACATATCTAACCCTTCTAAAAAATGTTCAAAATCTTCAAGATTTTTCTGCGCACCTAAGTGGAAAATCATTCTCTTCGGCCCTAATTTCATATAAATATTAAAATTCTCAACCGCTTCTGCCACCATTAAATCAAATTCAAAATCAAAATCTTCCCAAAAAGGCAAGCCTTCCTCTTCATTCATAATTTTAAGAAAATCAGCATCTTCAAAACCACCCGAGGCAAAGGGCCAAGTTTGGTTCGATACGTAAACACCATCACAAAAATCTATCTGCACACATTTTGTTAATCCGCGCAAAAAGGTAAGTTTATTTTTTATCTCTCTAAAATCTTTTTCTAAAATTGCGGGAACTATGTCGGCCATAATTAATCTATCTTAAGAGCATCTATTTTTGCTAAACGACGCACATGTCTCTCGTCTCCACTATATGGGGCATTGAGCCAAAGATTAACCGCTTCCATTGCTGACTCTTCAGTGAAATATCTAGCACCCAGAGAAAGAATGTTGGCATTATTGTGTTCTCTTGATCTAATTATAATATTTGATTCATTGTCTACCACAGGTATCACACTACCATAATAAACGATAGCTCGAACATGCGGAAATCTATTAGCTGTAATTGCTTCTCCTTGGCCAGTACTACCCAAGATAATACCTCTCGAATTATCCGGATCTTTGGAAACCTCGCGTGCTACCGGAGCAACAAAATCTGGATAATCATCATCTTCATTATATTTAAAAGCACCCTTGTCTATAACTTCATATCCTTGTGCTTTTAAAGAAGCAACGAGTGCTTGTTTTAAAACATACCCTGCATGATCTGTACCAATATATATTTTCATAATAAATTTATTTTAACATATAAAATTTGTTTGTAATAATCTAAATACTTTTTAAAATAGACTGAATACTCTTCGAAAAACTCTAAAATCCATTCAACCACAAAATAACAGCTAGAATAACCAAAAGAACAACAAAAGAATGTAGAATATCCCAATGCATGTATATATTCTTTTCCTTTAAAAATTTTGAGAACTTCTTACTACTTTCAAGAAAAATAAAGAATGGTAAAATGGCTATCACATACCAAATTTTAAAAATAAGAGCAAACATCTATATAGTGTTACCTGTCTTAACTACATGCTCGACAAGCATGTAGGTATACCCCATTTCATTGTCGTACCATCCCATCACTTTAATTAAGTTACCTCCGACCACTCGAGTCATTTTCAAATCAACTATACATCCATAATGACTTCCTAAAATATCACTAGAAACAAGACATTCGTCGGTTGTATTAAAAATGTTTTTCCATCTTTTCTCTTCCGACGCTTTTACAAGAATCTCATTTACTTCTTTGGCAGTGGTAACTTTTTTAGAAATAAAAGTAATATCTACCATTGATCCTGCTGGCACTGGTACCCGAATAGCGATACCATCAAAAAGTCCAGAAAGTTTTGGAAACGCTTTAGTCACAGCGATAGCTGCCCCAGTCGAAGACGGAACAATATTTTGCGCGGCTGCGCGACCTTCCCGAAAATCTTTTTTATTTGGACCATCCACGATTGACTGACTGGCAGTATATCCATGCACCGTATTTAAAAGTGCTTTTTCAATTCCAAGAGTTTCATCTAAAATGGCAATCAGTGGTGAAGCCGCATTAGTCGTACAAGATGCATTAGAAGTAATATCGCAAGTGCCAAATTTTTCTTCATTGACGCCGAGTAAAATTGTCTCCCCTTTGACTACACCATCTTCACCCTTGGCTGGTGCGGAAATAACAACTTTTCTAGCACCTGCGTCTAAATGCAATTTTGCTTTGTCATAAGTAGTGAAAAGTCCGGTTGATTCTACAACTACATCTACTGCTAAATCTTTCCAAGGAAGGACACTCGGGTCTTTTTCAGCTAAAATTTTTACTTTCTTACCATCAATTACTAAAAATCCATCTGCTGTTTTAATATCATGATTCCACTGTCGGTAGACAGTATCATATTTAAGCAAGTAAGCCATATTGGCAATATCGCCTAAATCATTCACCGCCACAATTTCAATCTCTGGTCTATCCCAAGCAATTTTTAAAAAAGCTCTGCCAATCCTTCCAAAACCATTGATACCCACTCGTATTTTTTTCATAGCTTAATTATACCAAAAATAAAAAAAAGTGTATAATCATAAAAATGCCAGAAAACAAAGAAGTAAAATTCATCCACCTCCACACTCACTCTCATTATTCGTTACTAGATGGGCTTTCTAAGCTTGAAGATTTAGTGGATCTAGCTAAAAAGCGGGAAATGCCAGCCATGGCTCTAACTGACCATGGCAATATGTATGGGGCTATTGAATTTTATAAATTAGCTAAAAAAGCTGGAATTAAACCAATTATTGGCGTAGAGGCCTATGTTTCAAACCGTGGCAGACTTGATAAAGATCCAGGCATAGATAATAAAAGATATCACCTTACTTTATTGGCAAAAAATATTCTTGGTTATAAAAATTTAATGAGATTGGTAACCATTTCTCATTTGGAAGGATTTTATTATAAACCCCGAATGGACAAAGAAATATTGAGAAAATATTCTGAAGGCGTCATAGCCCTTTCTGGATGTCTAGGTGGAGAACTTTCCCGCGCCCTAGCTAATAAAGATGAAGAAAAAGCTGAAAAAATAATAATGGAACATCAGGAAATTTTTGGTAAAGAAAATTATTTTCTAGAAATAATGAAACATCCAACGGTACCAGATGATGAAGAAGTACGTAAGGGTATAATTAAATTAAGTAAAAAATTTAACATTCCATTGGTCGCTACAATTGATTCGCACTATCCTTGTGCGGAAGACAGCAAAGCGCACGAAACACTACTCGCTATCCAAACCAACTCCGATATAAAAGATGAAAATAAATTTTCTTTTGGTGATGATGATTATTCTTTTATCGACACAAAGCAAGCACAAGAATTTTTTAAAGATATACCAGAAGCTGTTACCAATACAGCAAAAATTGCGGATTTATGTAACTTAGAGTTAGAGTTGGGCCGTTGGGTCTTCCCTGATTTTAAAATAGAAGATGGAAAAACTTATGATGAAAAACTACGTGAACTCACTTATGCTGGATTTAAAAGACTTGATCTAAAAGAAACTCCGGAAATTAAAGAACGAGTAGAATATGAATTAAAAATTATTCGTGAAAAAGGATATTCCCCATATTTCTTGGTAGTTGGCGACCTACTTCGTTATGCAAAAGAAAATGGTATTTTAAGCGCCATTCGAGGTTCAGTCGCAGGGTCCATGGTTACTTATCTTTTAGGGATCACTAATATAAACCCAATTGAATATAAACTTCCCTTTGAAAGATTTTTAAATCCATTTCGTCCTTCGCCTCCCGACATCGACATGGATTATGCCGACAATAGGCGTGATGAAATGATTGAATACGTAAAAAGAAAATATGGCGAAGATAAGGTCGCTCAAATTGGAACTTTCGGTACGATGATGGCGAGAGGTGCTATCCGTGATGTCGCTCGAGCCCTCGCCCACCCTTATGCTATTGGAGACAGAATTTCAAAAATGATTCCATTGGGTTCACAAGGTATGCCCATGACCATAGATCATGCAATGGAAATAGTATCAGAATTAAAAGATGCATATGAAAAAGAAAAAGACACTAAAGAAATAATAGATCTAGCAAAAAAATTAGAAGGCTGTGT
>CAITSA010000017.1 GCA_903894955.1 uncultured bacterium
CCTAGAGTCCACCGATGGAGCAGGGAATACCGCTCGACCACCAGTGCGCACTATTGTCACTCCCCAACAGACTGCTTCGATTATGGATATCATTTTCAAGAATTTCGATGATACCTTTAAGTTTATGAATAATATTAAGTAGGAGTGAATGTTGTGTTGTGATTAAGTATTATCATATGTTATAATTCAAGTATTATTATGAACATAATACAAAAACAAAATTAGCAGGAAATAAAATAATGATGAAAAAAATAAAAATTCTTTTAATTGACAGTGATGAAATGACGCGTATTTATTTTCGTGATGTATTCTGGGTACATGGACGTAGTGATGCTTATGAAATAACGGTGGTTTCCTCTCTCGATGAAGCAGAAAAAAAGATAGTAGACAAAGAAACAAAACCTGATACTATATTTTTGGATGTAATGATGGTATCTAGAGGAGAGCGCAGTAGTAGTGATGAACAAATAAAGAAAACTTTGTCTTTTATTGAGAGAATTAAAAAAGACAAAGATCTGTCTTCTATTAAAATTATTATTTTTTCAAATAAAAAAGAAGAATCAATAAAAGAGGAAGCTTCTAAACTAGGAGCTGATGGATTTTTAACGAAAGGCGAACTTATGCCTAAAGAGATAATCGATTTTACGGACAAAATTCATGAGCACAATAATTAAAATCGAAAATGTTAATTTATGGTATGACAAAGGAAAACCAATAGAAGTTCATGCCTTAAAAGATATCAATCTAAGTATAGAAAGAGGAGACTATGCAGCTTTCTTTGGACCTTCTGGTTGCGGTAAAACAAGTATACTTTATGCTATTTCTGGTATTGATCGTTTTCAAGAAGGGAAAGTTTTAATTAATGATCGTGATATCTCTGGATTAACCAACCAAGAGCTGGCAATTTTTAGGCAAACAGGTATTGGTATCGTTTTTCAGCAGTTTAACTTGGTTCCTTCGCTAAGCGTTTTGAAGAACGTTGCTCTCCCAATGCTTTTTGTGGGTGTTTCTTCGAAGAAAGCGGAGGAGGAAGCAAAAAAACTTATTGCCAGACTTGGTCTCGAAAAATATGCTGATCGTTATCCGTATGAACTTTCAGGAGGGCAACAACAGAGAGTTGGTATTGCTCGCGCGCTTGCCAATAATCCTCCTATTATTATTGCCGATGAACCACTCGGCAACCTCGATTCCGTTAGTGCTAAAATAGTTCTTGAATTTTTGAAGGAATTAAATGAAAAAGATGGACGAACGGTAATCATGGTGACTCACGAAGCTTGGAGTTTGCGTGATGTTAAAAGTATTTTTTTTATGAAAGATGGTGTGATTACCAGTGTGGAAAAATCTGAAAAAGGTTCAGTCGCAGGTTCACTATCAAAAAAATTATATGAACAACTTTCTATCAAAGATGAAGCCTTAGGTAAAGCTTTAGGTGAAGGTAGCCAAGAAGAAAAGCTTTCAGCTCGGGTTTTGGCAAACTTTCTGCTTCGTGGATATTCTATGGATGAAATTAAACGTTTTGAATCTTTTGTAAATGATAGGTTTGATAATAAAATTGACAATAAAGAATTTCGTAAGTTGATTAATAAGCCCTTCAAAGAAGGTGGTGTCGGTCTTTGGAAAAAGAAAGCCGAAAGAGTTACTATTTATTTGGAAGGAATAATAGATAAAAGAAAAGACGTCGAACATATTTTCAGCATCATAGAAAAGAACCCAGAATTGTCTATTTTAGATGAAGTGGCTGGTATTCGTAATTGGTTAATAGAAGGCTATACAGGTAAATTATCTCCACAACAAATTACTTCCCTCGATCAGGTTGTGTCTGATAGAATCAGAGGTTTTATTCCTGCGAATAAAATTGTGGAGATACTTGATCTTTCAACCAATAAATTTGGTGTTGGTTTGTCATTCCGTGCGGCTCAACTAATAGCTGAAAAATTGGAGTTGATACTAAATGAAAACAATGATGAGAGTGAATCTAGTACTAGTAATACTTTTGAGAAAACGTTATAATAAATATTATGTTTAATGATCAGTTAAAAGTAGTAGAATTATTATCTCTTTCTCTTAGAACTTTCCGCACCAGACCGCAGAGAGCTTTTTTTACTATTTTAGGTATGGCTGTAGGCATAGGAACAGTTTTACTTTTGGTTTCTCTAGGTTATGGACTTCAATATATTCTAATCGGTAAACTTATTACTACTCAAGACTCCTTAATAACGATGGAAGTTAGCTATCCGACCGAGAGCAATCTTTTAATAGATCAACCATTAGTAGATAAGCTAAAAACATATCAAGATGTCGCAGAGGTGAGTCCTGTCGCTGAATTTCCAGGGGAAGTTAGTGAGAATAATGGCACTGGTCTTTTAGTTGACACTCTGATTGTTCAGCCGACTTATTTTAGGTTAACAGGTATTTTGCCTGATAAAGGTGCTATTCCAACGAGCTTGGAACCAGGGTCGGTAGTTTATAGTCAAACTTTAATACCCCTTGGTCTTTTAGCTGACGAGACAGCTTTAACTAAAGCTCTTAGTTTCAAGGTTATTTATGAAGATATTAAAAATAATACTACGGAAGAAGTTAAATCTCTTGCACCAATAAAAATAAAAGGTATTATTAGCGATGCATCGACCTCTCCAACAGCTATTATTTTTGCCGATTCTCTTTCTAAAGATCCACCTTTTTATAATAAAGTTTTAGTAAAAGCTATGAATGCAGATGTTTTAATAAGCCTTCGTAACAGATTACTAGGAGAAGGTTTTTCTGTCTCTGCTCGTATTGACTTAGTGACCCAAGCTCGAAAAATAACAAATATTTTAACCATTATTTTAGGTGTTTTTGGTGTGACGGCCTTAATTGTTTCTGCCATAGGAATGTTTAACACTATGCTTGTGGGTTTTATGGAGCGTACTTATGAAGTTGGAATATTAAAATCTCTCGGGGCTACAGATTATGATGTTAGAAATTTATTTTTAGTTGAAGCTTCGGCCATGGGTCTCTTTGGAGGAATAGGAGGCATCGTTATTGGGGTAGGTTTGGGGAAAATTTTTAACACCCTACTTAGTTTTCTTGCCACTAGATTTGGCGGACAATCAATACAAATTTTCTTGACTCCTTGGTGGTTTGTTTTTCTTATTTTAGCTCTATCTATTTTGATCGGTTTTGTTTCTGGTTGGTGGCCAGCGCACAAGGCTACTGGATTATCTCCTAAAGAGGCATTTACCAAGAAATAATTTTATTATTAGATGTGTTTTGCGTAATTTACGTTAAAAAATTTCGCAGTGTAATATATTAAATATATGAAAATAAAAAAGATTGGTCACTGTTGTTTGGTTATAGAAACCAAGGGTAAGAGAATTATGGCTGACCCGGGTTTTTTTACTACTAAAGAACAAGAGAAAGAGCGTAATCTTGATTTGATTTTAATAACCCACGAGCATGCGGATCATTTATCTGTTGACTCAGTAAAAAAAATTTTAGCAGAAAATCCTAAAGCCGTAATTATTACAAACCGTGGAGTAGGGAAGTTGTTAGATGGAGCTGGAATTAAATATGAAATTTTACAGGACAAAACTCCGAAAGATTTTTCCGGAGTGGAAATAGAAGCTTATGATTGTAAACACGAAGAAATTTTCCAAGATTATGGGCAGGTTTTTAATACTGCTTTTTTTGTTGATAAAATATTATTTTATCCAGGAGATTCTTTTTATAATCCCCAAAAAACAATTGAAATTTTGGCACTTCCAGTTGCCGGTTCTTGGAATCGAGTGAAAGATGCAATAAAGTATGCTCTAGAAATAAAACCCCAAAAATGCTTTCCTGTGCATGATGGAATGTTGAGTTTCTTTGGTGCTTCTCATGAAGTACTTAACTTTGCTTTATCTGTATTTAATATAGATTTTAGAAGTTTTGAAGACAAAAAAGAAGAGGAATTTTAAGCTTGACACTGTATTTTCGTTAGTATATACTTTCTTAGCGTCTTTCCTTGTATGGAATGACGTTTTAATTTACACAATTCCTTGATAAATTAATAGTTTTTGAGAACAAGTGCAAGCTTGTTTATTTTTTTGAAGGAAGGAGCATATGTAAATTTATTTACATAATGTCCGACCGAAAAAAAATATAGTAATCTATATTTTTTTGAATTCCAAGAGCTAGGAACAACGCATTTACAAAGATCATTGCTGTTTTTTGTTTTGTTTCGTTCTAATTAACTTTTAGTTAGAGTTTGATCCTAGCTCAGGATGAACGCTGGCGGCGTGGATAAGGCATGCAAGTCGAACGGACTTTATTTTTCCCGAGATGAGATTATATCAAATCAAAAGGTCGTTTAAAGTTAGTGGCGAACGAGGTAGTAATACATAGGAACTTCCCCCAAGGTCGTGAATAATTCATCGAAAGGTGAACTAATACACGATGGTCCCTAAGAAATTTATTTCGAAGGGTAAAGTTTTAACGCCC